>JAEDDX010000008.1 GCA_016293615.1 Acetatifactor sp.
ATGCTGCCGCTGTTGCAGCAATTCTTGTAATACGTGCATTTCTTCTTTCTTTACGGAGAGCGTACCAGATCCGCCACAACCACATAGTCCATCAAGCCGGCATAGTCCGGGTCAAAGAACAGGGACTCCAAATCAACGCTTTTCTCCCGGTAAAACTCCTTCAGCATCGGGGCAACTTCGTTCCGATATGTGTTCCCGGAATCTGTCCGTGCATGTATACATCATAATGATCCAATCTTGCTATGTCGTCTCCTTTCACGCTGATATTAGTATCGTATCAGCCTGACTTTTTGATAAATTGTATAACAAAGCTTCGCCTGTTCTTCTGTCATGTCATTCTTTGAAAAGGTGGCCTGCTTTACCACCTGCATGTAGGCATCCCAGGTCTCCTCCGGAATCTCCTGATATCTCTCCTTCAACGCTTTTGCATACTCCGCGTCGGTCGGATGCAGGGAATGAAACCGTCCGCTGCGCCTCATGCCCCGGAAAATCCTGCGGTTGATTCTGCGGATCAGGTGTCTGTACCGCCTTCTTTTCAACTCTCTCTCGACCACACGGTAGTAGGCCCGAATACGATGTCTGATGACCTGAAACAGCAAAAGCAGAATCACAAAACCGACAAACAGTTTTACCGCGACCTTGAGTACTTTCTTGAAAATGTCCCAGAGCATCAGGCTTGCCTGTCCCTGTTCTTCGATATCGGTCGCTTCGCCTTCCTGTATCCCGGTCAGTTCGCCCGATTCCCCGGACGATTCCTCAGACGGTTCTTCGGACGACTCCTCTGACGGCTCCGATTCCTCCAAGCCTGACGATTCTTCCGCGGAAGACTCTGTCGCACCATCCTCTTCCTCCGGCGTCTGCGCGACCGTTGCAAATTCCGACCCGTATCCCGGCGTCATTTCAACGGGCACCCACCCGATATGCTCAAGGTAAATCTCTGCCCAAGCATGGGCGTCCTCGTCCTTCACAGTCGCTGTGTAAGTTCCCTGCCCGTCCTGTTTAAACTGATCCGCCGAGAGCATATATCCGGCCGCGTATCTGGCGGGAACCCCCATCTTACGAAGAAGCAGCACGCCTGCAGATGCAAAGTGTACACAATAACCGGCCTTTTCCCTGACCAGGAAATGCTCCACGGGGTCCTCTCCCGACCCGATATCCTCCAATTCCAGACTGTAACGATACCTGGAAAGTATTGTCGACACCCGATAGGCAGCCAGAAGGCGTTCCTCGTTGCGTTCTTCGGTGGTATAACGCGGGGTCGGATTGCCAATCTCCCCTGTCAGCCTGCCAAGAACCGGCATCGTATCGGGCACATCCAGATATGCCCCGGCCGCATATCGGTCATACCAGTCTATGGCTTCCTCGATGCCATCCGGAAAGGTCCGGTTGGATATTTTGCTAACCTGCTTTTCAGACAGCCTGTTGCCTGTCAGCCCCCTGACCTCTGATCTGTTGGAAAACAATGCTTTCCTTGCCAGAACATCCCCGCTCAGCTCATCCTCGGAAAACTCTGATGCGTCCACAAAATAGGGTGCCAGCAGCATATCACTTCGGGCCTCATACCGAAGCTGATATACGGTGGCTTGTACATCCGCAAAGCCTTCATACACTGCCTGTACCAGTGCCTGCTGCAGGGGAAAGGTGTCGTACCCGGCGTCACTGCACGCCTCCCGAAAGTTCTTCTCATCCTGATTCCATCCGCCGTCTTCATATACCCCGCCCTGAAAATCCTTCAGATACAGATTCGTTTCGGGGCGTTGCGTTGAGGTAATGGTACAGATTTCTTTGCCGCGAAAGCCGGGACGACGATTGGAGATTCTCTTCCTGGAGAGATTTGTCACGGTATTGTTTGCTATGTTTGTCACAATAGACGCCGGATCCCCGGCCAGTTCCTTTATCTTATCCTCCATCCGGGTCTGGAATTCCTTCACCTCGGGACTCTTCTGCAGCATTTTCTCGGAAGGGCCTTTTCCCACGATTGTCACGATTCCAAACACGGCGAGCAGAAGCGCGACCTCGAGCCCTCGTATCCGTCTGTCGCTTCGTCTGCTCTGCGTATGTCTACGCTCTCCTCCGGCAGGCGTTCCCACCCTGCCGGTATGTTCCTCACACACGCCCGTCAAATAAAAGGATACACATATCCAAAACAGACATCGCCAGCCCGGAATGACCCCGATTATCATGGTAGCGATACAGACAATCGCAGAAGGAATCAGCCAGACCTTTTTTCGTTTCGTCAGAAAGGACAGATTCTGAATCACAAAAATGGTCAGCATTATCACAAACAGCAGCGCGATTGCCACGCCCTCCACACTTCCGGAGGACATTCCGAATGAAGTGTTGTAATACCTGTTGATCCTCTGCAGGTAAGTCCAGCCGATGGCCGCCATTCCGTCTGTCAACAGAAGAGAGTTCCTTCCATAGAACAGCCCGGCACCGACACCGGCTATCATCAGCCCTGCTGCCGCAAGCACAAACCGATGCAGTCTCTCCGCGTCCGGCTTCAGGCGACTCTCCAGCCAGGGAAACAGCACCTCATAGACGACCTCCAGCACAGCTGTCTCCGCGAGCACAAAAAGCATTCCCCTTATGCCCAGAATCATCCCGGTGAACAAATCGGCAACGATGGCAAGCGTCGTATATATGCCTGACACCGCCGTGAAATACAACAGCGTCAGCTGTAGAAGGGCTTCTTTCCCCGAATATGCAATTATCGCATTCGATGTCTCTGACCATCGAACCGCCTTACCTTTTCGAAACTGTCTCACTTCCGCTCCTCGTCAATTCATAATCAGTTCCATATGCTCCGTATCCTCGATGCGGGCATCATCCAGATACAGCTTACCGTCCTCCAGCAAAATCTCATGCAGATAATGCTCGCCCCGGTATTTCTCATAATACCTATCCTCTATGTCCTGCATCTCCTCCGGCGCCCTGTCCTGCATAAACGCTGTCAAAAACAGGTAAAAACTCTCCTCATCGTCCACCCTCGTCCGAATCAGATCCTTGTCGGACATGCTCTTCCAGACACAAAAATGCGGGCACCCCGCATCCATCATGGAGAAGGACAGCGAAGCCACAAGCTCCAGCATGGCTCCCTCTTCCTTTGTATTGGAATTCAGGAAACAAACGACCGGACAGGCCTTGGGAAGACTGCGTTCCCGCACCATCAGCTCGTCCGTCTTCGCAGACAGTTTCCAATGCACCGTAGGCAGCTTATCTCCGTCACGAAACTCTCTCACTCCGAAGGTCTCCGCCGGATCGTAACCGGGGCGAAGCTCGTCATAGACATCCGCATCTGCAAAGAATAGAGAGACCCTCTCCCCGATGCTGACGGGAATCTCCCGAATCTTTGGCATTACCATCGCACTGGCACACCCCTCAAGCTTTTTCTCCGCATAGAAAAGACCCGACATATCATAGACCCGCACTTTTTTCAGGCGAAAATCATAACAGCCGGGCGCCTGAATCGTCAGGCCGAACTGATAAGCAGACTTACCTGCCGGCACCGAGGCAATGGTCAGAAAGGTTTTGGACGGTCTCTTTTTCATGTTGTTGCCATACTCCACCAGAACCTTAACCTTGCGGTATCCTGTCCTTTTCACATGCGCAACGGTCAGCTTCGTATGGAACTCCCGGTTTCTCTGTGCGATCGAGACCGGCATCTCGATCCATACCTTGAGCTGTCTGAGATCCTTTCTCAGGTAGCAGACGGCAAGCATCAAAAGAACTGCTTCGACCAGGCAAAGCAGTAACAGTGAACTACTTTCAAAGATGAGTGCAAGATAGAGCAGTACAAAAAACAGACAGCTCCCCCAAATAAAGCTAGTCACGATAATCCGCCCTTTCCATGTAGGATGCAGGCTGCTTTACACCTGTCAGTATCTCCTTTAACACCGCCTCGGGCGTCACATGGGAGACTCTTGCTTTCGTGTTCAGAACGATTCTGTGCTTTGCCACATCGACAAAGACATCCTCGACATCCTCCGGCATCACGAAGTTTCTTCCCTGCAGAAATGCCCACGCCTTCACCATACGCGTGCAGGCGATGGTTCCTCTGGGGCTGACACCCAGTTCGATATAAGGATTCTCTCTGGTGGAGGACATCAGTTTCACAATGTAGGCATAGATATTGTTATGTACGAAGACCTCCTCTACCTCTTCCTTGAGGGCAATCAGCTCGTCGGCGCTTATCACCTTCTCCACTTCACTTAAGCTCCTTGTGCTTGAACGGCCCTTCGCAATGGCGATCTCGCTCCTCGCATCCGGATATCCCATACTCATGCAGATCATAAAACGGTCCAGCTGGGATTCCGGCAAAATCTGGGTTCCCGCACTTCCTTTCGGATTCTGCGTGGCCATGACGATAAAAGGCTCCGGGACAGCCCTCGTCACGCCGTCCACAGACACCATTGCCTCCTCCATGACCTCTAAAAGCGCCGACTGTGTCTTCGGAGAGGTTCGGTTGATCTCATCCGCCAGAAACAGATTACACATAATACTGCCCGGATGATAGGTAAAAATACCCTGCTCCTTGCGGTACATATTAAAGCCCAGAATATCCGCAGGCATGACATCCGGCGTAAACTGTACACGATTGTTCTGCAGCGCCATCGCCCTGGAAAACGCGGTCGCCAGAGTCGTCTTCCCCACACCCGGCACATCCTCAATTAAAATATGACCGCCTGCCAGAATTGCGGCGAACGCCTTCATCACACAATCATCCTTACCGGTGACGGCTTTTTTCACTTCTTCTATGACCTTCCCGGCCTTCTCGTATCCCCTTGTCATAACAATGCCCCCTGTTTTCTAATATCGCAATTAAATGATAACAGAAAACAGGGGGCATGTGTTTTAAGAATTTTTTAAGTTTCTACACTGCTATGTATGCGCCGGCCTGCACCTTCCACATCTGCGCATACTTGCCGTTTTTGCGAAGTAGCTCCTCATGCGTTCCCTGCTCCACAATCCGACCGTTCTCCAGCATAATGATGCGGTCAGCCAGTCTTGTGGTCGAGAGTCGGTGCGAGATAAAGATGACCGACTTGTCCCGGGTTGCCGTCAGCATCGCGTGATTCAGCTGATACTCCGCGATCGGGTCGAGCGCACTGGAGGGCTCATCCAGTATCATCAGACCGGCGTCCTTGTAAAAGACTCTCGCAATGGCAAGCTTCTGGCTCTCACCGCCGGACAGATTCACCCCATCCTTCGCAAACTCTGTCGTCAGCTGCGTATCAAGACCTGCCGGGAGCCTGTCCACTCTGTGGATCAACCCGCTGTCTGTCAGCGCCTGGCGGATTTTCTTCTCATCGCAGCATGCGTCCACATTCAATATGACATTTTCCCTGACATTTCCGCCAAAGATCTTGAAATCCTGGAAGACGGTACCGATGGTATCGCGGTATTGTTTTACATCATACCTGCGGATATCCATTCCGTCAGCCAGTATCTGACCTCCCTTTACATCGTACAGCCGCATCAAAAGCTTCACGAGCGTCGTCTTTCCGGCTCCGTTATAGCCAACCAGCGCAATCTTCTCTCCGGGCCTAATATGTAAGTCAATGTCCGAAAGCAGCATCTCTTCGCTCTCGCCGTAGGCAAAGGAAACCTTCCTAAGCTCCATCTCCTTCGCCTTCGCGGAAGGAACCAGCCCTTCCTCGGACACAATCTGCGGTTCGTAGGCCAGAAACTTCCTGATTTTGCTCACATAGAGACTGGTCTCACTCGCAAACGGATATACATCCGTGAAGATTCTCATACCTTCCTTGAGTCGGCCGAAGGAATTGTACAAAATCGCAACCGTGCTGAAGGACAACGCGCCGCGCACTGCTGCCTGGAATACCAGATAGGAGATGTAGAGCACATCGCCGAAAAATGCATTGCTGACATATCTGCGCAGAAATCCCAGCGCAAACTTTTTCCGGGCATACTTTTTCTCCACGCGGTACACCTCATCGTTTGCCTCCTCGAAGCGCTCAAACAAAATGTCAGAGACCTCCGGATTGAGACGAATCTCCTTCGCGTAATCGCTCAAATAAAAGATTCTCTTCACATAGTCCCTCTTTCTGGAAAAAGGCAGACCTTCTATCCGCACCAGGTAATTCATCTTGTTGTATAACTGATTGAATACAAACGACAGGACAAACGATACCGCAACGAACACAATGGACACCTTGTCCCGCATCAGGAAGTAAATTCCTGTGGATACAAACACTGTGATACCGGAAATCGTATTCTGGATAAACTGGATCCCTCTGTCGATCTGCTTATCCACCTCGGAGATCGCAAGCACCTGCTCATTGTAAAACTCCGGGTTGTCGTAGCAGGCAAGATCCAGCTCCTTTGCCTTCTCATACAGCAGCATCTTAATGCTTTCCCGAATCTTCGGGCGCTCCTTCTCTCCCAGATAATCGCCCACAAACACGGTAAATACCATGCCCAGCGTGATGCAGCCCGCGAGAATCAGTATCACTGTCGCCACCCTGCGAAAAGGATAGCCGAACTCAGCAGCCTCCAGCACATAGCCGATGCCGACCGTGTGCTCGAAGAAAATGGACAGCTGCCCCCGCATGGCCTCCAGCGCCATAAAAATCATATAGGACGGGGAAGCCTGAAACATCAGCTTTAACAGAAAGAAGTTATTGCCGAATACTTCCTTTACCGTCTGTTTTGTCTTTTCTTTTTCGGTAGTTTTCCGGCTCACAGCTTCACCTCCTCTTCATTCTCCAGCGCCAGATAATTCATGGCCTGTTTCTTATACATCGCAGCATACTTACCGTTTGCCGCGATCAGCTCGTTGTGTGTTCCCTCCTCGATCAGATGACCCTTCTCCAGCATGAAGACCTTGTCACAATTCTTGACGGAGGAAAGCCTGTGGGAAATAAACAGCATCGTATGATCCTTTCCTTCCTTCATGATGCTTTGGAACAACTCATACTCTGCAATCGGGTCGAGCGCACTCGACGGCTCGTCGAAGATCTTCATCGGGGCATCCTTCACAAAGGTTCTCGCTACCGCTATCTTCTGACTCTGCCCGCCGGATAGCACCACACCATCCTCGTCGAATTCCTTCGTCATCATCGTGTCGATCCCGTCCTTAAGGGATTCCACCTTCTCATATACGCCGGCACGCTTCAGCGCCTTGACCACCAGCTCCGCCTCATTGTCATAATGCCTGCCCATCAGGACATTCTCGCGGATCGTCATACCGAAAATCATGAAGTCCTGGAAGGTCGTTGCAAACAGCTCGCGGTAAGCCTTCAGGTTATAAGTCCTGATATCCTTGCCGTTGTATAAAATCACGCCGTCTGTGGGGTCATACAGACGAAGCAGAAGCTTGATGATGGTTGTCTTGCCGGCTCCGTTGTGTCCTACCAGCGCCGCCGTCTGCCCTCTGGTGATTGCAAACGACAAGTCCTGAATGGTGCCTTCGTCCTGATAGGAAAAGCTGACATTCCGAAACTCCAGACTCTCGAAGACCTTGTCCGGCAGCTCACCGTCCTGATCCTGCGGAATCTTCTCCTCATACTCCAGGAAATTACGAAGGTTATTGATAAACACACCGTTTTTCAAAATTTCCATGATGTTTTCAAAGACTCTGATCAAAATCCAGGTCATGGCAACCATAAGGCTCGTCATAATGGTCAACTGCGCCAGAGTGATCGAACCGGTCACCTGTTTTCTGTAAATCGCATAGATCAACACGCCCTCGAAAATCACCGTAAATGTAAACGTAATTCTCCAGAAATTCAGGCTCGCATTCGCGAAAGCGTATTTCACGGCGATTTTCACATTGTTGAGCGTCGCTTCATGATACTGCTTCTTCATCAGGGCAAATACTTCCGACAGCCTGATTTCCTTTGCGCCATCCGGCAGATACATCATACGGCTGACATAATTGAGCACCTTCTCGTTCGGCGCCTGTTCCTGATAACGCTTGAACTCGTACTGATTCTTCAGGTTTCCGAACACAAAATTGCCAATCAGAGGTGAAATAATGAACAGAATTGCATAATGGTCGATCTCATACATAAACCAGAACACCACTACCGCACTGACGGAACCGATGATCGTACCCAACAGTCCGCGGACAATTGCAGTCACCTTCTCCTCCGCGCCGTCCATTGCCATCGTATAGCGATTATAGAAATCCGAATCCTCATAACAGCGAAGCTCCACATTTCTCGCCTTCTCATACAATTTCCTGTAGATGCCGCCGAATAAACGGTTCGTCTCCAACGGATACACCACATTTTCCACATAGTTACTGTAGACGGAGCAGGCACAGAATACCGCGCCGCTGATTAAGATAAAGCTCAGAATCGGTCCAAAACCCACCCCTTGATCCAGCGAATCTACAATTTTTCTCATAAAAACACCGTCGAAAAACACCCACTCAAAATATCCCACCAGCCATAGGAAAAATGAATGAATCATGATGCTTTTACTGATAGACATGCAAAGCTTCACCGCATATCCGACATTTTTCATTGTCTGTCCGAAAGACAGCTTCTCCTTTTTATCCATGTTAGGCAAATCTCCCCTCTCTGCTTACAACACGCCCGGGCGAAGTCGGCTTCGCCCTGCGCTCCGTTTTCCTGCTGAACCATTCATAAGTGCCTTCAGCTTCGCTGAAGCCGCCACTTCGTGGCTTGTGCACTTATTTCATGCATGTTCAGGTGAAAACAAATGTCTTCGCTCCGCTCAGCCGCTTGTTTTCCTGCTGAACATGCAAAATGCCGCGGCAATCGCCGCGGCACAGAAAAACACCCTATTCACACAACAAAACACTGTTTTTATGTATGTTATCTGTTCCCCTCCGAGGCAATTACCCATATTCTGTTTGTCATGTTCTTTCTGATCGTCATGTTTCATTGCCTCCTTTCTCCGAGAATTTGTGTTTTGTTTCGCCTATTATAGTGACACTTCTTTTTTGAAATGTCAAGAAAAAAGTTTTTCTTTACATTCTCGACCATCTCCCCCATAATAACACTCAAAGATTTGTCGCAGAAGCGAGGTAATACTATGGCTGAGAAAATTCTGGTAATTGATGATGATATTATAAGCCGCAAAATGGCAGCCCATGTCCTACAGGGAAAATATGATTATGTCTGCGCAGACTCTGCAGCAGCAGGGTTGAATATTCTGCACAGCAATACGATTGACCTCGTATTGCTTGATCTGTATCTGCCCGATATGAGCGGACTTCAGCTGCTACAGCTGATCAGAGAGGATTCCTCCCTTTCCGATACAAAAGTAATCGTTTTGTCCTCCTCCAGGATAAGAAACGATGTCATAGAATCAACTCGCCTCGGTGTATTAGACTTCATCCAGAAACCTTTCCTTGCTTCCAACTTACTTGAAAGAATTCAGTCTGTTCTTTCCATTGAGAAAAAGGATCAGATTCTGGTAGTTGACGACGACAGGATCAACCTAAAGATTACCGCCAGAATTCTGCAAATTCCATATGATGTTACCTGCGTATCCTCTGGACCCGAAGCACTTGATTTCCTGAAGGATAACACGCCGGATCTGATTCTTCTGGATCTGCATATGCCGGATATGAGCGGATTGGAGGTTCTGGAAAAACTCAGGCAGCAAAATGAGCTGGCAGATATTCCCGTGATTTTTCTGACTGCAGACAATGATCAGAAGACCGAGATTGAAATCTTCAACGCCGGTGCCATGGATTACATACAGAAACCTTTCAGTTGCGAGGTACTCCTGCGTAGAATCAGTCGTATCCTCGAACTCTACCACTATCAGCGATCCCTGCAGCGGCAGGTGGAGAAAAAAACCGAAGAACTGCGTGTGAAAAACAGAAAATATATGAACCTGTCCACCCAGGTTATGACCACGCTCGCCAGCGTAATTGATGCAAAGGATGCCTACACAAACGGACATTCCCTTCGTGTGGCAAAATATTCCCTTGAGCTGGCGAGACGAATGGGAAAGAACTCACAGGAGCTTTCTGAAATCTACTATACCGCCTTGCTGCATGATATCGGTAAGGTCGGCGTTCCGGATGAAATCATCAACAAAGAAGGACGACTGACCGATGAGGAATATGAATGTATGAAGAAACACCCGGAAATTGGTGCTTCCATTCTGGAAAACATTTCAGAAATGACCAGTATTTCTGTCGGTGCACATTGGCATCACGAGAGATATGACGGAAATGGTTATCCGGATGCTCTCAAGGGAGAACAAATCCCGGAGATTGCCCGTATTATTTCTGTGGCAGATGCCTATGACGCTATGACCTCTAACCGAAGCTACCGCAGACTGCTGGCACAGTCCAGGGTGAGAGCAGAGATTGAGGCAGGAAAGGGCACACAATTCGATCCGGAGATCGCAGATCATATGCTGAATATGATCGACGAGGATCAGGCGTACAGGCTGCATGGTTGATCTGACCGTGATGTACAGACGAGGTAGATAAGAATGGGTATTTTGGTGAATACGATTGCAATCGTAAGCGCTACTCTGATCGCAATCATTGGACTCAGTTATTTTTTGAGAGAAAAAGCAGCAGGTAAGCTGAGATACTATCTGTTGATCATGAGTATCTTCGGCGCTCTGTGGAGCGGCGGCTACGGCCTGATGGGCTTTATGGAAACTGCAGGCGCTGCCACCCTTTTTCGCAGAATCGGTCTGTTTGGCATTATAGGTTTTATGATGACGGAATCACTCATGATAGCGTACATGACTTCTATCCCCAAGTGGCTATACTATGTGTACGCGATAGTCTATCTTGTTTTTGGGGTGATCGATCTTGCCTGTAATCATCCTAACCCGGAGCTTTACACGAGAATCGGCGGCAGAACCTGCTTCTACTCCGAACCGAGTCTTTGGCGAAATGTGCACCAGGGATTTCTTTTCTTTGTATGTGTGACGCTGATTGTGATGGCTGTCAACTGGACACGGAAAGAAATGAGTGCCAGAAGGTATCGTTTTGTTAAGGTTATGATTCTTTCGAATGTGGCAATCATAGGTTTCATCATACCGGATACCATCCTGCCCCTATTCGGAAAACCATCTTTCCCAAGCTCGGCTTACGGTATGCTGATGACCTATCTGATCATCTGGTTTTGGGCCACGAGATTCAATGAATTCAGTATCTCTGTCGGCAATCTCAGCCAATACATCTACCAGTCTGCAAACACCGCAATTCTGGTTTTCGACGAAGAATATCGTTTGGTTCTGATAAATGATTTTGGGAAAAAGCTTCTGGATGTGGAGACTGTGAACGGTCAGTTCCTTTTTCAATTGTTCCAAAGCTCCGAGAAAGAGATATGCGATCTATGGCACTCAGTATTACAGAATAACCAGGGTGTAGCAGAACTGCAGACCACCGGCAGAAATATCAGCTGTTCCCTGAATTTCTCTGTTGCGAGAGACTTCCAGGGAGAGCCCTATTGTTTTGTGTGTTTTGTATACGACCTGACAAAGGAAAAGCAGATGATGAATGAGCTCATCGAAGCCAACAATGCCAAGAGTCGTTTTCTGGCCAATATGTCCCATGAGATCCGCACCCCCATCAACGGAATTATGGGTATGAACCGGATTATTCTCAAGGAATGTCAGGACGAACAGATTCGGGAATACGCTGAAAATATCGACAGCGCCAGTCAGCTGCTGCTGTCCCTCGTCAATGATATTCTGGATATCTCCAAGGTCGAAAGCGGCAAAATGAACATTATTCCTTCCAAATATCAGGTATACTCCGTTCTTAACGACTGCTACAATCTGGCAAAGGCAAAACTGATAAATAAACCTGTGGAACTTAAGCTTCACATCAATAATCAGCTTCCGTCTGTTCTGTACGGAGACGAGATTCGCATCAAACAGATCATCAATAATTTCCTGTCGAATTCCGTCAAGTATACAAAGGAGGGAACCATCTCCCTGCATTTGGATTACGAACCGCTCTCCGGGGATTCCATCCGTCTGCTGATCTCCGTGGAAGATACTGGAATCGGAATCAAGGAAGAAGACCTTGGCCTGTTATTCAAGGCATTTACCCGTGTCAACGAAGAACATAACCGCACAATTCAGGGAACCGGTCTGGGCCTTCGCCTTACCAAGAGTCTGATAGAACTGATGGATGGAGACATCACCGTGGAAAGTACCTACGGAAAGGGTTCGCGCTTTACAGCCACAATCCCTCAGATGGTAATCGATTCCAGCCCGGTAGGCACTGTATCCGTGTCTTATGGAAAATGCCAAAGTGACCGGATGGAAGCAAAGCTCTCCTTCACTGCCCCACAGGCAAAGATTCTGATTGTGGATGATGTGGACCTGAATCTGAAAGTGCTGAAGGGAATTCTGAAAGATACGAAAATACAAATAGACACAGCCTCCGGCGGTGTGGAATGTTTGGAGCTGTTGAAAAAGAATCGCTACCACCTGGTGTTCCTGGATCATATGATGCCGGAGATGGACGGAATCGAAACCTTGAAGCGGTTCCATCTCCTTCCAAATACGCCAAATCAAAATATACCGGTGATCATGCTCACGGCAAACGCCATTGTAGGAGCAAAAGAAGAGTATCTCAAGGAAGGCTTTACCGATTACCTGTCAAAGCCCATTCATGAGGAAAGGCTGATGAAGATGCTGATGCAGTACCTCCCGAAGGAACTGATCTCCCTCAGCACAGAATCGGAAAAACCGAAGGACAGGGATATAATACCGACCCTGGAATTATCGGTTTCAGAGCAGATGAAACGATTACAGGAAATTCCGGCACTCGATCTCTCGACCGGCCTGTCCTACTGCATGAATGATGATTCTTTCTATCTGGAATTACTGCAGGAATATATAAATCCTGAAAAAGAAGAAAAACTCCGCCGCTTTTATGCCTCGGAGGATTGGGACAACTATCGGGTCATCGCACACGCGCTGAAATCCACTTCTCTCACCATTGGTGCGGTCCATATGTCCGAGACCGCGAAAGCGTTGGAATTCGCGGCAAAAGATAAAAACATAGAATATATCCGGCTTCATCACGATGCGGCTTTGGAAGAATTTACCCGTATTTCCGATCAGATCCATTCCGCAATCACAAAGTAGGCACCGCCCGTATTTCACTCACAATCGCCCTCTGCGAAACAGAGGGCGATTATCTATGTATGTTCGGAGCAAACCAAATAGTCGCCCTTTTTTCTTAATGCCCAATCCTGCCGGCAAAGTCAATTACGATTCCGGTAATGCAGGTATCCTCATACTTTGTTCCCTCGCAGACATCCGCGATTTCGAACCGAAAGACTGCTTCTCCTCCGTTTTCCACCTGAAGTCCAAACGGCGAAAGGTCGATATATTGAGGCTGTCTGGTATCCAGCAGGTTCATCTCTCCCAGGCAGTCGTCATTGTAATAGACCCGGAATGCTTTGACACGGCCGTTTTCCTGAAAACTGTCCTCATCCTTTGCATAGCCGTTGACAATACAGATTTCCGTAAAGGTAAAGTTCTCCTCTCCGTTTCCGCGGTACATCTGACAGATCTCGATTGACTCCCCGACTCCCGTTCCTACAACGCCTTCCGCCCATACCGTATCCAGCATATCGCTGTTGTCCCCGGTATGATAAACCACATTGGACGGGGCAAAGGAAATCTCTCCCCGGTCAGCCTGCTGCGAGGACGCTTTGGCCTCGCATCGATATTCTTCGCAGCCGCACCAGGTTGTGCAGCCGTCACTCAGCCACTCTGGAAAACCGAACAATGTTCCGTCCTCCGCCTCTGTTACTTCTGCCCCTTCCGGGTCCCGCTCATAAAAGCTTCCGATACGCGGGGCAGCAAATACCACCTGCTCTCCCGCTGCTTCATTGCCGCTCTCTGCGCTTACTTCCTGCTCTGCACTGCTCTCACTCTGCTCAGGCTGAGACTGTTCCAAACTGCTCTCACTCTGAACGGGCCGGGATCTTTCCGCGCTGTCTTCCTTCTCCTGTGTTTTCGTACAGGCAGTACTCCCCAGACACAACAGGACAGCCGCTGTGATTCCTGCGATTGCCTTTACAATTTTTCTTGCATGCATTTTATTTTCCCCTTGCTTGAGACATATTCTTTCTGCCATCACGGAATATGCCTCTTTTTTGCGGAAGCACACCATACCGGTTTCTTTTGTCTCTTCTTATGATAGCATATAGGTAACAAAAAGGGAATGAAAATCGTCGGACAAAATTTGACATTTCTTTCTTCCGGGTCGTCCCCTTCTCCGCTTTGCTTACTGAGCATAGTGTCTGTCATTTCTTTTTGAAAGCAGTTTTCCTTCCTATTGAGCAAAAACTCAAAAAACGCCCAGAATATAAGCAATTCCGGGCGTTTTGCATATTTACTTCTCTTCACACACCTGAAATATGAAGAACTTCAAGTAAAAACTTTCCTCCGCCGCCCAGAGTATGGGGTGATCGGCTGCCTGGGTGCGGAATTCCACCTGACGCAGGCGCTTATGTACGGCTTTTGCAGCCTCCTTCACAGTCTTTGCCAGAAGCTCTTGGGTCATGAAGTGGGAACAGGAGCAGGTGGCCAGATACCCTCCGTCCTTCACCAGCTTCAGACCTTTCATATTGATTTCCCGGTAGCCTTTGATGGCGTTCCTGGTAGCCTCCCTGGATTTTGTGAAGGCGGGAGGGTCCAGAATCACGACATCATACTGCTCGCCGGCCTGGTATAGTACGGGCAGCTCGTCCAGAACATTGGCACAACGGAATTTCACGGTTTGCTCCAGTCCGTTGCGGCGTGCATTTTCGGTGGCCTGCTGCACCGCATACTCTGAAATATCCAGCCCTGTAACCTCTGCCGCGCCGGCGATTCCCGCGTTCAATGCAAAGGTGCCCATATGCGTAAAGCAGTCCAGCACTCTCTTCCCCTTACAAATCCTCTGCATGGCCAGCCGGTTGTACTTCTGGTCCAGGAAAAACCCCGTCTTCTGACCGTTTACCACATCCACCAGATAGCGCACTCCGTTCTCCACGATCTCTACATTGGTGTCAAATTCCTCTCCGATAAAACCCTTGTGTCTGGGCAGTCCCTCCTTGGTGCGCTCGTTGGCGTCACTTCGCTCGAAGACGCCGCGAATCACAATGCCGTCCTCCGCCATCAGTTCCTTCAGAAGCCCGACTATGGTAAGCTTAAACTGCTCCATGCCAAGCGCCAGGCATTGTATGACCAGTACATCCTCGTATTTGTCCACCACAAGTCCGGGCAGAAAGTCTGCTTCCCCGAAAATGACGCGGCAGGAGGAAATATCCACGCAGGTCTTGCGGTACTCCCAGGCGTTCTTCACACGCATGCGCAGAAATGCTTCATCGATCTGTACATCCGGCTTTCTTGTCATCATGCGGATTCTGATCTTGGAATTCTGATTGATGAAGCCCTTTCCCATGGGATAACCGTCAAAATCACGGACAGTGACCACATCTCCGTTTTTGAAGGAACCTGTAATGGTATCGATCTCATTGTCAAAAATCCAGGCCCCTCCTGCTTTTATGGTACGTCCCTCTCCCTTTTTGAGCGTTACAATTGTCTGTGCCATCTGTGCGTCCTCCCAATGGTTTTCTACTATGTATAATATCCGCTTTGCGCTTGACATTCAATCAAAATTTCAATATCATGAAACTACCTTTTGTATTGTATTTCCGGCGAGGTGACGTAACATGCTATTTAATTCTTACATTTTCATACTTCTGTTTCTTCCTCTGTGCGTCATCGGTTATTTTTCCCTGAACCATTTCAAACAATATCATCTTGCGCAGGGCTTTCTTCTGGGAATGTCCCTGTGGTTCTATGGGTATTTTAACACAAGCTATCTGTTCATTATTCTGGCCAGCGTACTGATCAACTTTATATTGTATCGGCTGATGGAGCATTACCGTGGGAAACCCTTCTGTAAAGGGCTGATCGCTCTGGGCGTTCTGACGAACCTTGGCATTCTTGTTTATTTTAAGTACATGGATTTCTTTTTCTCCACCATCAACTCGATTTTTTCCACGCAGTTCGAGCTTCTTCACATTGTGCTTCCCCTCGGAATCAGTTTTTTTACATTCCAGCAGATTTCCTTCCTCGTGGATGCCTACCGGGGCGAGATTCCGGGATATTCCCTGCTTTACTATGCCAGCTTCGTCACCTTTTTCCCCCAGCTGATCGCAGGCCCCATCGTTACGCACGATGAGCTCGTGCCGCAGTTTCTCGACAGGGAAAAGAAGACCTTAAACTATGACAATCTGGCGAAAGGTATCTATCTCTTCACGCTCGGACTGGCCAAAAAGCGCCTCATCGCCGACAGCTTCGCCGATCTGGTGTCCTACGGTTATACCACCCTGGACAGGCTGACCAGCATCTCCGCCTTTTTGGTCATGCTCGCGTATACGATCCAGATTTACTTCGACTTCAGCGGTTATTGTGATATGGCAATCGGTATCGGTAAGATGTTCAATATCGAACTGCCCCTTAACTTTAACTCCCCATACAAAGCGCTGACCATCACGGAATTCTGGGACAGATGGCACATGACTCTGACCCGTTTTTTCACCAAATATGTCTACATTCCCTTAGGCGGCAACCGTAAGGGCAGGATCCGTACCTATGTCAACATTATGATTGTCTTCCTGGCAAGCGGTCTGTGGCACGGTGCTAACTGGACCTTTGTCTTCTGGGGCTTTCTGCACGGATGCTTCGTCGTCCTCACGAGAATGTTTAAAAAATTCTTCGACAGTCTCCATCCGGCACTGAACTGGCTCATCACCTTTATGTTTGTCAATGTCGCATGGGTGTTTTTCCGGGCAGAGTCTTTTTCACAGGCACTGACCCTGCTTGGCAAATTGGTTTCCTGGAACTTTGCCCCGCTTGACAGCAACTTTATCGAAATTTTCCGTCTCAAGGAACTGAAGAAAGCGCTCAGTTTCTTCCGCATTGAGACGATCTATCCCCAGTTTCTGATCACTGCCTTCTTCGTTGTAGCAATGCTTCTGATCCTGGGCAGAAAGAACGCTTATGAGAGAATGCAGACCTTCAAACCGAACGCCCTCAATATGATGACAACGCTGTTCCTACTCGTCTGGTCCGTCTTCTCCTTCTGCGGCGTCACCGTATTTTTGTATTTTAACTTCTAGGTGAAAGGAGTATGCCATGAAATCAGGTTCAAAATGGGTCAAATTTCTGCTTTCCTTTTTCATATTGATTTTGCTGCTGACAGGTATCTTTATGGTAGTGGTGGATCCCTGTTTCCACTATCATGCTCCGCTGCCTTATTTTTCCTATACTCTGGATAACGCGCGCTATCAAAACGACGGTATCGTCAAGCATTTTGACTACGACGCGCTGATTACCGGAAGCTCGATGACCGAGTGTTTCAAAACCTCCGAACTGGATGCTCTCTTCGGCGTTCACTCCATCAAGGTCCCCTACTCCGGCGGCAGCTTCAAGGAAGTCGGCGACAACCTCAAGGTGGCATGCGCATCCCAGCCCCAGCTGAAAATGGTCGTGCGCGGGCTCGACGGAAACCGTTTCTTTAACTCCAAGGACGACATGGATTATGCCGAATATCCTACCTATCTCTACGATGATTCTTATCTGAATGATGTCAATTATCTGTTCAACAAGAATCTCCTGCTGACGGGACTTCAGAATGTCATCGGCAAAAACAGCACTGGCGACATTAAAATGTCCTTTGATGATTATTGCAACTGGAATGATCACTTTACCTTCGGCAAAAGTGTGGTAGATGCTTACTATCACAGAGAAACCATCACTCCCGCCGAGACCATGACCCCGATCACGGAGGATGATTACGCCAAAATCGAGGCCAACATCCGTCAGAATGTGACCGATGTCGCGGACGCCTATCCCGACATTACCTTCTACATCTATTTCACGCCCTACAGCATATATTATATGGATTACTGGTACCAGCTGGGCGATCTGGAAAGGCAGCTGCTCGCAGAACGCTACATCATTGAACTGCTTCTGGAGCATGATAACATCCGCCTGTTTTCTTTCTACACGAGGCATGAGATTGTGAATAACCTGGACCTCTACCGCGATGTTGCCCACCACAACGGTGCTGTCAACACGCAGATCCTAAAATGGATGAAGGAGGGAACCGGTCTGCTCACAAAGGAGAACTATCAGGAATACTGTGATGATGTCTGGGACTACTATATGAATTTTGATTATGATTCTCTCTTCGAGTAATACTTGACGAAACTGCCGTTCCCGTGCTATAATATCAAAGTTATAGGAAACGGCGCGTGGCTCAGCTTGGTAGAGCGCTGCGTTCGGGACGCAGAGGTCGCGTGTTCGAATCACGTCGCGCCGATGAAAAACAGTACACCCTTGCGAGTGTACTGTTTTTTTGTTTGCCATACTTGTTCGTTATGCGAGCGCAAGCATAGCGAACGCACGCCTTCGGGCATAGGGACTCCGCGGACAGAGTACGGACGGCTCCTGTTACCGGCTGCTTCTCCACGCCTCCCTGATGATGACGAAGCCGAGCGGTCCTTCCAGAATCCCCCACACTCCAAATAACTGCACGCCGGCGTAGATGGAGAGCAGGATGGCAATCGGAGAGATTCCCGTCTTCCTGCCGATGAGCTTCGGTTCGAGCAATTCTCTGATAAAGATGCACACAACATACAAACCCAGACAGACGACGCCGCCCCCGTAAGCACCCGCAAGAAACCTGCTGATTGCCAACGGTATGAGGACGATGCCCGTCCCAATGAAGGGAAGTGCGTCCAAAATCCCCGCCATGATCCCCCAAAAGACTCCGCTTGGCACCCTCGCAAGCCAAAGGACTGCTGCCGACAGTCCGCCGATGCAGCTGATGATAATGACCTGCGCTCGCACAAAGGTAGCAATATAGTGAATCACGCCGCAGATAATTTCCAGAAGCATATGACATTCTTCCCGTTCCAGCAGACGATTCATGATATCATCGTAATCCTTTGCCAGAAAAAGCACGGCTATCACAAAGCAGACCAGAAACGCGCCGAACTTGAGCATCGACCTCAGTATATCTGGCGATTTTGCCAACACATCCGGCATAAAATCCGCGCGAAGCCACTGCAGGCTGTCTTCCAGCCCGCAGACAATACTTCGTTCCAGGGACGCTGTGTCTGTCCGAAATACATTCTCTCCCAACTCGCACAGGCGATGGATAAGCACCAACAGCTTCGTTTCCACCGCCTCCATTCCCTCCATCCACTGCGGCAGACTGCCCGCGATCCAGTAAAATAACACCCAGAACAACAGCCCGGAGAGCGTGCAGGCAATCAAAAGCAGGATCACCGAACCAAACTGCCTGTTGATCTTAAGTCTCTCCTGCAGCTTCTGCAGAAACGGACCGAAAATGGTCACGAACAGTGCCGCCAGCAGAATCGGAGAAATCAGAGGTGCCAGAAATTTCAGGAAAAAATAAACTGCCCCTGTCAAAAGGAGCAGCTTACCTATTTGAGAATTCCGGATCATTCCTTCCGATTCCATACCGACACCTCCTTAATCGTTTGGTATTAGTATGGTT
The DNA here is from genome assembly GCA_016293615.1 of Acetatifactor sp. Lineage (GTDB taxonomy): Bacteria > Bacillota > Clostridia > Lachnospirales > Lachnospiraceae > Acetatifactor. The sequence continues at coordinate 19,517 of JAEDDX010000008.1, forward strand.
TCTTACGGTGTAAATCATGTTTGAGAAATAATGGGTTCGCCGTTATTCAAAACTTTGAAAAATACGCCCCTGCGGCTTACAGGAAAAGGCAAGCTCCCTGTGAGTGACAGGATGCACGAAAGATAATTCTTTTGCACAGAGGGCGACCGTTCTGACACCCAGCTTTGCAGAAATCTCCATGGATGTCTCATTTCCGTACTTTGAATCGCCCAGAAGCGGCAGGCCCGCATGACTCATCTGCGCACGGATCTGGTGAAAGCGGCCCGTCTCGATGACAATTTTTACCAGGGAAACCGCCCGGTTTGCAATATCCTGCACGGCATCCTTGCCCTCTGCAGTAAACAAATCACTTACCGTCAGCGTCCTTAGAACTTCGTAATGAAGCACAGCCTTTTGGGCATTTCCGCCCGCTTCATCCACGACCTGTGCCCTTGCGTCCGACGTCTTTTTCAAATAATCCACAAGCTCTCTCTCTGTTTCGGAAGGTTTTCCACAGACGACCGCCAGGTATTGTTTATTCAGTGTATTCCCATCCTCCCCGGAACAAAGCTGAGAGGTCAGTTTTGCGGCTGTTTCCTTTGTCTTGGCGAAGACAAGCAATCCTTCCACCGGCTGATCCAGGCGGTGAATCACTCCCAGATAAACCGTACCGGCAGACTTCCCTGCCCTTTTTTCCTTGCGTGCCAGATAAGTCTTCAGCTCGCTGACCACATCGTTTTGCCCGACCTTCGCGGTCTGCGTTGCAAGACCTGCAGGCTTTCGGATGATCAGTAAATCGTGATCTTCATAAATGATTTCTGTTCTCATGTTGTTTTCCTGCCCTAATTGACGCGCAGTCCCTTCGGATAGTGGTTTTTCATCATGCCTCCGGCCAGTTTCCCCCAACCGAGGGAGAAGCCGTCCACACAGATTAAATACCAACCCTTCTCACCCTCAGCCGCAAAGGTCTGTCCGTTTAAATATGACATAACTGTCGGTTCTGTGGAAGAAAGGTTCACGACCCGCAGCACCTCCTGCGGAGCAAGTGCCAGTGCGAGCGCATGGGAAGGCTCAAAGCGGTTTTTCTTCAGTTCACCCAGATGCAGACCCGGGCGAAGCACTTTCAGTCCCTTCAGCTCTGGCATATCCCCGGGCACCAGATAGAGATTGTCCCCGAAACGAAGATAGCCCGGCTTATCCGTCAAGAAAGCTGCCTGCTTTATGGTTTCCTTACGAAAGGTCAGGTATTCGCCCAACTCCTTTTCCGGTATCGTTCGGGCTAATCCATTGGCAGCGGCTGGTCTGTATTCGGACAACTCACCTTTTCTTCGCAGTGCCGCAGCGAAATGTCCTTCTCCCTTCGTCTTGTGAGGCCAGATGCGATGCTGCCCAAGCAGTTCAAAATCAGTATGTCTCTGTAAAAATCTTTCGATGCTTCCCTCGTCCTCTTCCACGGCGAAGGTACAGGTCGAATAAACCATCCTTCCGCCGGGACGAAGCATTTTCGCCGCACAGTCGAGAATTTCGTCCTGTCTCGCAGCGCACAGACTCACATTCTCCGGGCTCCACTCCTCACAGGCAGCTTCGTTCTTCCGAAACATTCCCTCTCCGGAGCAGGGCGCATCCACCATGATTTTATCGAAGTATTCACAGAAGACGCCTGTCAGCTTCGCCGGGCTCTCATTGGTCACAATAGCATTTCGAATGCCCATTCTCTCGATGTTTTCCGAAAGGATCTTTGCTCTGGCAGGATGGATCTCATTGCTGATCAGCATACCCTGCCCTTTCAGTTTTGCGGCAATCTGCGTGCTTTTTCCGCCGGGCGCCGCGCACAGATCCAGAACTCTGTCCCCCGGTCTCACCTCTAACAGTTCTGCCGGCAGCATTGCGCTGGGTTCCTGGATATAGTAGACGCCGGCCTCATGGTAAGGATGTTTTCCCGGCTGGTCTCCGCCTTCATAATAATATCCGTTCTCCGCCCAGGAAACAGGGGACAGATGTGCAAATCCCTCCCCGCTTACCAGCGCCGAAGCGGCGCTGTCCCCTTTGTCGTTTTTCTTAAGCGCATTCAATCGAAGCGCCTGGTATCTGCTCTGCTCAAATGTCTTCAGGAAATCCTCGGACTCCTCCTGAAGCATATCTCTCATTCTCTCTACAAAAGCCTCCGGCAGCATTCGTTTTCTCCTTGCAGGTTCTTATCAGGCGACGGCCGCCCGGCAGTACAAACGCTCCGTGCGTTTACACCTTAAACCGGTAGCCCACACCCCAGATCGTTTCGATATAGTTCGGTTTTGCGGTGTCTGCTTCAATCTTCTCACGGATCTTCTTGATATGCACGGTTACGGTCGCAATGTCACCAATGGAGTCCATGTCCCAGATCTCGCGGAAGAGTTCATCCTTGGTAAAGACATGGTTGGGGTTCTCGGCCAGGAAGGTCAGAAGGTCGAATTCCTTGGTGGTAAATGTCTTCTCCTCACCGTTGACATAGACGCGTCTGGCAGTCTTATCGATGCGGATTCCGCGGATCTCAACGATATCATTCTGCGGTTTTTGGTTGGTTCCTACCAGTCTCTCATATCTTGCCAGGTGAGCTTTGACTCTCGCCACCAGCTCGCTGGGGCTGAAGGGCTTCGTCATATAGTCATCCGCTCCGAGCCCAAGACCTCTGATCTTATCAATATCGTCCTTTTTCGCAGAAACCATCAGAATCGGGATGTTTTTCGTCTCCCTGATTCTGCGGCATACCTCAAAACCATCCATACCCGGCAGCATCAGGTCCAGTATCACCAGATCGTACTCCTGATTCTGTGTTGCCAGAAGTCCCTTATCTCCGGCATTACAGATATCCACTTCAAAATCAGACAATTCCAGATAATCCTTCTCCAGATCTGCAATTGCTTCCTCATCTTCAATAATCAAAATCCTGCTCATGTCCGTTTCCTCCATCTCCGAAAGCTCTTTATTCTGTCGTCAGTTCGATATATTTTCTAAGAACAAAATGGATACAGGCGCCCTCTCCTTCTTTGCCGGTCGCCCAGATATATCCGCCGTGATCCTCGATGATTTTCTTCACGATCGAAAGTCCGATGCCGCTGCCGCCCTGTGCGGAATTTCTGGATGCATCCGTACGATAAAATCTGTCAAAGATTTTGCCCAGATCCTTCTGCGCAATCCCTTTTCCGTTGTCTTCGATCTCGATATGAATGGAATCCGACTCATCCAGGATCCGAATCTCGATTCGCCCGTTCGGCTTGTCCATGTATTTTACACTGTTGCTGATGATGTTGTTGATTACCTTCTTCATCTGCTCGGGATCTGCGATTACCATGGTGTCCTGAGGCGTCATATTGCTGTAATTCAGGCGGATGTTTCTCTGCTCCAGATCAATTCCGACTTCCTCGACACAGTCTCCGAAATAGTCTGCCACATTGATTCTGTGGAAATTGTACGGAATTCTGTTGTTGTCGATTCTCGAATAATAGGTCAGCTCATTGATCAGCCGCTCCATGTCGTTTGCCTTATTATAGATCGTACGGATATATTTATCCATCTTCTCGGGCGTATCTGCGACCCCGTCCTTGATGCCTTCCACATAACCCTTGATCGCAGTGATGGGCGTCTTCAGATCATGGGAAATATTGCTGATCAGTTCTCTGTTCTTCTCCTCAGCCTGTCTGCTCTCCTCCGTGGATTCTTTCAGCCTCAGTCGCATGTCCTCGTAATTTTGATAGAGCTCGCCGATCTCACCCTTGGCGTCCGTCTGCAGCGCATAATCAAAATCGCCCTCTTTTATTTTCTGCATTGCCACATTCAGTTCATTGATCGGGCTGAATACTCCGGTCTGGATCCATTTTGTCAGCATGACGCTGGTCAGAATCAAAATCAGGCAGATGGCAATGAACATATCCAAAAGGAGATTGCCGGAAATCAGGGCATTGAGTCTGGATACCACAAACACGCTTCCCTCGCTGCCGTCCGGGAACAGAAAATCGATCTGCTTGACATATTTGCCGTACTTGTCATAGTAAACTCCGGATTCCTCCGAGACTCCCCCGTTTCCGTACTCCGGAAGCTTGGAAAACAGAGCTTTCGCGGCGCTTTCATTGCCGGCATATATCATATCGTTTTCTTTCCTGACAATGATATAGGTGGACTTGCGGGCGATATCCTGATTGACTCTGTCGAGATATTCTTTATCCAGAAAGACAGAGGTATCTTCCTCAGCCTGTTCCATTAAAACGGTGTAAGCTTTTTCCGTAATTTCTACCATTTCCTGCATGTTTTCGGCATACGAGCCGAAACCGAAGATCGGCATGCCTCTTTGCACATTCATCAGGGTCAGACCGATACCGCAGAACGCCAGGCATGTCAGCACAAGCGGCAAAATGATGATCATTAAGAAGGTAACCTGCAGTCTTGTCTTAAATTTCATAATGGCTCTCCTACTGTAACTGTTATACCAAGTATATCACGACAAAGCTCTGAATGTATAAATTCCGGGAAACATTATTCTAAAAAAATCATAAACCCTCTGTCTTGTCAGAGTTCAATCTGCTGAAATGCTTACTTTGTGATGGATTTTAACTCTTCAAACAGTTCCAGATCAGACTGGGTAACTCTTAAGTTCGCAGTGATCGGCTCCTCCCCCGGTCTGGTCAGAGTCACTTCAATCACAGTTCCCTCTTCGATGGGTCTTTGGAAGACCATCTTCAAAAAGGCCATGAACTTCGGGTGATTCCCCTCAAATTTGTTCTTCGCACTCATCAACTTGATAATAGATGCAGGATTCATATCGTTTTCCTCTCTTCTAAATAATAATCTAGTATACCCTCTTTACGTCTAAATTGCAACGGACACACAGGCCGTGGCGGGGGTATATTTTCTCAAAAGTTTCTTTCTCTACGGGCGGAAGTTGTGTTATACTGAGAAATAGGAAATTTATTGTAAGAAGGAGACTCTTATGGATTATGTTTTTGAAATGCCCGAGGCAATGTTAAAGGTGCCCGCTAAGAATGGTACGGTAGAGAGACTGGAATATGACACCTTTACTTATGATGAAGGCAATAATGTCCCTATGAAGAAGGGGGCATGGGTATATTTGCCCTATGGTTATTCGGCAGAGAAGCCGTATCATGTATTATATCTGCTGCACGGCGGCGGTGTAACGGAAGACTGGTGGTTTAAAATGTTCCCCGACACGGTCACCATTCTTGACAATATGATGGCGGACGGCGTCTGTGACCCCTGCATCATCGTAGCGCCCACCTACTACCGCGGCACAGAAGCAGACAAGGATGCTGACTTTATCACGGAGCACTTCTGTCACGAGCTTCGAAAGGACCTGATTCCCGCGGTGGAGAACAAATATTCCACCTATACAAATGGGGACACTTCAGAGGAAAACCTGATTGCAACCCGCGTACATCGCGCATTTGCCGGACTTTCCTTAGGTTCCATGACCACCTATCGTGCCGCATTCTACAATAATTATGACCTCTTCGCATGGTACGGACCGTTCTCAGGCTGCTGCGGACCATTCGGTGACCATGAAAAGGAAGTCGGCCGTATTCTTGAGACCCTTTCCGAGGGAGAGCAGAAGGGACTTCCCCTGCGCTATCTCTTCTGCTGCAACGGTGATCAGGACATCGCCTATGCAGAGCATCTGGATATCATGTCGAAGGTTGAGCCGCTCTGCCCCACCTTAAGGCGCGGGGAGAACTATGATTTCTTCGTCATTCCCGGAGGCGTTCACGACATGAAGGCATGGCAGCTTCACCTGTATCATGCGCTTCAGATTTTCTTCCGATAAAGCGAGCACCGATATGAAAGCAGGAGACCAACCATGAAAAAACGATCTTTTTCTATTTTGCTGCTAAGTCTGATGCTCATGACTTCCGGCTGCGGCAATTCAGACAATCCGCCCTCTCAGGAAAGTATCCCGGCGTCACAATCTGCGCAGATGACAGAGGTTTCGACACAAAGTCCAAGTGAATCGGCCGAGGAATCCTCCTCAGAGGTAATACCCGAACTGACGCCGGAGGAACAATACTGGCAGGATGTACTCGCTTCTTTTTCAGACAGCAAGTATGATTTGAGCACGGCTCTGACCGAAAAGGCCTTAAAAGACTACTGTCAGGACTACTTTTCTCTGGGCGTCGGCATCAACGGCAGTACTTTGGAGAACCAGACACTCAATATGCCGGAATACATGGCGGTTTGTGAGAAGCATTTTAACAGCTGTACCATGACTAACCTGATGAAAAGCTGTTATATTCTGAACCAGTCAGGCTCTGTCGAAAATGCAAAGAGCGGCGACGGCGCACCTGTTCTGTCCTTTGACTCCATCGATCCGACTCTGGAATGGTGCAAAGAACACAATTTTAAGATGCGCGGACATACCCTTGTGTGGCATGCGCAGGCTCCGGACTGGTTTTTCCGGGAAGACTATGAGAACGATGGCGATTATGTGGACAGGGAAACCATGCTGTTTCGTATGGAAAGCTACATTTGCCAGATGCTGACCCATGTTCAGGAGAAGTATCCCGGCGTCATCTACTGCTGGGATGTCGTAAATGAGGCAGTCGACCCGGACAACGGTGACAAAAACAGTTTCTTCTTATGCCGCACGGAAAGCGACGGCAAGCCGAATCCCTGGTATCTCACCATCGGTGAGGACTATGTGGAGCAAGCCTTCACCTTTGCCAGAAAATATGCCGACCCCGACGTCAAACTCATATATAACGATTTCAACACCTTCCAGCTGACCAAGGAAAACGCAATCTACGCCTTGTGTGAATCCCTGAAGGAAAAGGGTCTGATCGACGGTATCGGCATGCAGGGTTATTGGGGACTTGATTATCCTTCCGTCAATACCCTGGAATGTACGATCAAGCATTTTGCAAAGCTTGATCTGGAGATCCAGATTACGGAGCTGTCCGTCGGAGTGGACGAAGAGGACGAGAAATCTTTTGAAAAACAGGCGAAGAAGTACGGCAGTGTCTTTCTGATGTTCAAGAACCTGGATACCGCAGGCGGCGGTCCCGCCAACATCACCAATGTGACTCTCTTTGGCTTGAAGGACCATTACCGAGACGGTGACACCACCAATTCCAGACTCTTTGACGCCGACTACCAGCCCAAACCTGCCTTCAATAAGATCCGCGACATCATGAAAAATATGTATAAATAACATGGCCTTGACAACCCGACCGTTTTAAAAGGTACATGTGAGAAAGGAAATGTGACAAATGGAGAAAATAGCAAGCTTTACCATTGATCATATCAAATTACAGCCCGGCGTTTATGTATCCCGAAAGGATAAGGTCGGCGCCGAAACCATTACTACTTTTGACCTGCGCATGACGAGCCCCAACGAGGAACCCGTGATGAATACCGCAGAGATTCATACGATCGAGCACCTCGCAGCGACTTATCTGCGAAACCATCCCGATTACAGGGAAAAAACAGTTTACTTCGGACCCATGGGTTGTCGTACCGGCTTTTACCTTTTGCTCGCGGGAGACTACGAGTCCAAGGATATCGTTCCCCTCATGATCGAGATGTTTGAGTTCATCCGCGATTTTAAGGACGAGGTGCCGGGTGCCTCTCCCAAAGACTGCGGCAACTATCTGGACATGAATCTCGGCATGGCAAATTATCTTGCCGCAAAATACTTAGACCGGGTTCTCTATGGAATCGATGAGAGCAGACTGATCTATCCCGAATAAAGAAGGAGAACAATATGAGTAAAATCGGAATCATCGGAGCAATGGATCTTGAAGTAGATCAGCTCAAAAGTGAAATGGCAGTTTCTGAGATCAGGACTGTCGCAGGAATGGATTTTTATGAGGGAAGCCTCGAAGGAGTTTCTGTCGTCATAGTGCGATGCGGTATCGGTAAAGTCAATGCTGCTCTCTGTACACAGATTCTCTCTGACTTGTTTCAAGTAACCCACATCATTAACACCGGTGTGGCCGGCTCATTAAATGCTAAGCTTGATATCGGAGATATCCTGATTTCCAAGGACGCTCTTCATCATGACATGGATGTCAGAATATTCGGTTATCGCCTCGGAGAAGTACCGCAGATGGGTTTCCGGGAGTTTCCCGCAGATGAGAGAATGGCTGAACTTGCAAGAAAAGCCTGTGAAAAAGTAAATCCTGACATTAATGTCATATTAGGAAGAGTCGTCAGCGGAGACCAGTTCATCTCTGAGAACAGCGTTAAGGAAAAGCTGATTTCCGAGTTTCAGGGTGACTGCGCCGAAATGGAGGGTGCTTCTATCGCACACGGCGCATATCTGAACAAGATTCCTTTCGTCATCATCCGCGCAATCTCTGACAAGGCAGACAACAGTGCAACCATGGATTATCCTACCTTCGAAAGAGAAGCGGCAAAGCATTCCGCCGCTTTGGTAAAAGAACTGATCAAGGAGATCTGATACTCCCGGTCAAACGGATTTTGAAAAAACACAAAAACACCCTTACACGCTATGAACTGTGTACGGGTGTTTCTTTCCTTATATTAACATCTTCGCACTTTTCAGCCGGAAATCGTCAGCTCAGACAGTTACTGCTTCTTTCCCTTTTTATTGAACACGAAGAGTTTACTGAATACATAGTTTCCGACGATAACCAATACTGCTGCAACAATGGTAGTCACATACACATTGATACCAAGCACTCCGAATACCTGCCGTATCACGATTTCCATCACTAAGGTAGCCACCCTGGAGAGAAGGAACTTCGGGATCTCTTTCAGCATCGGTTCGTGACTCTTGAACACAAAGGCGCGGTTGGTAAAATACGCAAAGGTCGTACCTGCGGTCCAGTTTACGATACTCAGTACAAGATTCTGCAGTGCAGTAGGATATAACGGATTGCCAAAAGCCAGCCAGTTTGCAAGAAACATTGCCGCCCAGGATACGACTGTGGTCATTCCGCCTACGATCAGATAGGAGATGATCTCCTGGTATTTCACACAAAGACCCCAGCATTTTCCGATGAATGCATTCTTCTTTGCCCATCTGTCCATCATTTTCGTAAATTTTTCAATCATGATTGTACTCCCTCAAAACTCTCCCTATATTGTCTGTAACAACCTGTCATGACCTACAACAGCGGTCATATTCTTCTTACGGATTCACTACATTTCTGTCCTCGCCTCTTAAGAAAGCCGCAATATTTTCATGCGCTTCCCAGACACACCTTTGTCTTGCTTCCACACTCGCCCATGCAAGGTGAGGCGTAATGATCAGCTTAGTGCTATCCTTAATCTGACTTAAGGGATTGGAAGACTTCAGGGGCTCTTCCTCCACGACATCCAGACCTGCCGCCGCAATCTGCCCCTGCATCAGTGCTTCATACAAAGCGGTGTTATCCACCACCTTACCTCTGGCAACATTGATGAGAACTGCAGTCTTTTTCATCTTCTTCAATGCGTCGGCATCAATAAAATTCTTTGTCAGCTCACTCAAAGGGCAATGCAGGGAAAGATAATCACTCTCTGCAAGTAAAGTGTCTTTATCAACCTGAGGATAATCTTTACAGCTACTCTTTCCGGTGACGGAATGAAACATCACATGACAGCCGAATCCCTTTGCAATGGAAGCAACCTTCCGGCCGATATGTCCCATACCTACAATTCCCCATGTCTTGCCCTCCAGCTCATAAAAGGGAATATCAAAATTAGAAAAACGGTCCTGAGAACTGTATTCACCGGACTTGACATATGTGTCATAATGCATCAGCTTCTCACTGAGCGCCAGAGCCATGGCAAAGGTATGCTGTGCCACCATACCGGTACAATAATCTCTCACATTTGTAACCTTAATGCCCCTGGAAGAACAATAGGCTAGGTCGCAGTTATCGAAACCGGTCGCAAACTCACAAATCAGCTTCACATTTTTTGCATCCTCAAGCGTTTCCCTGTTGAGGGGAGATTTGTTTGCGATCACGATATCTGCATCCTGAATTCTCTCCTTCACTTCCTCAACGGTCACTGTATTGCGATATACAGTCACCTCGCCAAAATCCCGGATACAATCCACTGATACATCGGTTCCTACACTGTTTCTTTCCAATATCACAATCTTCATATGTCATCCTCAAAAAAGGGCCTGCGCAATTTTCCCGCAGGCCCGAAACTTATTTTGATTTCTTCTCCTGTTCAATCACAGTCATTTCTTCCAGCCGGTACAGAATCCTACTAATTGAGAACAGTTTAACAAAGAAAGAACAAAAATTCAAGCAATATGAATCGATTCGTCTCAAATGTATCATCCGATCAGAATTTCTTTGAGCAGATGCTCGATTTCATCCCAGGTTGCTTTCTGCGTAATCTTTGTTTCTGTATGCTCCTTTGTATCTCCATCCTTTGCACCCGTAAGATTCATCACCTCAATTTTTCTCGGCTTTGCCGCTGCACTTCCTTCTTCCGCCCTGACACTGTTTAGCATCTCCATATCTTTTCCGGTAAATTTTAGTCTCTGCGAGAGGTGATTTTCCAGGTAATCGATCAGATTTATGCGAAGCATGTTTTTGCGGCCCTTTAGATCCACAGCCGTTGAAACCGTAAAATAAAGATACAATCCTATAAAACTGACAATATAGTACGGAACTGTTCTCTGCACACTGTTACCGTCCATCAGTGCCAGACAGACGCCGATTCCCGCCAAAATCACAGAAATCAGTATCATCTGACAGGAGAGATAATAGATCGTTCGGAAGGAAAACGGACCGAATGACAGTTTCTGAATAAATTTGTCCACATAAACCGTAACATTGTTCATTCCCTGATTCATCTCACAGCAGTTCATATACTTATTCTTACATTGTTTCAAGAGTTTATTGTTTGTGGAAGCCATACTGTCCGCTTCTTTGATCAGATGATTGTACAGTGCCCCCAAAATAATACGAAGAAACATACTCAAAAATAAAAACACAAACATACAAATACTGACAACACGATGCTCCAAAAAAATACCCATTCTTTTCCCCTGCCCTTTCTGTGATTCCTCTTTCTCATAAAGAAAGCCAAATCCGTAATTTCATGGATTTGGCTTTCGTATAATTTGATTATAAAAGAAACATTCCTGCTTGGACAGTACTTTTCATCGACAAATAAGTATCATTCACCGAATCTGTCGTTCGAATAAAGTAGTTTTAAGAGAATAGGGGTCGAAATACTGGAGCAGATGATCAGCAGGATCACTGCAGTAAAGTAAACCGGTGTCATCAGTCCCACGGAAAGACCTTTCTGTGCCACGATCAGGGCAACCTCTCCTCTTGTCATCATACCGACACCGATCTTCAGACAATCCTGGTTACGAAATCTGCATATCTTTGCCATCAGTCCGCATCCGATGATTTTGGTCAACAGAGCAACCAATACAAACCCGATTGAAAACAGGACAATTTTGGAATCAATTGTATCAATCACAGTCTTTAAACCGATACTTGCAAAGAACACCGGCCCAAAAATCATATAAGAGCTGACTTCCATCTTCTCATCAATATAGCTGGAATCTCTCATGGAGCAGAGAATGATACCCGCCACATATGCACCTGTGATATCAGCAATTCCGAAGTAAGTCTCCGCAATATATGCAAAAGCGAAGCAAAGAGCAAGGCTCATGATCGGAATTCGTCTGGTGTGAGGATATCTGTCATCCAGCTTTCTGAAGATTCTGTAGAGAATATATCCGACTACCAGAGCGAGTGCAAAAAACAGAATCGTGTTCAGCACTACCTTACCGGGGTTGCTTTCGGGATTCTTAAAACCGATGACGAAGGTCAGTACAATAATACCGATGACATCATCGATAATGGCGGAGCTCAATATCGTAGTTCCTATCTTACCCTTTAGCTTACCCATCTCTTTTAAGGATTGTACCGTAATGCTGACGCTGGTGGCAGTCATGATCACGCCGATGAAGACTGCCTTGAAGAAATTCTCGCTTCCCCAGGGTGCCGCACCGTAAAAACCCATATACAGAAGGGTGCCGCCCACGAGAGGAACGAATACGCCCATACATGCAATTAAGAAGGCAATAGGACCTGTCTTCATCAATTCCTTTAAGTCTGTCTCCAAACCTGCGGAAAACATCAGAAGAACCACACCGACTTCAGCCATTCCCGTCAGAAAATCCGAAAGCTCAACCAGGTGCAGCATGCTGGGACCGATCAGCAGACCTGCGATGATTTCTCCGACAACCTGAGGTGCCTTACATTTTCTTGCAACTACACCGAAAAACTTTGCAAAGACGATAATAATTGCAAGATCCCTAAAAATACCATATACTTCCATTATTCTGCACTTTCTGAAGGTACTTCATCCGGGCTCTCAGTTTCTTTATCTTCCTCGGATTCCTGCTCTTCATTTCCTATTTTACCTCTGACCTTGGCAATCTGTGCAACTGTGACACCCTTTTCCAGATTGATCATCTTAACACCCGAAGTGATTCTTCCCAGCGTGGAAATATCTTCCATACGAAGCTGGATAATGATACCTTCTGTAGTAATCATCATGATCTCATTGTCATCATTGACAGCCTTCACGCCAACTACATCACCGGTCTTTTCGGTAATCTTATAGCATTTTACACCCTTACCGCCACGTTTTTGAACCGTAAATTCATCCAAAAATGTTCTCTTACCCATACCATTTTCGGACACAATCAATAAGGAGTCACCCTGGCTCTGCAGCTGCATACCGACGATTTCATCACTGTCATCCAGATTCATACCGATAACACCCATGGAAGTTCTTCCGGTCGCTCTGACATCCGTCTCTTTAAAGCGGATACACATACCATGTTTGGTGACGAGGAAAATTTCACTGTCCTGATTGGTCGTTTTCACTTCTATCAGCTCGTCATCGTCTCGTAAGTTGATTGCCGTGAGTCCGTTCTTACGAATGTTGGCAAACTCTGTCAATGGAGTCTTCTTAATGATACCCTTTCTGGTAACCATAAACAGGTCTTTGCTTTCATCATATTCCTGAATCGGAATCATGGCAGTGATCTTCTCACCGGGATTTAACTGCAGCAGATTGATGACAGCGGTTCCTCTTGCGGTTCTTCCGGCCTCGGGAATCTCATATGCCTTCAATCTGTACACTCTTCCCATACTGGTGAAGAAATTCAGATAATGGTGTGTTGTGGTCATCAGCAGATCTTCGATAAAATCGTCCTCGATGGTCTGCATACCTTTAATTCCCCGGCCGCCTCTGTTCTGCGCCTTGAAATTATCAACAGTCATTCTCTTGATATAACCAAGATTTGTCATGGCAATGACGGTATTTTCATTGGGAATCATATCCTCCATGGAAATATCAAACTCGTCATATCCAATCTTGCTTCTTCTGTCATCACCGAATTTATCGGAGATCTCAATGATTTCCTTTTTGATGACACCGAGCAGAAGTTTTTCATCGGCAAGAATTGCCTTCAACTCCTGAATTCTAAGCTGAAGTTCTTTATGCTCATTCTCAAGCTTCTCTCTTTCCAGACCGGTCAGAGCACGCAGACGCATATCTACGATAGCCTGAGCCTGCACATCGGAAAGCTCAAATCTCTCCATCAGGCGGTCTTTTGCAATCTGCGTATTCTGGCTGCTTCTGATGATGGAAATCACTTCATCAATGTAGTCGAGTGCTTTCAAAAGACCCTGCAAAATATGGTCTCTCTCTTCTGCCTTATTCAATTCGTATCTGGTTCTTCTGGTAACAACATTCTCCTGATGTCTCAGGTAATACATCATCATATCCAGAAGATTCATCACTTTTGGCTCATTGTTTACCAGGGCAAGCATGATCACGCCGAAGGTATCCTGCAGCTGGGTATGCTTATAAAGCTGATTCAGAATGACATTCGCATTCGCGTCTTTTTTAAGTTCAATAACGACTCTGACGCCTTCTCTGTTGGATTCATCACGAATATCGGTAATGCCTTCGATCTTCTTTAACTTCACGAGCTCGGCAATCTTAATGATCAGATTTGCCTTGTTCACCATATAGGGCAATTCCGTTGCAATGATCTGGCTCTTACCGTTGGGCAGTGTCTCTATGTTGGTCACTGCACGTACGACAATCTTACCGCGGCCGGTTCTGTACGCTTCCTCACAGCCTCTGGTTCCCAGAATCAGACCGCCCGTCGGAAAGTCGGGAGCCTTTACGATATCTAAGATCTCTTCAATCTCCGTCTCTCTGTCGCTTTCAATCCGATTATCAATGATTTTTACAATGGCACTGATCACTTCTCTCAAGTTATGAGGCGGAATATTGGTAGCCATACCGACTGCAATACCGGTGGTACCGTTCACCAGAAGATTCGGATAACGGCTGGGCAATACGGAGGGTTCTTTCTCCGTATCATCAAAGTTAGGGACAAAATCCACCGTATCTTTATTGATGTCGGCAAGCAATTCCATGGAAATCTTGGAAAGTCTGGCTTCTGTGTATCGCATTGCAGCGGCGCCGTCGCCATCCATGGAGCCGAAGTTGCCGTGTCCGTCTACCAGAGGATATCTGGTGGACCATTCCTGTGCCATATTGACCAACGCACCATAGATGGAGCTGTCACCATGGGGGTGATATTTACCCATGGTATCACCGACGATACGGGCACTCTTTCTGTGAGGCTTGTCGGGACCGTTGTTCAACTCGATCATGGAGTACAATACACGCCGCTGTACAGGCTTTAAACCATCTCTTACATCTGGCAGTGCACGGGATGCAATAACACTCATCGCATAATCGATGTAGAATGTTTCCATTCTTTCCTTCAGATCGACTTCTTCAATTTTATCAATTTCAACATTGTTGTCAAAAATATCGTCGTTCATGTTTTACACAGCCTTTCGTCTTTTCCGGACTAGATGTCCAGATTTTTTACGAACTTAGCATTCTCTTCGATAAAGTCTCTCCGGGGCTCTACTTTATCTCCCATCAGTGTCGTAAATGTCAGATCAATTTCAGATTCCATCTCTTCGTCATAGTTGACACGAAGCAGAATTCTTCTCTCGGGGTCCATGGTCGTCTCCCACAACTGTTCTGCATCCATTTCTCCAAGTCCCTTATAACGCTGAATCTTATTGTTCTGATCGCGTCCGACTTCCTGAAGTATCTTCTCAAGCTCCTCATCACTGTACGCATACCAGATTCTCTTATTTTTCTCAAGCTTATACAGAGGAGGCTTTGCCAGATATACATGTCCCTCCTTGATCAGGTCAGGCATGAATCTGTAAATAAAGGTAAGCAACAGAGTACTGATATGGGCACCGTCAACATCGGCATCCGTCATGAGGATAATTTTGTTGTAACGAAGCTTACTGATATCAAAATCTTCATGAATACCGGTACCGAAAGCAGTGATCATAGCCTTAATCTCTGCATTGGCATAGATTTTGTCCAGTCTCGCCTTCTCCACATTCAGAATCTTACCGCGAAGAGGTAAAATAGCCTGTGTTGCACGGGAACGCGCTGTCTTTGCACTGCCGCCTGCGGAATCTCCCTCTACGATATAGATCTCACACTTGGAAGGATCCTTGTCGGAACAGTCAGCTAATTTACCGGGAAGAGCCATACCTTCCAAAGCAGTCTTTCTTCTGGTCAGATCGCGCGCCTTGCGCGCTGCCTCTCTCGCCCTCTGTGCCAAAATGGATTTCTCACAGATAGACTTTGCAACGGAAGGATTCAATTCCAGAAAATATGTCAGCTGCTCACTTACGATATTGTCAACAGCACCTCTCGCCTCACTGTTGCCGAGCTTCTGCTTGGTCTGTCCTTCAAACTGAGGGTCCTCAATCTTGACACTGATGATTGCGGTAAGTCCTTCTCTGATATCCTCACCGGACAGATTCGGCTCATTGTCCTTCAAAAGCTTTGCACTTCTCGCATAATCATTGAAGGTCTTTGTGATTGCATTGCGGAATCCCTGTAAATGAGTTCCTCCCTCGGGCGTATTGATATTATTTACAAAGCTGAATACGCTTTCGTTGTAAGAATCGTTGTGCTGGAAAGCAACTTCCACAAATACATTATTTTTCTCACCCTCAAAATAGAGAATGTTTTCATAAATCGGCGTTTTGCTCTTATTCAGATAGGCAACAAATTCCTTGATGCCTCCCTCATAATGGAACTCAACTTTTCTTTCTTTCTTTACAACAGGTTCTTCACTGACTGCAGGCTCTGATACAGTCTCCTCTGCCGGAGCAACTTCTTCCTTATCAGCCTCTGCCCTCATCAAAAGTTCATTGATCTGGCTGTTTTCATGCTCCTCAACGCTAACCTCTTCCTTCCTCTCATCTCTTAAGATGATCTTCAGACCCTTTGTCAGGAAAGCCATCTCACGAAGTCTTCTCTTCAGAATATCAAAATCAAAGACAGTCGTTTCCGTGAATATGGTTGCATCCGGCTTGAAGGTAATCTTGGAACCTGTCTTATCAATCGGACACTCTCCTATCACCTTCAAAGGATAACAGACATGACCCCTCTCATATCTTTGCTTATGAATCTTGCCATCCTGGCAGATTTCTACCTCCAGCCAGTCTGACAAAGCATTTACAACAGAGGCACCTACACCGTGAAGACCGCCGGATACCTTATATCCCCCGCCGCCGAATTTGCCGCCGGCATGAAGAATGGTAAATACCACTTCCACTGCAGGGATGCCTGCCTTGCTGTTGATACCGGTCGGAATCCCTCTTCCGTTATCGGTAACAGTTACGGAATTGTCTTCGTTGATACACACATCGATTTCCGTACAAAATCCTGCCAAAGCTTCGTCCACTGCGTTATCAACAATTTCATAGACCAGATGATGCAGTCCTCTGCTCGCTGTTGTACCTATGTACATACCGGGACGTTTTCTGACTGCTTCCAGACCTTCCAGAATCTGAATCTGGTCCGCTCCGTATTCATGATCTACGGTTGTGTTGTTCATGCTTTCTTCGCTCATTCATAACCTCTTTCTGCCGAAAATAATCATTCGCGGCTCTCACAGTTACTCATACAGGTAACCTGACCTTCCGAAACTTTATAAACCTTATTGATTTCAAATCGATTATTTACAAACTCTTCCAAACCGGTACAGGTAATGATCGTCTGAATCTCACCGATACTGTTTAACAGATAATTTTGTCTGTTGGAATCCAATTCTGAGAGAACATCATCCAAAAGAAGAATCGGTGTATCCTTCGTAATCCGCTTCACCAGTTCAATCTCTGAAAGCTTCAAGGACAAAGCCGCCGTTCTCTGCTGTCCCTGGGAACCGAATCTTCTGATGTCCACATCCCCGATATAGAATGAAAAATCATCTCTGTGAGGACCCACGGAAGTCATCTTCGCCCTGATGTCTCTGTCCTGGCTGTTCTTCAGGGTACTTTCAAACGCCTCTATTTCCACATCAGGCTCATAAACGATCCTGATTTCTTCTTTGTCACCGGAAAGCTTTTTATGTATTCCGTAAATGATTTCATTCAACTGCTCCACGAACAGCTTTCTTCTCTCTATGATCTTACTTCCAAAAGATACCAGCTGCATATCCCAGATACTGAGCGTTTCCTTCAAATCCGGGTTCATATACATATCTTTCAAAAGCTTGTTTCTCTGATTTACAATTTTGTTGTAATGATTGAGATTATAGAGATAGAACTGATCCAGCTGACACAATTCCATATCTACGAATCTTCTTCTCTCCGCCGGGCCGTTTTTGATGATTCCCAAATCCTCGGGAGAGAAGAACACAACATTGCACAAGCCGAGAAGCTCTGCCGCTTTCTTTAACTTATTGCCGTCGACTGCAATTCCCTTAGAACCGCTCTTTCTCAGGTGCATATCCACTCTCGTTTCAACGCCCTCTTTCAAAAGATAGGTTCTGATATGTCCCTCTTCTTTGTCAAAACGAATGATTTCCTTGTCTTTACTGCCCTTGTGAGATTTTGTCGTGGCAGCCACATATATGGCCTCCAGAATATTGGTCTTTCCCTGCGCATTATCTCCGAACAGAATCGTTACTCCGCTGTCAAATTCCAGCTTTAACTCTTCATAGTTCCTGTAATCTGCCAGTTCCAATGATTTGATGATCATAAATTATCCTGTCTCTAGTCTTCAATCTTAATCGCATCGCCGTGATATTCCACAATATCACCGGCATAAAGCTTTTTCCCGCGCTGCAGCTCAATCTCTCCGTTCACCATGACTTCTCCGTCCTGTATCGCATACTTTGCTTCCACGCCGGATTCTGCAAGGCCTGCGGCCTTCAGCGCCTGTCCAAGCTTGATGTAGTCTTCCTTCAAATGAATGATTTCCATAATTTTCCTTTCCATACCTGCAAATTAGCTTACGGTCGTAAAATTAACAGGAAGAATCAGATAAATGTAGCTTTCTTCAGCATTCTTGATAAAGCAGGGAGCCTTCGGATTTACCATGAAAAGCTCTACTTCCTCATCATCAATCACCCTGAGCGCATCAATCATAAACTTGGGATTGAATCCAATCATAAGATCCTTACCCTGTTTTTCAATATCAAGATCCTCATTCATACTTCCGATGACGGAATTGATCTTCAATTCCATCTTATCATCCCTGATATTGATGATAATCGGCTTCTTATCTCCTTCTTTTACCAGAAGAGTTGCTCTGTCAATACAGCTTAAGAGATCTTTCTTGTTGATTTTGATCTTTGTCTCGTAATCACTTGAAAGCATCTGATCGATTCTGAAATACTCTCCCTCAATCAGTCTGGAAACCACCGTCGTCTGATCAAATTCAAACACGATATGCTTGGAGGTAAAGGAGATGGTCACATAATTGTCTGCTCCGCCGGGCAGGATCTTGCTCACTTCATTTAAGGTCTTGCCGGGAACTACCACCTTTTTGGGAGCATAGCTGTCCTTAAGCTCAATCTTTCTGATAGAAATACGATGACCGTCAAGGGATACCACCTTGAGCTGATCTCCGTTGATTTCAAACAATTCACCGGTCATCAGCTTGTTTGTATCATTATCCGAAATAGAGAAAATGGTCTGTCTTACAACTTCCTTCAAGGTAAACTGGCTGATCACGATACTGTCTTCTTTTTCTACCTGGGGAAGGTATGAGAAATCTTCTCCCGACTTACCTACGATATTGAACTTTGCCTTTTCACATTTGATGGTAGTCATACAGGTAGAATCTGTCTCAATGATTACATCACTGTCAGGAAGCTTTCTTACGATATCGGAGAAAATCTTAGCATCCAGAGCAATGGCTCCTTTTTCTACAATATCTCCCTCTACGATCGTCTCAATTCCAAGATCCATGTCATTTCCTGTCAGAGTAATAATACCCTTGGTGGCATCAATCATAATACATTCCAGAATAGACATCGTTGTCTTGGAGGAAACTGCTTTGGAAACGATCTGAACACCGCTTAACAGTGAAGATTTAGGACATACTAATTTCATGTGAATAACTCCCTTCGCTTGTAAAGATGACATACTTGTCTGCGCAAATAATATAAAAATATAAAGTATTAAGTATTAAATTAAATAATAAGTGTTTATATGTGCATAACCTAATCTATTATACTATATTTCAGAGAAAAATGGAATGGAAAACGCGTTAATATTTCAGAATAAGTTCAGAATAAAAAGCAGCTTATCAACATCCCTCATTTTGGATAAAAAGAAGCTCATAATGTTTATCAACATTCCTTTGTGTGATATACACATCAAAAGATAAGTTAACCACAAAAGAATGTGAAAAAAGAAAACTAGGCATTGAGTTTCTTCTTGATGGTATCAATCTTGATACGCAGTTCTTCGTTGGTCTCCATCTCGGTTTCAATCTTCTTTACACCGTGAATGACGGTCGTATGATCCTTCTTTCCCAGTATTTTTCCGATGTTTACCTGAGAGACGGAGGTCAGTTCCCTGCAAAGGTACATCACAACCTGTCTCGGCTGTACAAATTCTGAATTTCTCTTCTTCGATACGATGTCTTCCGGTTTAACTCCAAAATGCTCCGCAACAACGCTGATGATCAAAGAAGGCGTAATCTCCTTAGGTTTGTTGGGGTAAATCACATCCTTTAAGGCTTCTTCCGCGGATTCCAGGGTCAAATCAACCTTATTGAGTTTTGCAAACGCAATGATTTTATTAAAGGCACCTTCCAGTTCACGGATATTGGATTTGATATTGGTAGCAATATAATTGATGATCTCTTCATCTATCTGACGGTCACAGGTTTCGGCATTTTTGCGAAGAATGGCCATCCTGGTCTCATAATCCGGCGCCTGGATGTCCGCAATCAGTCCCCATTCAAATCTGGAACGGAATCTTTCATCAAGGGTTTCCATCTCCTTCGGAGGCTTGTCAGAGGATATGATGATCTGCTTTCTTGCAGCATGAAGGGCGTTGAATGTATGGAAGAATTCTTCCTGGGTGCTCGCCTTACCGATGATGAACTGCACATCGTCTACCATCAGAACATCGACATTTCTGTATTTTTCACGCAGCTTGGTCATAGAGGCAGCATTACCGCTTCTGATAGATTCGATCACTTCATTGGTAAAATCCTCACTGGTGACATACAGAACCTTCTTATCTGAATTGTTTTCCAGAATAAAATGGCCGATGGAATGCATCAGGTGTGTTTTACCGAGTCCCGGTCCTCCGTACAGAAAGAGAGGATTGTAGGTTTCTCCGGGTGATTCCGCTACCGCAAGGGAGGCAGAGTGGGCAAACTTATTGTTGCTTCCCACGACAAAGGTATCAAATTTATACTTAGGGTTTAGATTTGCACTCTCATAATTGATGGAATTGGAAGCCTTCATGGCAGGCTCCTGCTTAGAGGGAAAGGCATCCAAAGCATCCTTCTCCAGAATGAATCTGACATCATAATTATGGTCGAACATTTCAGTCAGGGTAACCTGAAAAAAGCTCTTATATTTTGTGGAAATATAGTTCAGGGCATGTGACTGGTCAGAGGGAATGATAATACTGACCACATCCTCTGTGGTATTGAAATATTCCAGAGGAGCAATCCAGGTCTGATAGGAAATATCCGTGATATTATATTCTCTTCTGATTGTTTCTTTGACAGTCAGCCAGTTGTCTTTTATGATGTCCATGATATAAACCTTCCTTATTTGTTCATTCAGCATAGTAATACCAGACTATTCTAATATAGTTTGAAAGAGATTTCAAATGTTAGTTATGAACAGCAAAAGTATAAGGTTATCCACATAATGTTGATAATTATGTTTATAATTGACTTATACAATAGAGGTTGTGGATAGTATTGTGAATAAGTGCATAAAAAAGGGTTTTTGAAAAAGGGTTGAGTTTACTGGAAAAATTGAGGTTTTACGCATGAAATTCACAGGATATTTGTTTCTTTCTTAAAATTATCCACATCGTATCAACAGTGTGTGAATAATTTTATTCTTTTTAATTTGTGTGGATATCTATGTGTATAAGTGAATAAATAAATTTTTTATGTTTGAAAAGTATTATTTTTGCTTGATTTTCCTTGACATACCGTACTTTTTCCTGTACAATCAACATGCTATTTTCCTGGAAAATGGAAGGAGGTGCGTTTGAATGAAGATGACATTTCAGCCTAAGAAGCGTTCTCATGCTAAGGTTCATGGTTTCAGAGCAAGAATGAGTACTCCCGGCGGAAGAAAAGTATTAGCAGCTAGACGTGCAAAAGGAAGAAAGAAATTATCCGCATAAGTCACAGTCATGTGATAGGTCACAGCAATGTGACCTTTTTCTCTTCTTAAAAGTATTTTTGGAGGAGTAAATGAGATTTTCTGAAAGTTTGAAAAAATATCACCAGTTTCGGTTCGTGTATCAGAACGGCAGGTCTTATGCGAATAAGTACCTAATCATGTATATTAAGGAAAATGGCACCGACAAAAACAGAATCGGAATCAGTGTGAGCAAGAAAGTTGGTAACAGTGTGGTGAGGCACCGTGTCACCAGACTGGTACGAGAGAGTTACCGGTTACATGAAGCGGTATTCAATAGTGGTTTGGATATTGTAATCGTGGCGAGAGCGAATGCAGCAACGGTTGGTTATTTTGAAATCGAAAAAGCCCTGCTTCATCTTGGAAAGCTTCATCATATTATTAAGGTTTATTTTTACCAAGACTAGAACAATGAAAAATTTATGTATTGCCGCTATCAGGTTATATCAAAAATATATCTCTCCCTATAAAGGAACGAAGTGTCCCTATGTACCGTCCTGTTCCCAGTATGGAATAGAAGCAATTCAAAAGTACGGTGCATTGAAAGGGGGACTTCTTGCTTTATGGAGAATTTTGCGGTGTAATCCTTTTTCGAAGGGAGGATATGATCCTGTCCCCTAGATAAAGCGGTATATTCAGGAGGATGAATGAATCTTATTTTATTAACCCAAAATGAAACCTTCATTATAGGATGGGTTGCCAAACTCCTGGGAATGATCATGAATGCTATTTTTTATGTAATAGACATGATTGGCATTCCGAATATAGGTTTGGCTATTATTATCTTTACTATTGTTGTCTACCTGTTAATGATGCCTCTTACCATTAAGCAGCAGAAGTTTTCTAAGCTCAATGCGAAGATTAATCCTGAGATTCAGGCAATTCAGGCAAAGTATAAGGGTAGAAAAGACCAGGAGTCCGCAATGGCGCAGAATCAGGAGATTCAGGCAGTCTATGCAAAGTACGGTGTTTCCCCCAGCGGAAGCTGCGTACAGCTTTTGATTCAGATGCCTATTCTGTTTGCGTTGTACCGTGTCATTGCTTCCATGCCCGCATATGTTACCAAGATCGGTGACACATTCCGTGTACTTGCGGACAAGATCATCGCTGTTGACAATGGTGCATTTCTTCAGAATTCAGGTGTAGACAGTATCAGTTCCGCCGTTTCCATGTATGGCAAGGCTATGACTGACGGTAACCTTTCCAATGGAATCATTGATGTGTTGAATAAGCTGGGTTCCGCAGATATGGCAACGGTTGCAACACATTACGGTCTGTACGGTTCCGTATTTGAAGGAAATCTGATTTTATCAGAGAACGGTCAGAGAGGTCTGATCGATACTTACAACTACTTTTTGGGATTGAACATGGGTGATTCACCTATGGCTATGCTGAAGGCAGCAATGGCAGTCGGGGCTATCGGTATCATTATCGGTTCCCTCGCAATTCCCGTACTTGCCGCTGTGACACAGTGGATCAATACAAAACTGATGCCCCAGCCTGAGAGCAACAGCAAGAACGCGGACGATCCCGCAGCAGCCATGGCACAGTCCATGAAGACCATGAATATCATGATGCCTATTATGTCAGCATGGTTCTGTCTGACACTTCCCGCAGGTATGGGTCTTTACTGGATTGCAGGAAGCGTAGTAAGAAGTATCCAGCAGATTATCGTAAACAAGCATCTTGATAAGATGGATTTTGATGAGATTATCAAGAAAAACTCAGTAAAGAGTGCGAAGAAACTCGAAAAGATGAAAGAAAATCAAGAGAGAATGAACGCTTACGCTGAGATGAAAACCAGAAATATTCAAAGCAAGGCTAAGACAGATGTTTCCCAGAAGAGCAGTGCTCCTGCTTCAAGTACCGGCAGTACTTCTTCCACCGGTAAGAGTATGAGAGATAAGGCAAATATGGTAAACAGGTTTAACCAGAAGAATAATGACAATTAGTCAGGAAGGTTTGGTCAGTTATATGGAATTTATTGAAGTATCTGCAAAGACGGTAAATGACGCTATCACTGAAGCCTGTCAGAAGCTTGGTGTAACCAGTGACAGACTGGAAGTGGAAGTAGTAGAAGAAGGTTCCAGCGGATTTCTTGGAATCGGGTCCAAGCCTGCAGTGATCAAGGCTGCAGTGAAGGAAGAAAAAATCGTAATCACACCCGAGATGAGCGCAAAGAATTTCTTACATGATGTATTTGCTGCCATGAATATGGGCGTAGTCATTGATGTGAAGTATAACGAAGAAGAAAAAGAAATGGATATTGATTTGAGCGGTGATGATATGGGTGTTCTGATCGGTAAGAGAGGACAGACCCTTGATTCTCTTCAGTATCTGGTATCCCTGGTTGTCAACAAAGAATCTGAGGACTATATCAGAGTAAAAGTTGACACTGAAAACTATCGTGAAAGAAGAAAGGAAACTCTTGAGAACCTTGCTAAAAACATTGCTTACAAGGTTAAGAGAACCAGAAGAAGCGTTTCTTTGGAGCCTATGAATCCTTATGAGAGACGTATTATCCATTCCGCTCTTCAGAATGACAGATATGTTACCACTCACAGTGAAGGGGAAGAGCCTTTCAGAAAAGTAGTTGTAACACTGAAGAAATAGTTTTATAATTGATGTTGTCAGAAACCGGATATATTTAGGTATATCCGGTTTTCTTAAAAGAAATTTTATTGGCATAATTTATGAGAGGCATAAGGTGACTTATGTTTGAAAAAGAAACAATTGCGGCAATTGCGACAGGGCTGACCGAGTCCGGTGTCGGTATTATCAGAATCAGCGGCGATAAATCAGTCGAAATAGGAGACAGTCTGTTTCGCTCTCCGTCAGGTAAGAGAATATTAGGTACGGCAGAAAGCCATAGGCTGTATTATGGATATATAGTTGACGGTACGACAGAAAATAGTGATTGGAAGAATCATGTTATAGATGAAGTCATGATTTTTGTATTAAAGGCTCCCAGAAGTTATACAGGGGAGGATACCGTAGAAATACAGTGTCATGGCGGTGTACTGGTGATGAAGAGAATTCTGGAAGCTGCTTTGAAGGCAGGCGCAAGACTTTCCGAGCCCGGCGAGTTTACAAAGAGAGCTTTCTTAAACGGAAGGATAGATCTGACGAAGGCAGAGGCAGTTATGGATTTGATTCATTCTCAGAATGAATACGCGCTGACTTCTTCTGTCAGCCAATTGCAGGGTAATCTATATCAAAAGATTCAGGATTTCAGAGAAAAGATACTCTATGAGATTGCTTTTATTGAATCCGCATTAGATGATCCTGAACATATCAGTCTGGATGGTTATAGTGAAAGGATTCTGCGTATTCTTTCAGAGGTTTCCGGTGAAATCATGAAATTGATTTCTTCCTTCGATAACGGCCGTATCATCCGGGAAGGTATCAGCACGGTGATCGTGGGAAAACCGAATGCAGGAAAGTCTTCCCTGTTGAATCTTTTTGTAGGAGAAGAAAGGGCGATCGTTACGGATATTGCCGGAACCACCAGAGATATCATTCGTGAGACAGTAAAATTGGGTGACATCAGTCTGAATATTGTCGATACTGCGGGTATCAGAGAAACAAATGATCTAGTCGAAAGAATTGGTGTTGATAAGGCAATAAAATGTGCCGAAGACGCCGATCTGGTCTTATATGTGGTGGATTCTTCCGTACCTCTGGATAGAAATGACACAAGCATCATTTCTATTCTGAAATCTAAGAAAACCGTTATTTTGCTGAATAAAACGGACTTATGCACCGTGGTTTCAAAGGAAGATATGGAAGCTTTTTTGCATGAGAACAAAATAAATAATGACAAATGTGTCATATTACATTTTTCCGCAAAGGACAGCTTTGGAATAGAAGAATTGACCTCAGTTGTAACAGAAATGTTTTTCCGCGGAGACATCAAAATCAATGATGAAATCATGATTACCAATACCCGTCATAAAGAAGCTCTGACGGAGGCATATCAGTCTTTATTGCTTGTCAGGAAAAGTGTGGAGGACGAAATGTCGGAGGATTTCTATTCCATTGATTTGATGAATGCTTATGCGAGTCTTGGCAGGATTATCGGGGAACAGGTCGATGATGACCTTGTCGAAGAGATTTTCAGTAAGTTCTGTATGGGTAAATAAGAAGATTGACCTGGAAAGGTATTGTACGAATATGGAAATAAGAGAAAAAGTGGATGTTTGCGTTGTAGGAGCCGGACATGCCGGATGTGAGGCGGCGTTGGCTTGCGCAAGACTTGGACTGGAAACTGTCATTTTTACTGTCAGTGTTGACAGTATTGCATTGATGCCCTGTAATCCGAATATCGGTGGCTCTTCTAAGGGGCATCTTGTGAGAGAACTGGATGCACTTGGCGGCGAGATGGGTAAAAACATTGATAAAACATTTATTCAGTCTAAAATGTTGAATATCTCCAAAGGACCGGCTGTTCATTCCCTTCGCGCGCAGGCCGATAAGGCAGAATATACCCGTTCCATGAGAACTGTTCTGGAGAATCAGGAGAATCTTACGATCAAACAGGCAGAAGTCTGTGAGATTCTATGGGAAGACTGCGGAGAAGATAAGAAAAAAGTGACAGGTGTCAAAACCTTTACGGGTGCGGTTTATGAAGCAAAAGCAGTGGTTTTGTGTACGGGAACTTATCTCAAGGCGAGATGTCTTTGTGGCGAAGCAATCACCCATACCGGCCCGAACGGCTTGCAGGCTGCAAATCATCTCACGGATTCCCTGAAGGAGATGGGAATCGAGCTTCGAAGATTTAAGACCGGTACACCTGCCAGAATGGATAAGAGGAGCATTGATTTTTCCAAGATGGAAGAACAGTTTGGTGATGAGAGAGTCGTACCCTTTTCCTTTAGTACAGACCCTGAATCTGTCCAAAAGGAACAGGTATCCTGCTGGCTGACCTACACAAACGAGAAGACACATGAAATCATCAGAGCAAATCTGGACAGATCGCCTATTTATGCCGGCATTATTGAGGGAACAGGTCCCAGATATTGTCCTTCTATTGAAGATAAGGTCGTAAAGTTTGCAGAGAAGGAGAGACATCAGGTCTTTCTTGAGCCGGAAGGACTTTATACCAATGAAATGTATGTCGGCGGTATGTCGTCCTCTCTTCCGGAGGATGTCCAGCTTGCAATGTATCGAACCGTTCCGGGACTGGAACATTGTAAGATCGTTCGTAATGCGTATGCAATCGAGTACGACTGTATCAACGCCAGACAATTATACCCTTCTCTTGAATTTAAGATGATAGAAGGATTGTTCAGCGGTGGACAGTTTAACGGAAGCAGCGGATATGAAGAAGCTGCCTGCCAGGGTTTGATTGCAGGAATCAACGCTGCCATGAAGATTTTGGGAAAAGAAGCTTTGGTATTAGACCGTTCTGAGAGTTATATCGGTGTTCTGATAGATGATCTTGTCACAAAGGATAACCGAGAGCCTTATCGCATGATGACTTCCAGAGCAGAATACAGACTTCTTTTGCGTCAGGACAATGCAGATTTGAGACTTCGCAAAAAGGGTTATCAGGTCGGTCTGATTTCTGAGGATGAATATCAGGCGCTTTTGATCAAAGAAAAGCAGATTCAGCAGGAAATCGAGCGTCTGAAGAATACCTTTGTGGGAGGCAGCAGAGAGATTCAGGAATTTTTGGAGAAGCATCAAAGTTCCTGCTTAAAAACGGCAGTCAGTCTCGCTGAATTGATCTGTCGACCGGAATTAAACTATGAGGTTTTAGGTGAGATTGATAAGGATAGAACGCCCCTTCCTCAAAATGTAATTGAGCAGGTTGAGATTGAGATCAAATATGAAGGATATATTGTCAGACAAAAAAAGCAGGTCGAGCAATATAAGAAAATGGATCAGAAGATGATTCCAAAGGATATTGATTATGATGCAGTTCCTTCTCTCAGATTAGAAGCGCGTCAGAAGCTCAAACTGTTTCTTCCCGTGTCCATTGGTCAGGCGTCCAGAATCTCAGGAGTTTCTCCTGCAGATATATCAGTTCTTTTAATTTATTTGGAGCATTATGAAAGAAAAGAGGTGTGCGGTGAATCAGTATAATGTAGATAGTTTCTTAAGTGATTTGGAAAAAATGCATATTACATTGTCCCGGGAACAGACAGAGCAATTTCTGACTTATTATGAACTGCTGGTGGAATGGAACAGTTTTATGAATCTGACTTCCATCACGGAGTATCAGGATGTAATGAAAAAGCATTTTGTGGATAGCCTCTCTTTGCATACAATTATGGACTTACATCAGCCTTTGTCTGTGATAGATGTGGGTACGGGAGCGGGTTTCCCGGGGTTGGCATTGAAAATCGCTTTTCCGGAACTAAAGGTCACACTTTTGGATTCTCTTAACAAAAGAGTAACTTTTCTTAATACCGTAATAGAGAAACTTGGTTTGTCCGGTATCAAAGCAGTTCACGGCAGAGCGGAAGATTATGTAAAACAGGGAAATGTCAGGGAGCAATTTGATCTGTGTGTTTCCAGGGCGGTTTCCAATCTTGCCACTTTGTCAGAGTATTGTATGCCATATGTGAAAGTGGGAGGAAAGTTTATTCCTTACAAATCCGAGAAAATTCATGAGGAAATTGCAGAGGCAGGCAAAGCGATTACAATTCTGGGCGGACAGATGACAGAACTGATAGAATTTCACTTGCCGGATTCCGACCTGTATCGCTGCTTTCCCGTCATAGAAAAGAAGAAAGAGACACCTAAGAAATATCCCCGAAAAGCCGGCCTTCCGACAAAAGAGCCTATTAAATAACAGTTATAAGTTATCAATATAACATTTATAGAGGATAAGGGTATGAATACAAATAGTCATGACATTCTGGTTGCACTTTTGAGTAAATTAAAAATAGACTGTATCACCTTGGATGAGCGAATCAATGCCGTGTCCAGAGAACTAAGTGATGTGGAAACTTATCTGATCAAGATGACAAAAACTGATTTTGATGAGTATCGCTTTTTCTCTCCGAGAACAGATTCTCAGAATTACTTTCAGCAAATGGAGTATAAGAAAGACGAGAGAAAAAAGCTTGATACAGAGTTGTATTATTTGAAAAATCAGAAGAAAAATCTGCAAGAAGAAATTCAGCAACTGGAAACTGTACTGGCAATTGAAAAGAATCATACGGTCGAATTGAGTTTGAATCAGAGGGACAGACAAAGAGCTGCAAAGCAATTACATGATGACCCTGTTTCTAGTCTGTTTCTCACAGTACAGAAATTGGAAAGAAGTCAGCTTGATGTTATTCAGGCACCAAAGAAAGTTCAGGAAGAGCTAAAAGAAATCTGTCATAATATCAATCAAACCATAGATGACTTGAACGAAATCATTTTTGATATATATCCTTCTCTTTATGGGCATATCAGCATAAAGGATATCTTTGGTAAGAAAGCTGAAATACTGGAGCAGAAACATGGATACAAAGTTGATTGCCGGATAGAAGATGTTTCATGTGAAACAATTTTATCAGTGATCCATATTTACCATATTATTCAGGAATGTCTTCTCAATATTGAGAAACATGCAAATGCTAAAAAAGTTCAGTTGATCGGACAAAATTATTTTCAAAAGTATGTGATTGAAATTCATGATGACGGAATAGGATTTAGCGGTAAAGAAGATGATTATGGGGATGGATTGAAAATGGTTAAGGACAGAGTCATTCTGTTAAATGGTCAAATGAAGATTACTTCAAAATCACATCACGGAACCTCTGTTGAAATAGAAATTCCATTGAATTAGTTTTTGTAAGCGGCTATCTGTTCATTGAATAGATAGCCGCTTGTCTGTTAAAACCCACGGTACTTATTACCTGTATGTCAGTTCCAGACACGCAAGGGTGGCTGAGTGGGAATGTCCCGGGCTTGCCCGGGGTATTCTCCGCAAAATCGGTTGTATCTGAAAAAGACACGCAGGGCTTACCCGGACATTTCCAACGAAACCGGTTGTATAAACAACTGACACAGAATTTGCCCTGGGACGCCTTTTAAAGAAATTTTATATTATGCTGCAACCAGGTACGCAGTACATTGGCATGTATCCCAAAGAAATTTATATTAGATTATGCATGTATCAGCGATATATGATTCTGAAAGAGAAGTATTGTAAATAATACTATATATAGTGATTATGGTCAAAAATGTTTCACGTGAAACATTTTTGATAAAATCTAGTGATATACCAGATAATGTTTCACATGAAACATTTTACCCAATATATAGGTCTATTAATTGTGAAACAATTGTGTGAAACAAAAACATTTTCAATTTATGTTACAAAGAGAACACTAGATATAGTATTTGTGCAAAAATCAAGGGATGTGTTCATACATGTTTATATCAGTCGAAAAATTATTCAAGTATGGATATAGTTGAGCAGTATTTGATCATCTGTCATGATTTTAATATTCGTTTTATAAAGACATTTATAAAAAGCTAAACAAAGTCCTAGATATATAAAGTATTTAGTGTTATAATTGATAAGCATATTTAAGGAAAGGATTCAACTATGGGAAGAATCATTGCGGTTGCCAATCAAAAAGGCGGTGTAGGAAAGACGACGACTTCAATTAACCTTTCTTCTTGTCTTGCAGAAAAAGGCAAGAAGATTTTGGTAATTGATACCGATCCTCAGGGAAATACCACCAGCGGATTTGGCGTAGATAAAAATAATGTAGAAAATACAATTTACGAATTAATTTTAGGGGAATGCAGTATCCGGGATGCGATTATCCGGGAGGTAATTCCGAATGTTTCCATTATTCCGACCAATGTGAATCTGGCAGCGGCGGAGATTGAGTTAATTGGTGTGGAAAAGAAGGAATACCTTTTGCGCAATGAAGTGGATTACATCAGAGACGAGTATGATTTTATTATCATTGACTGTCCTCCTTCATTGAACATGCTTACGATCAATGCTATGACAACAGCCGGCAGTGTATTGGTACCTATCCAATGTGAGTACTATGCGCTAGAGGGTTTGAGTCAGTTGATACATACCATCAATCTTGTAAAAGCAAGACTGAATCCCGAGCTGGACATGGAAGGTGTCGTATTTACCATGTATGATATGAGAACAAACCTGTCTGCTCAGGTGGTGGAAAATGTGAAAGCCAATCTGAATCATAAGATTTTCAATACACTGATTCCGAGAAATGTCAGACTTGCAGAGGCACCGAGTTTTGGTATGCCTATCAACATATACGATCCAAAGTCGGCAGGTGCTGAAGCTTACAGAAGTTTAGCCCAGGAAATCATAGAGAATACTCGATAAAGGCAGGTAATAATATGGCTGTAAAAACAAGAGGATTGGGGAAGGGACTCGATTTGCTCATACCCAATGCAATCGGTGAAGAAGAAACCAAAAAGACCGTTGAGGAGCCTAAGAAAGAGGAAGTAAGAGGAGCAGAAACCATTGTTAAGATTACAAAGGTGGAGCCTAACAGGAAGCAGCCCAGAAAGACTTTTGGTGAGGATGCTTTGCAGGAGCTTGCGGATTCTATCAAGCAGTTCGGCCTGATTCAGCCGATTTTGGTTCAGGATCGGGAAGATCATTATGAGATTATTGCCGGTGAGAGAAGATGGCGCGCTGCCAAGATGGCAGGGTTAAAGGAAGTTCCTGTTATCATTCGAAAGTATACCGAGAAGGAAATCATGGAGATCTCCCTGATTGAAAATATTCAGAGAGAGAATCTGAATCCGATCGAAGAGGCTCAGGCGTATAAGAGACTGCTGACAGAATTTCACATGAAACAGGATGAGATCGCAGAGAGAGTTTCCAAGAGCAGAGCAGCTGTTGCAAATTCCATGAGATTGCTCAAGCTTGGTGAAGAAGTACAGCAAATGGTCGTGGAAGAGATGATATCCACCGGACATGCCCGTGCACTTCTTGCCATTGAGGACAAGGATGAGCAGTACACGATTGCCCAGAAAATTTTTGATGAGAAGTTAAGTGTAAGAGATGTAGAGAAACTGGTGAAGAATCTCAATAAACCCATTAAGCCTGCAAAGAGAGTCGTGGATGACAAGACAATGGAACTCATCTACAGAGACTTGGAGGAAAAACTGAAATCCCGACTGAGTACGAAGGTCAGCATCAAAGGCAAAACAAAAGGTGCCGGTACGATTGAAATTGAGTTCTATGATGGGACAGATTTGGAGCGTCTCATAGAGATGTTAGGAAATCAATAAGGAGAAATATATATGACAGGCAATGAGAATCTGATTCAAATTCTTTTGATTGGACTGATTGTTCTGGCTGTAGTAACGATAATACTGTTGATTCTGTTTCTGGTGCAGCTTTCTAAGATAAGATATCTTGAGAGACGATTAAACCGATTTATGACCGGAAGAAATGCCCATAATCTTGAAAAAGAAATCGTTGGTCTGGTTGAAGATACCAAGATGATAAAAGCCTCAATTGAGGTCAACAAGAATGAGATGAAATCTATTTCAAAAAAAATGCAGCTGACTTATCAAAAGATGGGTTTGATCAAGTATGATGCATTTAAACAGATGGGCGGACAGCTCAGTTTCTGCCTGGCCCTGTTGAATGAGAATAATTCCGGCTTTATCATTAATTCAGTACACAGTACGGAAGGTTGCTATACGTATACAAAAGAGATTCGAAACGGTACCAGTGTCATCGATCTCGGAGAAGAAGAACAGGAAGTTCTCGCGATTGCGATGAATCAATAAATACGATATATAAATAATATATTAACTATATAACGAAAGGTTGGTAATTTAAATGTTGGATATCAGATTTTTGAGAGAGAATCCTGATTTGGTAAAGGAGAATATCAGAAAAAAATTTCAGGATGCAAAGCTTCCCCTGGTTGACGAGGTAATCGCACTGGATGCAGAGAGCAGAAAAGCAAAGCAGGAAGCTGACGACCTCCGTGCTGCCAAGAACCGTATTTCCAAAGAAATCGGTACTCTGATGGCACAGGGAAAGAGAGAGGAAGCAGAGGCAAAGAAGGCTGAAGTGGCAGCAAATGCCGCCAGACTGAAGGAATTGGAAGAAATGGAGCCTGTGCTTCAGGAGAAGGTGACCGAGATCATGATGAAGATTCCCAACATCATTGATGCATCCGTTCCCGTTGGTAAGGATGACAGTGAGAATGTTGAGATCCAGAAGTACGGAGAGCCTGTAGTTCCTGATTTTGAAGTTCCCTATCATGCAGACATTCTGGAGAGCATCAGCGGTCTGGATAAGGAAGCGGCAGGTCGTACCAGCGGAAACGGGTTCTATTATCTGATGGGCGATGCCGCAAGAATTCATTCCGCAATGATCAGTTACGCCAGAGATTTCATGATTGACAAGGGATTTACTTATTGCATCCCTCCTTTCATGATCAGAAGCAGTGTTGTCAACGGTGTTATGAGCTTTGCAGAGATGGAAGCCATGATGTACAAGATCGAGGGAGAGGATTTGTTCTTAATCGGTACTTCCGAGCATTCCATGATTGGTAAGTTCAAAGGAGAAATGGTTCAGGAGAGCCAGCTTCCCATCACAATGACCTCTTATTCCCCCTGCTTCAGAAAGGAAGTAGGCTCCCATGGTATCGAGGAGAGAGGCGTATATCGTGTACACCAGTTTGAGAAGCAGGAAATGGTTGTTTTGTGTAAGCCCGAGGATTCCATGGACTGGTATAACAAGATGTGGTCTTATACAGTAGAATTCTTCAGAAGCCTTGATATTCCCGTGCGTACACTGGAATGCTGCAGTGGTGACCTTGCAGATCTTAAGGTAAAATCCTGTGATGTAGAAGCATGGAGCCCCAGACAGAAGAAGTACTTTGAGGTTGGTTCCTGCTCTACTCTGGGCGATGCGCAGGCAAGGAGACTCGGAATTCGTACAAAGGGTGAGAACGGAACTTATTTTGTGCATACATTAAATAATACTGTACTTGCAACTCCCAGAGGATTGATTGCTTTTCTGGAAAATAATGTAAACGAAGACGGTTCCATCAATATTCCTGCTGCACTCAGACCTTACATGGGCGGCAAAGAGAAAATCGTTCCTGTCAGAAAATAAATGACAAGGTATGATTTTCTACCTTTATCAGTACAATAAAGAATAAGATCAGAAAGAAGGTGAAATCTTTGCATAAGTATATGCGGGCTGTCGGATTCAGCGCTTATGACGATCATAAGAAACTGCAGGATCTCTTGACACAGACGATTATTATGTCTGACAGACATGCAGTGACGAAAAATAAAGAAAACCACATGCTTGGCGAATTCAGCAAGGATTTCGCCGATGGACTTGGCATCACTGTCTGCGGAGAGTTCGACAGTGATGAAAAGTTCACATATGAATATTATTATCCCTATTTGACCGGAACAGGGATTACCTCGTATGAGGATGTCTCTGTCGACAGACATTCCGATAAAGAATCCTATGCCGGTGTCTGTGACGATCTGAAGGTAGGAATTGCGCTGATTTTCTACTTAACGAACAGGATTCCCTATGTTAAGGCGCAGACAACGGACAGATTACCCATCAGAGGAACGACCCTGACCTTATCTGCTCTTTCTGTGAGTGGGTCTGTCATTCTGCCAATCCAGAAGGACGAGGAGGATGTGGAGAGAGTCAGAAAAGCGTCCGTTACCAGAAATCGTCTCATGGCAGCCGCAAGGCAGGGCGATGAAGAGGCAATTGAGACACTTACCATGGAAGATATGGATATGTACACCAACATTTCCAAAAGAATTCCGGAAGAAGATTTGTTTACACTGATCGATACCTCTTTGATGCCATACGGAGTAGAATGTGACCAGTATTCTATCCTCGGAGAGATCATAGCAATGCGCATGGTGACGAATAAACTCACGGGGGAGAAAATCTATATTCTTACAATTTACTGTAATGAATTGACATTTGATGTCGCAATCAATATAATAGATTTGTTCGGAGAACCTCAGGTAGGAAGACGATTCAAAGGAATCATCTGGCTTCAGGGAAATATTAATTTTCCGGACGATGCTCTGTAACCTGAGTTCTCAGATATTTACTGTTATAGGGATCATATTCCATAAAACAGTATTTGTTCTCATAGTTAAATGGATATAACAAGCGCCTCCTAAGTGGACGGCGGCGCATTCCCAAATGGACAAAAAAAGCAAATTTTATACGGTGAAACGCTTGTTTTATTAGCAAGCTTTTCATAGATGTTGGTGTAGCACAGTGGATAGTGCAGTCGCCTCCTAAGCGAAAGATCGGGCGTTCGAGTCGCCTCACCAACGTTGAAAGCATTGAAAACACTGGATTTTTCAATGCTTTCTTTTTTTACTCACTTTCTAAATTACCAAAAATCTATTTTTAAAAACAGTTACGATTTAGTGATTATAAATGAGGCTTCTGGCATTATGCCAGAAGCCTCAGA
>JAEDDX010000120.1 GCA_016293615.1 Acetatifactor sp.
CATCTGCCTGTATGCGAAGGCATTGACCACATCCCGGTCAATGCCGCGCCTGCTTATGAGGTAGGCATACACCCGCCGCATATTGTCATTGGGTTTGGGAAGTGTGAAGGGTGTCGGCTCTCTCTGCACAACAGGAGAAGCCGTCAATGTGCCGCAGCCGCTTCCCAGCAGATACTCCACTGCCTCCGGAAAGGATTTTTGGAAATACCGCTGGACGAAGTCAAGGGCATCGCCGCCTGTACGCTCATATTGATGGAACCACAGATTCCCGCGAATGGTAACCTTCCGAGATCCGTCCCGCCATTCATATTCCGAGCCGGATCGTTTGAGCTTCTCTCCCTGCCTGCGGAGCAGATCGCAGAGATCCGTCTGCCGTGCCAGCTCTTTTTGTTCTTCCGTGAAATGAATATAGTTTGCCATGTATTCTCCTTTCTTTGGAATTGAGGTTGCGCATAAAATGTATGCGCAGCCTCCTTTGCGATTATTGCTTAAGACCGTGTGCCTGTTTCTTCTCATCAATCTTCCGTTTCAGCTTGTGGTCGATAGCATGAATCCGTCCCTTGCGCTCGTCCTCCAATCGGTTCTGAATGATCCGGCTGATATGCTGGAGCAGGCGGAGGGAACCCATGGCCGCAGACCAGTTGCGGCCGGAGCGGATGCTGTGAAGG
Source organism: Acetatifactor sp. (assembly GCA_016293615.1). Classification (GTDB taxonomy): domain Bacteria; phylum Bacillota; class Clostridia; order Lachnospirales; family Lachnospiraceae; genus Acetatifactor. The sequence continues at coordinate 669 of JAEDDX010000120.1, forward strand.
AGCTGCTGGGCGTAGACATTTCCATGGTCAGCGGAAGCATGGAGGTAGGCCATCGCTTTCTCATAGTCCTGCTCCACATCTCTGCCGTAAAGGTACAGCCTGCCGAGCTGATACTCCGCATAGTCATTGCCAGCCTTCGCCGCAATCTCAAAGTTCTCTATGGCTCGGAGAACATCTTTGACATCATCTTCCGTGAGACGAATCTTCCCGGCAAGGTATGCGGCGAAGGGATTGCCTGCGGCAGATGCTGATTCCAAATACGCGATTGCCTTCTCCACATCCTTGGTCATCAGCTCTCCCTGGTAGAGCAGTTTGCCTATGAGGTATTGGGCATTGGGGAATCCCTTCTCCGCAGAGGTTTGCAACAGACGAATGGCTTCCTCTATATTCTGGGGCAGCAGACTGCCGTCCAGCAGCGCTTTTCCAAGGGTATAACAGGCATAGCGGTTGCCCTGGTCAGCAGATCTGCGGAGCAGATTCTCACCACGCTCCGTATCCAGATCCACCAGTTCGCCCCGGAGCAAGGTCTTGCCCAGCAGATATTCCGCATACTGGTTTCCCTCCGAGACAGATTCTTCCAGCCAGCGCAGGGCATAATCAACATTCTGCGGCACGGCATCTCCACGGAGAAACATCTTCCCCAGACGGTACTTAGCAACACCACAGCCCATGTTGGCAGCCCGGATGAGCAGTTCCATAGCACGATTGGGATCGTAATCTTCGCTGTCCTGATCCAGGAGTTCTTTCGCCTGACAGTAGAGCGACCACATGGAAGCATCATTTTTCTTTTCTGTCGGCTTTTCAGCGGACTCCGCTTCCTCCGCTGTCGGGTCAGGATCTGGCAGGACGGAATCGTCAGGCAGATCAACCTGCTCCCGATTCAGGACAATTCCCATGGCTTCCTGTATCACCGCATTGCGGACGGATTTGAATTCCTTGTTCTGTGACAGCGGCACACGATCGGGGATGTTCTCGGTGTAGGTGCGGATCACTTCCTCCCGCTGCCGGTACCACAGATCATACAAAGCTGCAATGCGCCGGTCAGCGGCGACCTCATCCACGATGGAATCCACCAGATCTTTTACATCCGCTTTGAGGTATCCGTACACTTTCTTACCGGAAGTGCGGGAGAGCTTCTCCGCAAGCTGTGACAGCTTCTGTTCCAGCGCGGGATTGTCATAGGTGCCGCCGTTGATATTTGCCACGATACCGGCGATCAGTTCCTTGCTCTGCATCCGAAGTTCATTTCGACGTTCTGTCTGCTTTTCATACACAGAGAACAGATCCTGCGCAAAGATTTCCTTTGCCAGCGAGGAGCGCAGATGCTCCACGCCCTTTGGCGAGAGATATCCTTCTTTCGGATTTGCGGAGTAGACCATCAGGTGCACATGAGGATGATGCCCTTCATTGTGGAATGCCGCAAACCATTTGAGATCAGCCATGGGAATATGAAACGCATCGGACAGTTCATGGGTCTGAGTGCGGAGCATATCCCGCCATCGCTCACCGCTGTTGAAGCCAAGCCGCTCCGCATCCTCCCGGCGCAGAGAGAGGATCGCAGTCCACACATTTCCTTCATGCAGATTCAGTTCCTCAGAAACTGTTTCGAGCTGCACACGCACACCGTCATCTGTGAACAGACCATGAGAGCCGAACCGCTGTGCACGAGGCCGGGTTGCGATATAGTCCGCATAGGTTTTGGAGGAGAGCAGATCGTCGGCGTTATCTTCTATCGCTCGGGAAATAAACTCTGAGGCATTCCCCATATTGGGTTCAGACTGATAGTCGGCATACTCCATAAGCGTTGCGCTGTCCGGGAAATCTTTCAGGATTTTTTCAATGAGTGTTTCCTGCTGCTTTGTCGCAGGCGCAAGGCGCTGGGAGTCATCGATTCTTTCCACGCCCTCACGGGTTGCAATATACTTTGCGTAACCGCCAGCGCCTTTCCGGTCGCCGGGTTTCAGAAACTTGAATTTCGTTACGAGCCTTGCCATAAATTACGATCCTCTCTGCCAGTCCACGGCATCCTCCATGGAAAAGGAACCGCCCAGCCGCTTGACCTCTCTGACACAGGAACCACGAAGCCGTTCCAATGTTTCCGGGTCGATCTCGTAGTTCGCTGCCATGAGATTCATAACCATGGCCAGTTCCACCGTCAGCTTGAACAGCATCCGGCTCATGCGGTTGTCGCTCTCCGATGCGATGGCTCTCATGTTGGACAGGAATGCATTGGGCAGATAGGAAGTATCATCCTCTGCATTCACACGACCAACATAATACTGGATTGCCCGTTCAATAAATTCAGACTGGCTCTTGCAATGATCCTTACGATAGTTATTCTTTACCAACTCCTGTGTACTCGGATAGATCCACAAGAGGAATTTCTTTTTTCCTTTTGGGTTTGCCAAAACAATGCCTCCTTTACCCTAAATATCGCAACCGCCCTAAATTCCCTTGGGAAATGGGGGTATTTTGGCAGTGCAACCCACCTATGGAGGGTTCAACCCCAATCGCAACCCACCCTGGGAAATCCTCCGCAAAATGCCAAAAACCCCTGCACGGTCGGCATTGCCGGCCGTTGTGAGCATGAGGTGGATGCAACTGCAACCCACCTCATTTTCTCCTGCTTGAGAATCGACCCTGCCGCACCCTATGCCGTAAGGCCGTATTCTCCCTTCCGAAACCTGCCCAACGGTGGGGCAAACAGCTCCTGTTGCCTTGATGCGGGCTGGTTGTCCGCTCGCTCCACAAAAGCCCACACAGGGCGACACGGTGGCTCACACTGGGGCTTCATCTGCAACCGC
>JAEDDX010000009.1 GCA_016293615.1 Acetatifactor sp.
GGTTGTGAGGAAAGAGCGATGACGCAAGCAGTTTTGTTTGATATGGACGGTACATTGATCGATACAGAGAAGTATTACCGGATATTTTGGCCGAAGGCATTGGCGGAGTTTGGGTATACGATGACGGATGAGCAGGTGCTTGCGATGAGGAGTCTGGGACGACCTTTTGCGCCGGCGCAGCTGAAGGCGTGGTTCGGAGAAGAACTGGATTATTATGCGGTGCGTGATCGCAGGAAGGCTTTGATGGAGGAAGTTCTGGACCGGGAGGGGATTGTTTTGAAGCCCGGTGCGGTAGAGATTCTGGTGGAATTGAAGCGGCGCGGTATTTTGGCGGCAGTTGCTACGGCGACGGATTTGGAGCGCACGGAGAAGTATCTGAAGATGACCGGTATCAGGCAGTATTTTGACCGAATCATCAGTGCGACGCAGGTGAAGGAGGGAAAGCCTTCACCGGATATTTACAGGTTTGCCTGTGAGCAGCTGGGGCTTTCGCCGGATCAGTGTATCGCTGTGGAGGATTCTCCCAACGGTGTTTTGTCGGCGTATCGCGCCGGCTGTCGTGTCGTGATGGTACCGGATCAGACGCAGCCGGATGCGGAGCTTTCAAAGTGTCTGTATGCGTGTGTGCCGTCATTGGACCGGTTGGCAGATTTTCTGGATTGAGATGGGGAGCGGGGACTGCAGGAAGCGTTCGCCCTGTGTGGAAGGCTTGGCAGTTCTTTCAATAAAGCGGTTCTGTAACCGGGTCATTCAGACAGATCTGCTCTTGTCTGCGGCAAGAAATGATGGCAGTTTGAGGCCTTCCGGGCTTGCTTTTTCGCACAGAGGGTGTTATAGTCATATTTGGTATACTCTGCCTGTTTTTGGCAGAGCGGATTTACAGTTTCAATACATAGAAAAAGGCTTTGCGGCCGGGCACAGGCACGAGAAGCAGGAAAGGATTTTTGAGAAATGAGCAGAGGATTTGATGAAGTGATTTCCAAGGTGAAGAGCTGCGGCATGAAGAAGATTGCTGTCGCTGCAGCGCAGGATTCTGCGGTATTGGAAGCAGTAAGAGAAGCGAAGGCACAGGGAATTGCCGACGCAGTATTGGTTGGTGACGAGAGTAAGATCAGAGAGATTGCCGCAGGTCTGGGTATGGATCTGAGCGATTATAGAATCATTGACGAGCCCGATATGGCGCAGGCTGCTTTGACGGCAGTGAAGCTTGCGCATGACGGCGAGGTTGAGATGTATATGAAGGGTCTTTGCGATACGAAGACTTTCCTGAAGAGTGTATTGGACAAGGAAGTCGGTCTGAGAACCGGAAGCCCTCTTTCTCATGTGGCAGTATTTGATATCCCCGGTTATGAGAAGCTTCTGTTTTTGACGGATGTTGCTTTCATGACTTATCCCACGCTTGAGGATAAGGCGAACATCATCAGAAACACGGTCCCCGTATGTAATGCCTGCGGCGTTACGATGCCCAAGGTTGCTCCGCTGGCAGCAGTTGAGGTCGTAAATCCTAAGATGCCCGCTACGGTAGAAGGTGCTGAGCTTACCAAAATGTGTGAGGAAGGACAGATCACCGGTTGTATCGTTGACGGTCCTCTTTCTCTGGATCTTGCAATCGATCCCGAGGCGGCAAAGCATAAGGGAGCGACGAACAGAAAGATTCAGGGTGACGCCGACATCCTGCTGTTCCCTGACATCCATGCAGGCAACCTCGTATACAAGGCACTGGTACATACCGTACCCGGCGTAAAGAATGGCTGCATTCTGACCGGAACCAAGGTTCCCGTAATTCTGACCAGCCGTTCCGATACCTTCGAGACGAAGGTGAATTCCATCGCTCTGGCAGCAGTCGTTGCGGCTGAGCTTAACTAGGAATTGATATGGATATTCTCATTGAGGCTGCAATTGAAGCTGCAGGGGAAGTCCTCTCCGCAGGAATCGACACTGTCATTGCAGCAAGAAAGAATAGAAAAGATAATCAGGAGGAAAAAACAATGTCCATCAAGAGTTTGATCATTAATCCCGGTTCCACCTCCACCAAGATCGGTGTGTTTGAGGACGAGACACTTTTATTCGAGGAGACTCTGAGACACTCCACAGAGGAGATTTCCCAGTATGCGTCCATCGTTGACCAGAAGGATTTCAGAAAGAAGATCATCACGGATCTTCTGGAGTCCAAGAATTTCGATATGAAGAGTCTGGATGTGATCGTAGGCCGCGGCGGTATGTTAAAGCCCATCCCCGGCGGTACCTACGCTGTGACAGATGCTCTGCTTGAGGATCTGAAGACCGGTGTCTCCGGACAGCATGCTTCCAACCTTGGCGGTATTCTGGCAAGAGAGATCGGCGACGAGATCGGCAAGCCTTCCTACATCGTTGATCCTGTTGTGGTTGACGAGCTTGCACCTGTGGCAAGATATTCCGGTGTACCGGAGCTTCCCCGTATCTCCGTATTCCATGCCCTGAATCAGAAGGCAGTAGCGAAGAGATATGCGAAGGAAACCGGCAGACCTTATGAGGAGCTGAACCTGATTGTCGTTCATATGGGCGGCGGTGTCTCTGTCGGCGCACACAAAAACGGCAAGATCATCGATGTATTCAACGCTCTGGATGGCGATGGCGCGTTCTCTCCCGAGAGAGCAGGCGGCGTTCCCAGCGGTGCTTTGATTAAGATGTGCTTCTCCGGCAAATACTCCCAGAAGGAGGTTTACTCTAAAATCGTTGGTAAGGGCGGCTTCAATGCATATCTCGGAACCAACGATATGAGAGAGGTCAACAAGCTGGTTGACGCAGGCAATGCAGAGGCTGCGGCAGTAAGAGATGCTTTCCACTATCAGGTGGCAAAGGATATGGGCTCCATGGCATGTGTTCTGGAGGGTAAGGTAGACCAGATCATCGTAACCGGCGGTATCGCTTATAATGCATCTACCATTGAAGCTCTGAAGAAGTATGCAGGCTGGATCGCTCCTTTCACCGTATATCCCGGAGAGGATGAGCTTCTTGCACTGGCACAGGGCGCGATCCGTGTCATGACCGGCGAAGAGAAGGCAATGGAGTATTGATCCACAGCACTTTCGCGGAAATAACTTAAAATAGGAACAAGACCTCGAGGCTGTATCGAAGGGAACGGTTTGGACGCTCTGCCCCGAACGAATCAGCAGCGGGGTCTTGTTTTACCTGAAAATACAACATTAGAAGAGTTGAATGAAAGTGAAAAAGAATTCAAGATTTAGTATTTGGCGGAATGTATCGCCCATGAAGCTGATTTTGGGCGGTTATTTGTGTATCATCCTGCTGGGAACGCTCCTGTTATCTCTGCCGGCGGCAACGAAGGGAGCGGGAGCCACTCCGATATCGGATGCTTTCTTTACGGCGACATCGGCGACTTGCGTAACCGGTCTGGTGCGATATGATACATTCACACACTGGAGCTTGTTCGGGCAGCTGGTCATTCTCTGCATGATTCAGATCGGCGGCGTCGGATTTATGACGGTGGCGATCATGATTATGGTAGTTGCGAAGAAGAAAATCAGCCTCAATCAGCGCTCTTTGATGCAGAATTCCATTTCGGCGCCGCAAATCGGCGGCATTGTCCGTCTGACGGAGTTCATCGTACTGGTCACCCTGCTGGTGGAGTTAGCCGGCGCAGTGATGCTGAGTTTTTCCTATATTCCCAGGTTCGGGCGGTCGAAGGGAATTTATTTCTCGATTTTCCATTCGATATCGGCATTCTGCAATGCCGGGTTTGATCTGATGGGCGATACGACGGGAGAGTTTTCCTCACTGACCGGTGCGGCTGGGCAGTGGTATGTCGGTCTGGTGATCATGACATTGATTGTGGTTGGCGGTCTGGGCTTCGGGGTCTGGTATGATCTCGGGAAGAGAAAGTTTGATTTCAAATGGCTGAATCTGCAGAGTAAAATGGTCATCACGATCAGTGCTTCGCTGATTGTATTGGGAGCCCTGGTGCTTGCGCTGCTGGAGTGGAATCAGCCGCTGTTTGCAGGAATGTCTGTTTCTGAGAAAATACATGCGAGTCTGTTCCAGTCGGTATCCGCCAGAACCGCAGGCTTTAACACGATAGACCTGGCAGGGATGACGGAGGGCAGTCTTTTCGTGATGATCTGTCTGATGTTCATCGGCGGCTCAACCGGTTCCACTGCCGGCGGTATTAAGACGACCACCTTCTGGATCTTGTGTATCAGTGTGATTGCAACCTTCCGGAGAAAGAAGAACATTGAGATGTTCGGAAGGCGTATGGATGAGGGAATCACACGAACCGCATCCTGTGTTTTTATGACCTATCTGATATTGACCGCGACGGTCAGCGTAATCATTTCGGCAATAGAAGGACTGCCGATGCTCACCGCGCTGTTTGAATCGGTTTCCGCGATGGCGACGGTTGGTCTGACACTGGGAATAACGCCTGGTCTTGGCATGGTGTCCAAGCTTTTGCTGGCGTTTCTGATGCTGTGCGGGCGAGTCGGCTCCATCACGATGTTACTGGCATTTTCTTCCGATAAGGGAGTCAGAAATTCTAAGCTGCCTATCGATAAGGTGCAGGTTGGGTAAAGGAGAGAGAACGGTATGAAGAATATACTTGTAATTGGTTTGGGACGGTTTGGCAGGCATATGGCGCAGAAGCTCCTGCAGCACGGGCATGAAGTACTGGCAATTGATATCAAAGAATCGCGTGCAGACGATATGGTCGGAGAGATACAGCAGATTCTGATCGGTGATGCGACTGACGAGCGTTTCATGTCGACACTGGGAATTAAGAATTTCGATGTGGCAGTGATTGCAATCGGTGACAATTTCCAGACTGTTTTGGAGATCACGGTGCTGTTAAAGGATCTCGGCTGTAAGTATATCGTGGCGAGAGCAACCAGAGATGTACACAGGAAGCTTTTGCTCAGAAACGGTGCGGACTATGTTTCTTATGCAGAGCGTGAAGTTGCGGAACGTCTGGCAATCATGGTCGGCGCGGACCATGTATTTGACTATGTGGAGCTGACCCCGGAAGTCGGTATCTATGAGATTGCGGTGCCGAAGAAATGGCTCGGTAAGAGTATGGTACAGTTGTCGATTCGAAATAAGTATCATGTGAGTGTGCTTGCGACCAAGAAGGGGACGCAGATCTATCCTCTGCCGCTTCCCACCCATGTTTTCACAGAAGATGAGCGTGTGATGGTGATGGGCAGCAATGAGGCAGTCGAGGCGATTACCTGATATTTCTTCTTGCTAAAGATAGCCGGGGCGAAAGAAAGCGTCCCGGCCTTTTTTGTGTGTAAAAAGAACCGGTTCTGTCACACCGGGCGGCGACAATTATTCTTTGCTTTTCCCGGAAAGTATTTTATAATGGAGTACATAGTATATGCGAAAAAATGCCTGAGGAAGAGGGGACAGGCAGGAAGGAACAGACGAACACATGAAGAGAAGAAAATGGTTAGCCGGAGCGCTGGTCTGGCTGGTTTCGGCGTTATTGTTAGCCGGCTGCAGTACGGCGGAATTCACCGCTGAGAACGAAGACACTTATCAGAGTGAGGATACCGTCCTGAGTGAGGATGTTTACGAGGAGGAAGAAGAGGATTCTTCGCAAAAGCCGGATGGTGCGAACTTAAACGACCCTGCGGGCGCCACGGGGCTGTTGGATGAGTATGGTTCGTATTCCTCGAAGGAGGATGTGGCTTTGTACCTGAATACCTTCGAGAGGCTTCCCGATAATTATATTACCAAGGAGGAAGCGGAGAAGCTGGGTTGGAGCGGCGGCTCGCTGGAGTCTGTTGCACCCGGCAAATGCATCGGCGGCAATTACTTTGGCAATTATGAAAAAAAACTGCCGGTCGAGAAGGGGCGGAAGTATTACGAATGTGACATCGACACGCTGGGCAAAAAATCCAGAGGCGCCAAGCGTATCGTATACAGCAATGACGGTCTGATTTATTATACGGACGATCATTATGAGACATTTACCCTGTTATATGGGGAGGAATAGGCATGGAATGCGCGCGGAAGCATCGGTTGCAACCGCAAAACAGCCTGCTTTGCGCGGCAGGGACCTGTTTGACACCACGCCCGGAATATACTATAATTTATGAGAATGAATTGCGCTCATTGCAGACGCGGAAACGAGGGAGAAATGTACAGAGACGGTAAAATCTATCTTGGGATTTCCGATGACGGAAACAAGACACCTGTTGAAATGTATCTGAATATGTGTAACAGGCACGGCCTGATTGCAGGCGCCAGCGGTACCGGTAAGACGATCACGATGAAGGTGATGGCGGAGTCCTTTTCCGATGCCGGCGTGCCGGTATTTCTATGCGATGTCAAGGGTGATGTGTCCGGTCTTGCAATGCCCGGTGCGCAGTCCGAAAGTATGGAGAAGAGAATCGATAAGTTTGGCATCCGCGATACTTTTTCCTACAAGGGATATCCGGTGTGCTTCTGGGATATCTATCAGGAGAAGGGTCACCCCGTCCGGGCAACGATCTCTGATATGGGTCCTGAACTGCTTGCGAGAATCCTGGATCTGACCCCTGCGCAGGAAGGCGTTTTGAACATCGTGTTCAGAATTGCAGACGACAAGGGTCTGGTTCTGGTTGATTTGAAGGACCTTCGTGCGGTGCTCAATTATGTTTCCGAACACAAGAGCGAGTTCATGCTCACCTACGGTTCCGTGGCGCCGCAGTCTATCGGCGGTATCTTAAGGGCGCTGCTTCCGTTGGAGAGTCAGGGCGGAGATCTATTCTTCGGGGAACCCGCGCTGGATATTTTTGACTGGATCCGTACCGATGCTGACGGCAAGGGTATGGTGAATATTTTGGACAGTGTTAAGCTGGTGCAGAATCCTTCTTTGTACGCGAGCTTTCTGCTGTGGATGATGGCCGAGCTGTTTGAGCGCCTGCCGGAAGCCGGAGATATGGACAAGCCCAAGCTGGTATTCTTCTTTGATGAGGCGCATATGCTGTTTTCCGGTGCACCGAAGGTTCTGGTGCAGAAGATCGAGCAGGTGGTGAAGCTGATCCGCTCCAAAGGTGTCGGCATCTACTTTGTGACCCAGAGCCCGAGCGATATTCCGGACAGTGTGCTGGCACAGCTTTCGAACCGTGTGCAGCATGCGCTGCGCGCTTATACGCCTGCAGAGCAGAAGGCGGTGAAGGTCGCAGCACAGTCTTTCCGTGCAAACAGTTCCTTTAAGACAGAGGATGTCATCATGAACCTTGGCGTGGGACATGCACTGACTTCTTTCCTGGATGAGTCCGGTGTGCCCGGAATCGTTCAGCAGACCTCTGTGATCTGTCCGCAGAGTCTGATGGCTCCCGTGGATGAGGCACTCAGAACCCGGCTGATGGGTTCGGACGGTATGAGCAGATATGATGCGTCCGTGGATAACTGGTCCGCATACGAGGAGCTGAGCGGGCAGGCCGAAGAGGAGCAGAAGAAAGCGGAGCTGGAGGCTGAGAGGGCGCAGCTTGAAAAGGAGAAGGCTGCCTTCGCAAAGCAGAAGGAAAAGGAAGCCGCAGCCGCGCAGAAGCAGAAGGAAAAGGAAGAAGAACTCGCACGCAAGAAAAAGGAACGCGAGGAAGAGGCGGCAAGACGCAAGAAGGAAAAGGAAGAAGAGGAAGCCAGAAAGAAAAAGGAGAAGGCTGCCGAGCGTCGCAAGGCGCAGATTGAGAGAACCCTGATCAGCACCGGCGGACAGATCCTGAAGAGAGGTTTGCTGAAGACTTTATTTAAGTAATCATTTGAAACCCGCCGGGTCGGTTTCATGCCCGGCGGGACTTTTTATCAAAAGACAGGGGAGGGCGCAGAATGGATTTACAGGAGAGAGCAACAAAAGCAATCGAGCAGGCAGTGAAGGAGAACCTTGTGGCAGGCGCGAACCTGCTGGTGTTGAAGGACGGCGAGGAAGTGCTGTATGCGCAGGCGGGACTTGCCGATGTTGAAGAGAAAAAGGAATTTGCAAGGGACAGCATCATCAGACTGTATTCGCAGACGAAACCGATCACCGCGGCAGCGGCAATGATTCTGATGGAGCGTGGGGAGATTGATCCGGTACAGTCAGTCGGAGAGTTCATCCCGGCTTTTCACAAGCTCACGGTAGAGAAGACCCCGGGTGAGAGGCGTGCCGCTTATACGCCCCTGACCGTTCAGAATCTGTTGAACATGACCTCGGGTCTGCCTTATCCCGGCGATGACAGGGCGTGCGGTATCGCATCCGCAAAGGTGTTTGACGAAGCCTGCTCGAGAATCGGAACGGATCATGAGATGTCCACATTGGAGCTTGCCGAGAGACTGGCGGAGGGACCTCTGGCGTATGATCCCGGCACTTCCTGGGAATACGGCACCTCGGCGGATGTGCTTGGCGCAGTCATTGAGAAGGTGACGGGCATGAGGCTTGCCGACTTTATGGAGCAGGAGATTTTTAAACCGCTTGGTATGAAGGATACTGCCTTTTATGTGCCGGCTGCAAAGCAGGCGCGTCTGGCGAAGGTATATGAGACCATGTATCATGCGGACGGCACGACCGGCATGATACCGTATACCGGAGATAATCTGGCTGTCTGTAACCGGATGGATCATCAGCCGGGTTACATGGCGGGCGGCGCAGGACTGGCGTCCACCCTGGACGATTACAGCCGTTTTGCGACCATGCTGATGAATGGCGGCACCTACGAGGGAACCCGTGTCCTGAAGCCGCAGACGGTTCGCTTCATGACCGGAGCAGAGTTGATGCCCGCACAGCAGGCAGGATTCGACAACTGGATCGGTCTGAGCGGCTTTAGCTATGGCAACCTGATGAGGATCTGCAAGAATCCCGGTCAGGCCGGCTTTATCGCGGGCAGAGGCGAGTATGGCTGGGACGGCTGGCTGGGCGCTTATTTTGCGAACCTTCCCGAGGAGAGACTGACGATTCTGATGGGCACCCAGAAAAAGGATGCGGGTACCTTCTCTCTGACCAGAAAGCTTCGCAATATCGTAGTGAGTGAACTTTGCTGACAGGGATTGGCTGAGAAAGGAATTTCGGTATGATGAACCAATATGAAATGTATGAAATCACGCTGCAGGGGCCGGAACCGACAGGCTCGCAGGTGCAGATCGATCTGGAGATGACTATCCGGTGCGGCGATGAAGAGTGGAAGAAAGTGAAGGGCTTTTATGCCGGAGACGGCGTCTATCGGGTGCGCTTTCTGCCTCAAAAACCGGGGAACTATCATTGGGTCGTAACCGGATCCCTGCACGCATCGGGAGAGGAAGTCTGTGAGCCTGCCCGGGCAGGAAAGCACGGTGTGGTCCGTGTGAAAGACCTCCATTTTCAATATGAGGACGGCACATGGTACAGACCCTTCGGCACAACGGTGTATGCGCTGATGCACCAGGACAAAGCGTTGATCGATACAACGATGGAGACCCTGTCTCATGCTGCGTTTAACAAGATTCGCTTCTGCCTGTTTCCGAAGCATTATGATTTTAACCACAACGAACCGGACTTCTATCCCTTTGAGAAAACGGACGGAAAGTGGGATGTCCATCGTCCCTGTTTTGCGTTCTGGGAGGCGTTCGAAGAGAGGATCCGGCAGTTGGCCGAGATGGGGATCGAGGGGGATCTGATACTGTTTCACCCGTATGACCGGTGGGGCTTTTCGCAGTTTTCGAGGCAGGATGCACTCATATATCTGGAGTATCTGCTGCGAAGGTTTTCGGCGTTTCCGAACCTCTGGTGGTCGCTTGCCAATGAGTTCGACCTGATGGAGAAATATACGGGAGCGGATTGGGATGCCTTCGCCCGGTTCATAGTACGGAACGATCCCTACAGGCATTTGCTCAGTAACCATAACTGTTTTGAGTATGCTGATTTTACGAAACCGGAGCTGACGCATTGCTGTATTCAGGACATCAATGTAAATGAGGTCCCTGAGCTGCACAGACAGTTTGGAAAGCCCGTGGTGTTCGATGAGTGCCGCTATGAGGGAAATATCATGCACAACTGGGGCAATATCTCCGCAAGGGAAATGGTTCACAGGTTCTGGAGTGCGACCGTGTATGGCGGATATTGTACGCACGGCGAGACCTATTACAGCGAGGATGAGGTTTTGTGGTGGTCGAGGGGCGGCAGACTCAAAGGCGAGAGCCCGGCGCGGATCGCTTTTTTGCGTGACATCGTCGAGACCTTCCCGGGACCGCTAACCTATGTCGGGGATGGCTGCGGGAGATTTACCATAGAACAGATCGAGCAGATGAAAAGGGATGGGATTCCCGAAGAGCTGAAGGATGATTTCTTAGCAAAGGGACTGATCAGAATGCCGAAGGAAAGGCTCCTTGCCTTTATGCTCAGAAACCGCCCGGCATTGGCCTGCTGCGAGGATGAGGCATTCCTTCGCTATTATGAGAAAGAGTGCCCGTCCGTCGGCGAAATGATGCTTCCCGAAACAGGGAAGTATCGTGTGGAAGTGATCGATACCTGGGAGATGACGCGCACGGTCGTAGCGGAAGGAGTGAGCGGTACTGTTCGCACTGCTTTGCCCGGCAGGGAGGGAATCGCGCTGCTGGCAGTCAAAACTGAGAGCTAGACGGTCACGGATTATGGTTTTTTAACAGGTTATTTACAAATTATTCATTCCTTTTCCCGGGCGGGTGGTTGAACAAACCGTCAAAGTCTGCTACAATAAGGAGTAATGTTTTAAGTAAAATTGTGCTTTTTGGGACCCTTTGGGGCGCGGAGCACAGAAAGGCATGGAATAGTGAGTGAAAATTATTGATAAAATTTTCGGTACGCGAAGCGAGAGGGAGCTGAAGAGAATCATCCCTTTGGTGGATAAGATCGAGGAACTTCGCCCGACAATGTTAGCACTGTCCGACGAGGAACTTCGTGGCAAGACCGCTGAGTTTAAGAACAGACTGTCGGAGGGAGAGACGCTGGACGATCTGCTTCCCGAGGCGTTTGCAACGGTGAGAGAGGCGGCGAGACGAGTCCTGAACACGGAGCACTACAGAGTACAGCTGATGGGCGGTATCATTCTGCATCAGGGGCGTATCTCTGAAATGAAGACCGGTGAAGGTAAGACGCAGACCTGTCTGCTTCCCGCTTATCTGAATGCGCTCGAAGGAAAGGGCGTTCATGTCGTTACCGTCAATGATTATCTGGCAAAGCGTGACGCCGAATGGATGGGGCAGGTACATGAGTTCCTGGGGCTGACTGTCGGTGTCGTATTAAACAGCATGCAGCCTGAGGAGCGGCAGAAGGCATATGGCTGCGATATCACTTATGTCACAAACAACGAGCTCGGTTTTGACTATCTGAGAGATAACATGGTCATCTACAAGGAGCAGCTGGTATTGCGCGATCTGCATTTCTGTATCATCGACGAGGTCGACTCCGTCCTGATCGATGAAGCGAGAACGCCTCTGATCATTTCCGGACAGAGCGGTAAATCCACGGCCATGTACGAGATGTGTGATATCCTTGCGCGCCGTATGCACCGCGGCGAAGACATGCAGCAGCTGACCAAGATGGATGCCATCATGGGTGTCGTGCAGGAGGAGACCGGTGACTTTATCGTCAATGAGAAGGATAAGGTGATCAATCTGACCGCTGCCGGCGTGAAGAAGGTAGAGCAGTTCTTCCATCTGGACAACTTTGCTGACCCTGAAAACCTTGAGATTCAGCATACCATCATTCTGGCTCTGCGCGCGCATAATCTGATGTTCCGCGACCAGGATTATATTGTGAAGGACAACGAGGTACTGATCGTCGATGAGTTTACCGGCCGTATTATGCCCGGCCGCCGTTACTCGGACGGTCTGCATCAGGCAATCGAGGCGAAGGAGCATGTAAAAGTGAAGAGAGAAAGCAAGACACTTGCAACCATCACTTTCCAGAACTTCTTTAACCTCTATGAGAAGAAGTGCGGTATGACCGGTACGGCCCTCACGGAAGAAAACGAGTTTCGTGAGATCTACGGCATGGATGTTGTGGAAATACCCACCAACCGTCCCATTGCCCGTATCGATCATCAGGACGCAGTATATACCACCAGAGCCGAGAAGCTGAACGCGATCGTCGATGCCGTGGAAGAAGCGAACAAGAAGGGACAGCCGGTACTGGTAGGTACCATTACCATTGACGCCAGTGAAGAGTTAAGCAGAATGTTAACCAAGCGCGGTATCAAGCACAAGGTCCTCAACGCCAAGTTCCATGAGCTGGAGGCTGAGATCGTAGCGGATGCCGGTATTCACGGTGCGGTTACCATTGCAACCAACATGGCGGGCCGTGGTACGGATATCAAGCTCGATGACGAAGCGAGAGCTGCCGGCGGTCTGAAGATCATCGGTACCGAGCGTCATGAATCCAGGCGTATCGACAATCAGCTGCGCGGACGTTCCGGCCGTCAGGGAGATCCCGGCGAGTCTAAGTTCTATATTTCCCTGCAGGATGATCTGATGAGACTGTTCGGTTCCGAGCGTCTGATTTCCATGTTTACCGCCCTAGGCGTTCCCGAGGGACAGGAGATCGAGCACAAGATGCTGACCAACGCCATTGAGAGTGCGCAGAAGAAGATCGAGAACAATAACTTCGGGATTCGTAAGAATCTGCTGGAGTATGACAATGTCATGAGTGAGCAGAGAGAGATCATCTATGAGGAGCGCCGCCGCGTATTAAACGGTGAGAGCATGCGTGATTCCATCTACAAGATGATCGCCGATATCACAGAGAACTGTGTGGACATCTGTATCAATGACGAATCGATTGAAGATTGGAACTTCAAGGAATTGAACTCCTTGCTGCTTCCGACCATTCCCATCGAGCCTGTGACTGCGGAGCGTGTGCAAAAGCCCAAGAAGAACGCCCTGAAGCAGCAGCTGAAGGAAGAGGCTGTGAAGCTGTATGAGAGCAAGGAGGCCGAGTTCCCCGATGCTGAGGCGATCCGTGAGGTAGAGCGTGTGATCCTGCTCAAGGTGATCGATGGTAAGTGGATGAATCACATCGATGATATGGATCAGCTCCGTCAGGGTATCGGACTGCAGGCTTACGGCCAGAAGGATCCTCTGGTAGAATACAAGATGGCCGGCTACAACATGTTCGATGAGATGACTCAGAACATCAAGGAAGAGACGGTTCGATGCCTCTTGAATATCACGGTCGAGCAGAGGGTAGAGCGTGAGCAGGTGGCGAAGGTAACCGGTACCAACAAGGATGATTCCGTGGCGAAGGCACCCGTAAAACGTGCGGCTGCGAAGATTTATCCCAACGATGAATGCCCCTGCGGAAGCGGCAAGAAGTATAAGAACTGCTGCGGCAGAGGTAAGTGATCTGACCTGAATTATTATCATAAGAAAGTGGGTGACGTTAATGGTTGAACTGGACCAGATGAGACTTGAGATTCTCAGTTATGAAACACCTTTAGCGGAAGTGAGGGATTCACTTTGACCTGACGAACAAGTCAAAGCGGATCGAAGAGTTGGAGATGGAGATGGAAGCTCCCGGGTTCTGGGACAATCCGGACCGTTCCAACGCCAAAATGAAGGAACTGAAAAATTTAAAGGATACCGTCGCGGAATGCAATGGACTCTACACACAGTTTGAGGACATTCTGACCTTGATCGAGATGGCTTACGAAGAGGAAGACGAGGCGATGGTTGCCGAGATCCGTCAGGAGCTGGACAGTTTTATCAGCATCTTTGAAGAACTTCGCATCGGTACTCTTTTGTCGGGAGAGTACGACAAGAACAATGCGATCCTGAAGCTGAATGCCGGCGCCGGCGGAACCGAGAGCTGCGACTGGTGTGGTATGTTGTATCGTATGTATACCAGATGGGCGGAACGAAAAGGCTTCGAATTGGAAGTATTGGACTATCTCGATGGTGACGAGGCGGGTATCAAATCCGTCACCTTCCAGGTGAACGGTATCAATGCCTATGGTTACCTGAAGTCGGAAAAGGGAGTGCACAGACTGGTGCGTATCTCCCCCTTCAATGCGCAGGGCAAGAGACAGACTTCCTTCGTATCTCTGGATGTCATGCCCGAGATTGAGGAAGATCTGGATGTGGAGATCGATGAAAAGGATCTGCGCATCGACACCTACCGAAGCAGCGGTGCCGGCGGTCAGCATATCAATAAGACCTCCTCGGCGATCCGTATCACGCATATCCCGACCGGAACCGTGGTACAGTGCCAGAATGAGAGAAGCCAGTTCCAGAACAAGGACAAGGCGATGCAGATGCTGAAGGCGAAGCTGTTTTTGTTAAAGCAGGAGGCAAATGTAGAAAAGCTCTCCGACATTCGCGGCGAGGTCAAGGAGATCGGCTGGGGCAACCAGATCCGCTCCTATGTCCTGCAGCCCTATAAGCTGGTAAAGGATTTGCGAACCGATGTCGAGACCGGCAATGCAGACGCTGTGCTGGACGGCGCGCTGGATCCTTTTATCAACGGTTACCTGAAGTGGATCAATACCAGAGCACAAGAAACACAGGAATAAGAATCACGATTGGCGTGACGAACATAAGAAAGCATTCCGTACCTGCCCGGTCAGTACGGAATGCTTTTTGTTGCGTATAGCAAAACTGTTTCGGAAACGCTGGATCATAGCTTTAGACAAAAACTCAGCCCTCGGACGGATGCATCAGGTCGAGGTAGAACAGTGTGACGGACATCTGGTAATAGGGAAAAAGCCAGAGAAAACCGATGCCCAGTGACAGGCACATCAGCAGATACATCGGGAAAAAGCTAAGCTGCAGATACAGGAAGCGCTTTCTGTGTCCCCTGATGATCTTGAAGCTGTCGCGAAGCACCTCAAAGCTGTTCTTTTCGGGGAAGTCCAAAACCAGGTAAAAACTCAGATCAAGTGCCAGTGAGATCGGTATATAGATCACATAGCCGCCCAATAACGCCAGCAGGATGTAGAGAAGCTGCAGCAAATCAAGTTCGCCCGTCAGGGAGAAGTTGAACCCCCTGCTCAGGTAGTCAGAGAGCGCGAAGCAAACACTATTGATCACGAGCCTGACGAAGGTGATGACAGCGATGGGGAGGAAGGATTCTCCCTGAAAACCGCAGAACAGATCCGTGTACAGGAGGCGCTGCCTGCAGGCGAGCTTCAGGCAGGCATACGCAAATCCGAACTGCAGGATGGCGACCAGAAGCTGTGTCGCAAAATTGCCCAGCCAGCGAAACAGTGTCATTGCCGCTCCGGTCTTGCCGAAGGTGTCCTGCACGGCAAGCTCAGCCGAGGTCAACATGATACTGAAACACATCAGCAGCGTGATAAAAAAGAAAAAGCCCAGAATCATCGTCCCGTAGTGACCGTCCAGATAATATTTGGCACGGTCTTTTAACACATCGTTTTTCAGATATCGTTTCATCATTTTCACCCCCACATCACTGTTGTGCCGGAATGGTATAGTATTCCATCAGTTGTTGCAGATCCATACCGTAGAGTTTGAGGCACATGTCGTTCAGCGATTCGACGAAGGCAGGATCCTGAAGCTGTCTGAACAGATAGACGATGCTGAAGATTCCGTAGGCACATCCGAAGACGGAGCACCACAGACCGATCTGCGTCATCGTATCGACAGGGCGTCCCTTTCTTCGGTTCAGACAATAGAAAAGGATTCCCATTGCGCCGAAGGGAATGGACAGATAACAGCAGGCGGTTGCGACGGACAGGATGCCGCACACAAGCGCCGCAACGGCAAATCCGCGGTTGTTCGGATTGATTTGATTCGGATTCATAAGCTTGCTCCTTTTGTGTTGCATAGATAATACCAATGTATCATTTCGAAGGCTTTGTGTCAAAGTTTTGCCCACAGTTTAGAAAGATTTCATGATTGCGGGCAGATGGCTTTTTCAGTATAATAAAGGTAATGCACTTTTGTGACAGGCAAAGAGAGGAATGAAGAGCATATGGATATTATCTTAAAGCTGAAAGAAGAACTGAATGTGGAAAAATGGCAGGTGGAAGCTGCCGTCAAACTGATTGATGAAGGCAACACGATTCCTTTCATCTCCAGATACCGTAAGGAGGTGACGGGTTCGTTAAATGATGAACAGCTGCGTAATCTGCATGAGAGACTCATTTACCTGAGAAACCTCGAAGAAAAGAAAGAGCAGGTGCTCGGAAGCATAGAGGAACAGGGGATGCTGACGGAGGAACTGAAGAACAGGATCCTGGCGGCGGAGACCCTTGTTGTGGTAGAGGATCTGTACCGCCCTTATCGTCCCAAGAGAAAGACCCGCGCGAGTGTCGCAAAAGAAAAAGGGCTGGACGGACTGGCGCAGTATATTCTGGCTCAGGATGCGAAGACTCCCGTGCTTGAGGAGGCTGCGAAGTATGTGACGGATGCGGGTGTGGATGCTTCGCTGCAGGTGAAGACGCCTGAGGAGGCGCTGCAGGGTGCGATGGACATCATTGCGGAGAGTATTTCCGACAATGCCGATTTCAGAAGTTACATTCGAGAGGCGACAGTGGAGGAGGGTATTATTACCGCGAGTGCGAAGAATCCCAAGGAAGCCAGTGTGTATGAGATGTACTATGAGTATCAGGAGCCTGTGAAAAAGGTTGCCGGACACAGAGTGCTGGCGCTCAATCGCGGTGAGGCTGAGAAGATCCTTGTGGTTAAGCTGAATGCTCCCGTGGAGCGTATTTTGATGTTCCTGGAGAAGAAGACGATCACTGCGGACAATGAATTCACCACACCTGTTTTGAAGGATGCGATCGCAGACAGTTATGACAGACTGATTGCACCCGCCATCGAGCGCGAGATTCGAAATGAGATGACCGAGAAGGCGGAGGACGGCGCCATCACCGTATTCGGCAAGAACTTAGAGCAGCTTCTGCTCCAGCCGCCCATCGCAGGCAAGGTCGTGCTCGGCTGGGATCCGGCGTTTCGTACCGGCTGTAAGCTGGCTGTTGTGGATGCAACCGGCAAAGTTCTGGATACCAAGGTGATCTATCCTACCGCTCCCCAGAGTAAAGTGGCCGAAGCGAAGACAGAGCTGAAGAAGCTGATCAAAAAGTATAATGTAGACCTGATCTCCGTCGGCAATGGTACCGCTTCCCGTGAATCCGAGCAGGTGATCGTGGAATTGTTAAAAGAACTCGACAGACCGGTTCAGTATGTGATCGTCAATGAGGCGGGTGCGAGCGTATATTCTGCCTCCAAGCTTGCGACCGAGGAGTTTCCTCACTTTGATGTGGGACAGCGAAGCGCGGCCTCCATCGCAAGAAGACTGCAGGATCCTCTGGCAGAGCTTGTCAAGATTGACCCCAAGTCTATCGGCGTCGGTCAGTATCAGCATGACATGAACCAGAAGAAACTCAGCGAGGCATTGAACGGAGTGGTTGAGGACAGTGTCAACAAGGTCGGCGTTGACCTGAACACGGCGTCCGTATCCCTGCTGGAGTATATTTCCGGTATCAACAAGACGATTGCCAGGAACATTGTAGAATATCGTGAGACCAACGGCCGCTTTACCAACAGGAAGCAATTGTTAAAGGTTGCAAAGCTTGGCCCTAAGGCATTTGAGCAGTGCGCAGGCTTTCTGCGTATTCCGGACGGTGACAATCCGTTGGATGCCACCAGCGTACATCCTGAATCCTATGAGGCGGCACAAAAGCTTCTTGAGAAGCTCGGCCTGACCATGGAGGATGTACGGGAGGCACAGAAGAAGGCGAAGACGAAGAGTGCGGAGACGAAGCAGCCCACACAGCCTGCAAAGCCGCAAAAGGCAGCGAAAACCGTACAGGTCAGGAATACTTCTACCGCTATGGGTAAGGCCCTGGCAGCAGCCATGGGCGGCATGGTATTGGACGGTGATAAGACGGCGAAGAAGCCCCCCGTGCAGGAAGTCCCTGCAGGGCAGAGTGTTTCCGGGCTGGAGAAGCGCATCAAAGACAAGAAACTCCTTGCGGAGGAGCTCGGCATCGGTGAGATCACGCTGACCGATATCTTAAAAGAACTGGAGAAGCCTGCAAGAGATCCCAGAGACGATATGCCCAAGCCGATTCTTCGCAGTGATGTCATGGATATGAAGGATCTGAAGCCCGGTATGATACTGAAGGGAACGGTCCGCAATGTCATTGACTTTGGAGTCTTCGTGGACATCGGCGTACATCAGGACGGTCTGGTACATATTTCCCAGATTACGGACCGCTTCATCAAGCACCCGCTCGAAGCAGTCAGCGTCGGTGATATCGTCGAAGTACAGGTTCTTGGCGTGGATGCGGCGAAGAAGAGGATTTCCCTGACCATGAGAATCAATCAGGAGAAGAAGTAATTTTGGGACAGGATGAAGCGACAGGCACCGGCCGGAATGCACAGATGGCTGAAAAATAAATGGAGTACAGATTCCGGTTTATTTTTGCAAATATGATATCATAAGGGACAGTGATACGAAAGGGGAAAAAAGAGCGTGAGTAAGCAGGAGAATATCATAGAAATCAACCATTTGAGTAAGAACTTTCAAACGGTAAAGGCAGTAAATGATCTCAGTTTTCGCGTGAAGAGCGGAGAACTGTTTGCTTTTCTGGGTGTCAACGGCGCCGGAAAAAGCACAACGATTTCCATGATCTGCGGTCAGTTGACTGCAGACGGGGGAGATATCCGGGTAAACGGATGGGATGTCAATACTTCGGGACATCAGATCAAAAAAATGACGGGTGTTGTCTTTCAGGACAGCGTGTTGGACAAGCCGCTGACTGCAAGAGAGAACTTAAAAAGCAGGGCAGCGCTGTACGGCATCACAGGAAAACAGTTTGCGGACCGTCTTTCGGAATTGATCACCCTATTTGAACTTCAGGAATTCATTGACCGCCCTGTCGGGAAATTGTCAGGCGGCCAAAGACGCAGGGTAGATATTGCAAGGGCTCTGATTCACAGACCGAAGTTATTGATTCTGGACGAGCCGACCACCGGATTGGATCCCCAGACCCGAAAAATGATATGGAACATTGTAGAAACACTTCGCGCACAGGAAGGCCTTACCGTTTTGCTGACAACCCATTATATGGAGGAAGCTGCATCTGCCGACTATATTGTCATCATCGATCACGGCTGTATTGCGGCAGAAGGGACCCCATATGAATTGAAGAATCAATATGTCAAGGATTATCTCTCCATCTATGGGGTAAGCAAAGAGGAAGTAGAAAGTCTGGGAATGGCTTACGAAACCATCAGAGACGGTTATCGGATTGCCATTGAGACGCCGCTGGCGGCTACCGGACTGATTGTGAAGCATGCATCTGTGTTCCGCGACTATGAGATCGTAAAGGGCGGAATGGATGATGTGTTTATTGCAGTGACAGGAAAGAAACTGGGAGGTGAACAGGGATGAAAACATTGATCACAATCATTGACAGAAATCGCAGGCTGTTTTTCAGGGATAAGGGAATGCTGCTCTCCTCCCTGATCACCCCGATGATACTGATCGTTTTGTATGCCACATTTCTCGCAAAAGTGTATAAAGACTCATTTGTCAGCAATCTTCCGGAGACGATGCATGTCGCGGAAAAGCTGGTCAACGGAACCGTTGCGGGACAGCTTGCCGCAGCGCTTCTGGCAGTCAGTTGTGTGACAGTTACTTTTAGTGTGAATCTGACGATGGTACAGGACCGCGCCAATGGGGTGCGGAAGGATTTTGATGTATCACCGATCAGAAAACCGATGATCTATCTGGGGTATTTCTTTTCCACAGTGTTGAATTCCCTGATGGTGAATGTACTTGCCCTGGCACTTTGTCTTGGATACATCAGGATGATGGGCTGGTATCTGACGGCGGCAGATGTAGCGCTGTTGCTGCTGGATCTGCTTGTACTGGTACTGTTTGGCGCTGTTTTATCCGGTCTTGTCTGCTATCCGTTAAAAACACAGGGACAAATGTCTGCAGTCGGGACCATTATCAGTGCCGGATACGGTTTTGTCTGCGGAGCCTATATGCCGATTTCCAACTTTTCCAAGGGTCTGCAGAATGTGATGAGTTATCTCCCCGGTACATACGGAACTGCATTGATCAAAAATCATATGCTGCAGGGTGTGTTTGAGGAGATGGAGAAAACCGGCTTCCCGGCAGAGGTCGTAACAGCAATTGCGGATTCCCTGGATTGTAATCCGACATTTCAGGGCAATGTCGTGGAACCGAAGTGCATGCTGTTGATTATGCTTGGAACGATCGTGGTATTAGGCGGACTGTATCTGTGGATAACGGTTATGCCGGAAAAAAAGTAAACGGTCAGGTATCATAAAGAAAAACGAAGGAAAGCGGCGGATATGTTATGAGTCTGTTCCTATGCGCCCTATGTGATTATGAGTATTTTGTCCTGGGCATAGCAGGAACGCTTCATTGCCTTATCTTTGGCAAAAAACTGAGGAAGTATATGTAGAACACTTTTTTACCCGGGAAGGCGTACTTCGCGCAGAAAGCGCAGACCTCTTTTACGACAGAACAGAAAAAGGCTGATCCTGTAAAAAACGGGTTGACAAAGCAGTATCAGTTGTGATAAAGTTAGTCCGCTAACAAAAATGTTAGCGGACTAACTTTGTGTTGGAGAAAACGACGCGGGGAGGTGACGGAATGGATCAAATGCATAAAAGAAGCATATCTTTTCAGTTGAGAATGATACATAACAAGGTGAAAGATGTGATTGCAAAGAGCGGTCCCAAGTTCGAAACGGCACCGCAGTCGCAGCTGCAGGGCGGTATTATGGGGTACTTGTTTCATCATGCTGACCAGCCTGTGTATCAGAAGGATATCGAGAAGGAGTTTCATATTTCCAGGGCAACGGCGACCAATACGCTGCAGGTCATGGAGAAGAACGGCCTGATAGTGAGACGGAGTCTGGATAAGGATGCAAGACTGAAGAGAATTCTGATGACGGAAGAGGCAGCCCGGAATCATGCTTTGGTGGAAGCTCATATGAAGATGATGAATGACAGGATGCTGCAGGGCCTTGATGAGACGGAGATTGAGGACCTGACCAGAATGCTTCGTGTCATTATGTGCAATCTGGATGAGCTGAGCCGGGAATACACCCGGGAGAACCCATAGTCCCCAAATATAACACAGAAAGGAAAGAAGAAAATGCTTAAAACATTAGCAGCCCAGATCAAAGAGTATAAAAAAGCGTCTGTCGCGACACCTCTTTGTATGATCGGTGAGGTTATCATGGAGATGATCATCCCCATGCTGATGGCATCGATTATTGATGACGGCGTAACACCCGGTAATCTGAACCATATTTATCTTATTGGTGCCCTGATGGTCGGCACCGCATTTTTAAGCCTCCTGTTCGGTATCGGCGGAGGTGTCTACGGAGCGAAGGCGTCCACCGGCTTTGCCAAGAATCTGAGAAAGGCAATGTATGAGAGAATACAGACCTTCAGCTTCGCAAACATCGATAAATTCAGTACCTCCGGTCTTGTAACCAGACTGACAACCGATGTCACCAACATACAGAATGCCTACCAGATGATCCTGCGCATGTGTATGAGAGCTCCGATCAGCCTGATTTGTGCGATGTTCATGGCGTTCTACATCAGCCCCAGGCTTGCAAGCATTTACCTGATTGCGGTTATCGCGCTCGGAATCGTGCTGGGACTGATCGTCACCAATGCAACCAAGCACTTTTCCCAGGCGTTCCCGAAGTATGATGATTTGAACGAGAGCGTGCAGGAGAATGTTTCCGCGATCCGTGTGGTGAAGGCTTATGTCAGAGAAGAAGAGGAGATCAGGAAGTTTAAGACCGCCAGCGGCAATATTTATAAGATTTTCTGTAAGGCAGAGAGTATCGTTGCCTGGAACGGCCCGGTCATGAACCTGACCGTTTACACCTGTATTCTGCTGATCAGCTGGTTGGGCGCGCATATGATTATTCAGAATCAGCTGACCACCGGTGAACTGATGAGCCTGCTTACCTACTGCATGACCATCCTGATGAACCTGATGATGCTTTCCATGATCTTCGTCATGATGACCATGTCGGCGACCAGCGCGAAGCGTGTCTGCGAAGTTCTCAATGAGGAGCCGAGCCTGACCAATCCCGAAGAGCCCGTCTTCGAGGTGCCTGACGGAAGCATCCGGTTTGAAAATGTTTCCTTCAAATACAATCCCAATGCGGACTCTTTTGTGCTGAAGAATATTAACCTTGATATCAGGTCCGGAGAGACCATCGGTATCCTCGGCGGAACAGGCAGCGCGAAGTCCAGTCTGGTAAACCTGATCAGCAGACTGTATGATGTATCCGAAGGCGTGCTGAAGGTCGGCGGTATCGATGTACGCAAGTATGATATGGAGACTTTGAGAAACCAGGTCGCAGTCGTACTGCAGAACAATGTTCTGTTCTCCGGTACCATTTTGGAGAATCTGCGCTGGGGTGACAGGAACGCCACCGAGGAAGAGTGCAAAAAGGCCTGCGAGCTTGCCTGTGCGGATGAATTTATTCAGAAGATGCCGGACGGCTACAACACCTATATCGAGCAGGGCGGAACCAATGTATCCGGCGGACAGAAGCAGAGACTGTGTATCGCCAGGGCGCTGTTGAAGAAACCCAGAATTCTGATCCTTGATGACTCTACCAGCGCAGTGGATACAGCCACAGACGCCCGTATCAGAAAAGCTTTCGCGGAAGTGATTCCCGGGACGACAAAGCTGATAATCGCACAGCGAGTTTCCAGCCTGCAGAATGCAGACAGAATCATTGTGATGGACGAAGGACAGATCGTCGGTATCGGTACACACGAAGAACTGCTTGCCGGCAATGAGATTTATCGGGAGGTTTACGAATCCCAGAACAGCGGAAGCGGAGACTTCGATGAGAAAGGAGGAATGTGATCATGGCAGAACAGAGAGCACCTAGACCAAACGGTCCGGGACACGGCCCTCGTGGGATGAGAGGCCCCAGACCGAAGATTGAAAATCCCGGCAAAGTCATCCGGAGAGTTCTCGGACTTACATTCAAAGAATATTCCATCCAGTGGATCGTCGTTCTGATCTGTATCGTTGTGACGGTATTATCTTCCCTGCAGGGAACACTGTTCATGCGGACACTGATCGATGACTATATTCTGCCGCTGATCGGAAAGCAGAATCCCGATTTCGGACCTCTGACCGGCGCAATTGCCAGAGTGGCCTGCTTCTACGGACTCGGCGTACTGGCAAGCTTTACCCAGTCGAGAATCATGATCTATATCACACAGGGCACGATGAGAAACTTAAGGGATATCGTCTTTGAGAAGATGGAAAAGCTGCCCATTAAGTTTT
Source organism: Acetatifactor sp. (assembly GCA_016293615.1). GTDB lineage: Bacteria > Bacillota > Clostridia > Lachnospirales > Lachnospiraceae > Acetatifactor. The sequence continues at coordinate 23,246 of JAEDDX010000009.1, forward strand.
TTGATACCCATGCACACGGCGACATCATGTCGATCTATACCAATGATGTAGAGACCATTCGTCAGATGGTGAGCCAAAGCATTCCTCAGCTGTTCAACAGCCTGATCACTGTTGTCAGTGTGTTTATTTCCATGCTGGTTCTGGATATTCCGCTGACGATCGTGACCATGGTCATGGTGGTGATCATGATGATCGCTGCCAAGAAGGTTGCTTCCTTAAGCAGTCGTTTCTTTGTGGGACAGCAGAGGGACCTTGGCGCACTGAACGGATGTATCGAGGAGACGATGACCGGGCAGAAGGTCGTCAAGGTGTTCTGCCATGAGCGGGAGAGCCTGGAGCTGTTTAACAGCCTCAACGAACAGCTCTGCGACAGTGCCTATCGTGCTAATAAATTCGGCAACATCATGGGACCCGTGAATGCACAGCTCGGTAACCTGAGCTATGTCGTGTGTGCGGTAGCCGGCGGTATTCTTGCAATTACCGGCATTTCGGGACTGACACTCGGCGCCCTTGCAAGTTTTCTGACATTGAACAGATCCTTCAGTATGCCGATCAATCAGATCAGCATGCAGGTCAACAGTATTATCATGGCTCTGGCAGGTGCGGACAGAATCTTCAAGCTGATGGATGAGACGCCCGAGCTGGACGAGGGATATGTGGAGCTTGTAAACGCGACCAGAAACGGCCGTGGCGAGCTTGTGGAAAGCAGTGAGAAGACAGGGCTGTGGGCATGGAAGCATTATCACAAGGACAGTGACAGCTACACCTACACCGAGCTGAAGGGGGATGTTGTGTTCGATCATGTAGACTTCGGATACACCGATGAGAAGATGATCCTGCATGACATTGAGCTGTATGCAAAGCCCGGACAGAAAATTGCGTTCGTCGGTGCAACCGGTGCCGGCAAGACCACCATTACGAACCTGATCAACCGCTTCTACGACATTCAGGACGGTAAGATCCGGTATGACGGAATCAACATTTCCAAGATAAAGAAGGATGACTTAAGACATTCCCTGGGCATTGTATTGCAGGATACCCATCTGTTTACGGGAACCGTTATGGAGAACATCCGTTACGGCAACCTGAATGCAACCGATGAGGAGGTCATCAAGGCCGCAAAGCTTGCGAACGCGGACGGCTTTATCAGAAGACTTCCCGAGGGATATCAGACCATGCTCCGCGGCGACGGGGCAAACCTCAGCCAGGGACAGAGGCAGTTGCTTGCCATCGCGAGAGCGGCAGTTGCAGACCCGCCTGTCATGATTCTGGATGAGGCGACCAGCTCCATCGACACCAGAACAGAGAAGCTGGTGCAGAAGGGTATGGATGCTCTGATGAAGGGCAGAACGAACTTCGTGATCGCACACCGTCTTTCCACCGTCAAGAACAGCGACTGTATCATTGTTCTCGAGCAGGGAAGAATCATTGAGCGCGGTACCCATGAGCAGTTGATCGAGCAGAAGGGCAAGTATTACCAGCTCTATACCGGCAATGCCATCGCACAATAAAGAAACAGGAAAGATTTGGATAAGAACTCCCCGCTTGGCCGGTCAGGGCCGGCGGGGAGTTGGCGTGTAAGGCTGTCTGAGGCTGCCTTAGGGTTTAGCTTGCATGCGGCGGGGCAGCAAGGTATAATAGACTCGTGTATATCACAGAAAAGAACGAGGATATTAAGTATGAGTGTTTTGAAGGAGTTATACAGAGAGTATTTTAGGCTTGGCGTGGCCTGTGAGAGAATCAACGAGAATTGGAAGAATCATGAGATCGGCAATCCCGACAAGGAAAAGCTGATGGAGGAACAGTTTAACAGTATGACCTTCGGGAATGAGCTGAAACCGATGTACAACATGGGGTTTGCAAGTGCTGCGGCGCGGGAGGATTTCCTGCCCTTTGTGATCAATCCCGCAGCAAAAGCGATGCTGGACTGGGCGAAGGAGCATTCCATGCCTGTCAGGGGTCATGTGCTGGTATGGCACAGCCAGTGCCCGAAGGAAGTATTCTGCAAGGGCTATACACCGGTGACTTTCCCGACAGACCCGGAGATTCTGAAAAAGAATCCGATGATGAAGTTTTTCGAGAAACTCAATCCGGTCTGCTATGTGGACCGTGAGACGATGCTGAAGCGACTGAAGAGTTATATTTTTACGCTGATGGAATATATGTATGCAAACGGTTACGCGGACACCATTTATGCGTGGGATGTGGTGAACGAAGCCATCGAGCTTGCCGACAAGACTCCGACCGGACTACGCGACAGCTACTGGTATCAGGTCATCGGGGATGACTTTATCTACTGGTCCTTCCGCTATGCGAAGGATGCGGTGAACGAGATGTCCGCAAAGTATGCTGCCCTGTATGGGGTCGACGCATCGGATGCAGAAGCGCTTCGCGGGATTCAGCCAAAACTGTTTTACAATGACTACAACGAGTGGATGGCGGATAAGAAGGCGGCGATCCTGGCCATTTTGGACAGAAGCACCGAAGCGCACGGCAGTGTGTTTGGCGAGGGACTGATCGACGGTATCGGCATGCAGGGGCATTTGAGCGACAACAATGATGTTGCGGAATACATTGCGGCGCTGCGCGAGTATGCAGATCATGTCAGCGAGGTACAGATCACCGAGCTGGATGTGAAGTGTACCTGTACCAATGCCAATGCAGAGTATTATCAGGCAGTCTTTTATAAGAGCCTGTTTGACGAACTGGTAAAGGCTAAGCAAGAAGGGGTCAACATCACCTCTGTGACATTTTGGGGGCTGACGGATGACAACTCCTGGATCAGAGGAGCCAATCCGCTGTTGTTCCGTGGAGATCTTTCCTGCAAGAAAGCCTATGAAGCGGTCGTGTACGCAGCAACAGGCGGCGATCTGGGTGAGCCGGAGAAGATTCTGTGCGATCTGTCAGACCGCCTGTATGATTTTACTTCCAAGGACGGCAAGGCTCCCGACCCTGAGGCACTCGGCTTTCGGATGAGAGGCTTCGGTGAGATTGCAATCACCGACCGGAAGGTTCACAGCGGCACCTGGGCGCTTGCGAATGAACGGCGCTTCGGCGACTGGTGCGGTATTTCCTGGGATGCCTCTGACTTTATCGGACAGACGGTGGAAATCAGCGCGTGGATCTGGAACACCGGCAGGGAGGTTGTGCTTGTCGGCGATTTCGGCGGTTCTTTTACACAGATCGCCGCGAAGCAGACGGGCACGGCGGAATGGGTATCCATCAGCGGAAAAGTGCAGATTCCCGCAGGGCTTCACTCGGCCGGCTTTGTCTTTCAGGTAAGAGAAGAGGAGGGCGAGATCAGTCCGCTCTATCTTGACGATATGACGGTGAAGCTCATCGGACAGGAGGAAAGCTTTGAGAACGGCGAACACATTGCTTCCATCCGCGGTGCGGGACATCTTCCCTTTATCACTGTGGTGGACAATCAGTCCAGGGATGGCAAGGGCCATTCTCTGCTGGTCACCAGACAGGAGAAGGATGCGACCGTGAAGTTTGGGGCTTCCTCCTATATCGGCCGGAAAATCTCTGTGACCGCCTATGTGAAGACGGACGACCACCTGATCAGAATGGGTCTGGACGGGGCGGTTTCCACCCTGTGGACCGAGACCGCGGCAGTGCCCGGGGAGTGGACGAAGGTCACAGCGGTTGCCGGGCTGTCAGAGGATTTACATACCGCTGAGATTTACCTTGAGACGGACGGAAACGCTGACTTCTATGTGGATGATATTTTCATCTGTCCGGCGTAAGCGGTTTTTGGCATGACGATTTGGCAGGGGATGGTTTCCGGCCTCTGCGGCAGCGTAAGAATAGATACGGATTCAAGTAGAAACAGGAGGATATCAATGACTCAGATAATTGACGGTAAGAAGATCTCACAGGAGATCAAGGAGGAAGTAAAAGCGAAGGTCGAGGCATTGCAGGCGAAGGGTATCGTTAGAACGCTGGCAGTGATTCAGGTGGGAAATGACCCCGCGTCCGCAGTCTATGTCAACAATAAGAAGAAGGCCTGCGCCTATGTTGGAATCAGGTCCCTTTCCTATGAGCTGGCGGAGGAGACGACGCAGGAGGAACTGCTTGCGCTGATCGGCGAGCTCAATCAAAGAGAGGATGTCGACGGTATTCTCGTCCAACTTCCTCTTCCGAAGCACATCGATGAGGATAGAGTGCTTCTTGCCATTTCACCGGAGAAGGATGTGGACGGTTTTCATCCCATGAATGTAGGGAACTTAAGCATCGGCCGACCCGGCTATGTGTCCTGCACGCCCGCAGGCATTATTGAATTGTTAAAGCGTTCCGGCATTGCGATCGAGGGAAAAGAGTGCGTTGTTTTGGGAAGAAGCAACATTGTCGGCAAACCGATGGCCATGTTACTGCTTCGTGAGAACGGTACCGTTACCGTGTGCCATTCCCGGACGAAGGATGTGAAGGAGATCACCAGGCGCGCGGATATTCTGGTCGTTGCGGTCGGCAAGCCCATGCTCGTCGATGAGACTTATGTAAAGGAGGGCGCTGTGGTCATCGATGTCGGAATTCATCGTGACGCAGCCAACAGGCTCTGCGGTGATGTGAACTTTGAGAGGGTAGCGCCTCATTGCACCGCCATCACTCCCGTGCCCGGCGGCGTAGGTCCCATGACGATTGCCATGTTGATGAAAAACTGCGCGGAGGGCTGCAGATAGCGTATGCAAAAGAATGCGGGGCACGGTGGATTGGCGGAATGCATGAGATCGGAAGCAGCGTGCATACTAATAGGGCATGTCTGTGAAATTGTACCTGCGAAAAAACTTGCATTTAGCGGAAACTGTGATACAATGAGGCTGACAATCGAATAGTGAGAGGTTTTATGAGACGAAGAGGAGAAGAGCATTATGAAGAAAAAACTTTTCAGTTTGTTTTTATCGGCGCTTCTGACAATGGCTGTACTGGGCGGATGCGGCTCAGATGGCACAGGAGAGTCTTCGGAGAATAATCCCTCCAAGGAAACTGTTGAATCCTCACAGAGCGGCACGGAAGTAGTTGAGCATCCTCAATATGGCGGCAGCGTTGTGGTAGGAATCCAGCAGGATATTGACAGTCTTGACCCACACAAAGCAACAGCGGCAGGAACGAAGGAAATTCTATTTAATGTTTTTGAAGGACTTGTGAAGCCCGACAAAAACGGCGACTTGATGAAGGCGCTTGCGAGTGACTACACCGTGTCCGAGGACGGACTGGTATATACTTTCACACTTCGTGAAGGTGTTACCTTCCACAACGGCAGCCCGGTGACGGCCAATGACGTGAAGTATTCTCTGGACAGATGTTCGGGTCTGTTGGACGGCACGCCCCTGATTTCTTCATTGAGCGTTTTGACGGAAGTTAATATTATCGATGATAAAACGGTTCAGGTAACAGTGGCAAAGCCTAACACAGAGCTGATCTACAGCTTTGTTGCAGCAATCATTCCCGCCGGCAGCGGTGAGGATGAGAATGCATCCCCCATTGGTACAGGACCGTTTTCTTTTGTGTCCTATACTCCCCAGGTCGGTGTCTCCCTGAAGAAGAACGAGAACTACTGGCAGGCAGGACTTCCCTATCTGGATGAAGTCAACTTCAAGATCATCAATAGTGCGGAAACCGCGCTGATGGAGCTGCAGGGAGAGACCATTCAGGTGTATCCTTATCTGACAGACAGCCAGGCGGAAGAGCTGAAGAACAAATTTCAGATTCTGTCTCATCCTTCCAATGTTGTGCAGGCTCTGTACCTCAACAATGCAGACCCTGTTCTTTCGGATGTGAGAATCCGCCAGGCCATCTGCTATGCCATTGACAAGGGGATGCTGAATGAGTTTGTCGCCGGCGGAAACGGCGGTCTGATCAGCTCCGCAATGCTGCCCACGCTGACCACATACTATGTGGACCTGAACGATACCTACGGCAACAGCGCCAACATCGAAAAGGCGAAGCAGCTGATGACGGAGGCAGGATATCCTGACGGTTTTGATCTGGAGATCACCGTGCCCTCCAACTACGAGTTCCACATGCAGACAGCGGAAGTGATCGCTGAGCAGCTCAAGGCAGCAGGCATCAGAGCAAAGATCAACCCCGTTGAGTGGAATACCTGGCTGCAGGATTGCTATACGGACCGTAAGTATCAGTCGACCATCAGCGGTGTCACCAGCGATATGACCCCCGGCTATCTGACCAACAGATTCCAGAGCACTTCCAAGAAAAACTTTATCAATTACTCCAATCCCGAGTACGATGAAGTTTACCTCAAGGCAGCGGCAGCGCTTGATACCGCAGAGAAGGCAGGCTATTACAAGCAGCTGCAGAAGATCATCTGCGACGATGCCGGCAGTGCTTTCCTGCAGGCACCCCCGCTGACCGTAGCGGTCAGCCCCAAGCTTGAGGGCTATGTATTCTATCCCGTCTATGTACAGGATATGAGCACCATTTATTACAAATAAAGTAACTGTTCAGAACCGCATTCGCAGAATCGCCGCTGCGCGGCTTACCTTCTGCTTGGGTGGTTACTTCGCCATATCAATCTGTAAAAGCCTATCCCTGAATGGTCGGCTTATTACAGATTTGCATGGCTCTGAATAGTTACCAAATAAAAGAAAGGAGGAAAGCAGTCACATGAAATATGTAGTTAAAAAATTTATTACTCTCATTATGACATTGTTCCTTGTTTCCGTGGCTGCTTTCCTTGCGTTTCAGATCATCCCCGGGGATGTGGTGACATCCATCGTGGGAATGGAAGCCCCGCCCGAGAGGGCAGAACAGCTTCGAGAAGAACTGGGTTTGAATGATCCGCCGCTTGTCCGGTATGTAAAATGGGCATCGGGTGTGATCCGGGGAGATTTCGGAAGAAGCTACCGATATGCCAAGAATATGAATGAAATGATGCCGGTGAAGGAACTCATCGGGGATAAACTGCCGGTCACTTTGTGGCTTGCGGCACTTTCCTTTGTGCTGATCGTACTGGTGTCGATCCCGCTGGGCGTTGTGTGGGCACGCGCAGGCAACCGTTATCTGGATGCTGCGCTGAACTGTCTCACACAGATTTCCATGGCGGTTCCGTCCTTTTTCCTGGGCGTACTGGTGACCTATCTGTTTGGTATCATTCTGAAATTGTTTGCCCCCGGCGGATATGTCAGCTATCGGGATGATTTTGGCAAATTCATCGGATACCTGTTGTTCCCGGCGCTGTCCGTGGCGATTCCAAAGATTGCCATGACGGCAAGATTCCTGCGCAATTCCCTGCTGACGGAGATGCAGTCGGACTATGTGCGCACGGCTTACAGTAAGGGCTGCACGAAGAGGCGTGTCATGTACGGACATGTCTTAAGAAATGCATTGATGCCTGTCGTGACATTTTTGGGTATGATCATTGCGGAGATCGTTGCGGGAAGTATTGTGGTGGAGCAGGTGTTCGGCCTCCCCGGCATAGGAAGGCTTCTGATCAGCTCGATCAATACCAGAGATTTTCCCGTGGTGGAGATCCTGATTTTGTATATTACGTTTGTTGTCATTGTCGTTTATTTCCTGGTGGATATTCTGTATCGTGTCATCGACCCCAGAATCAGTGAAAAGTAAGCAGTTAACGCAGGAGAGGATATTTGGATGAGAAGGAGCGACATTCTGAAAAATAAATATCTGCTCATCGGTCTGTTCATGACAGGCCTCGGTCTGCTGCTTGGCATTGTCGGACTGTTCTGGACCCCGTATGATCCTGCCGGAATGTCCGCGGCGGAGCGTTTCGCTGCGCCCTCCCTGCACCATTTGTTCGGCACGGACAATTTCGGAAGAGATATTTTTTCACGCGTGATGAAGGGCTTGAGCGTGACGATCCTCATCGGCATGCTGGTGGTGCTGTTTTCCTCCGTGATGGGCATTCTGCTGGGTGCCCTGACAGGATATTTCGGCGGTATCCTGGATGAGATCGTCATGCGGATAACCGACGCCCTGAACGGTTTCCCGAGTATCCTGCTTGCGCTGGTGTTAATCAGTATTTTCGGAAACGGCAGGCAGAATGTGATTCTCGCGCTGGGGCTGGTGTTTATCCCAAGCTATGTGCGAATTGTCCGAAGCGAGTTCATCCGTCTGCGTGACGCAGACTTTATCAGAAGAGCGAGACTGATGGGCGTGGGGAAGCTGCGCATTCTGTTTGTACATATACTGCCGAATGTGTTCTCTGTCTTCTGGGTATCTGTGATGATCGGCTTCAACAATGCGATCCTTGCGGAATCCGGCATGAGTTACCTCGGCATCGGTGTACAGCCGCCGGATGCCAGCCTCGGGAAAATGCTTTCCGATGCGCAGGGATACCTGCAGGGAGCGCCCTGGTATGCCCTGTCCGCGGGACTTGCCATCGTCTGGGTCGTGCTGGGCTTTGCACTGTTGAGTGAAGGCATCCAGCGTATGAACAAAGCGTAGGAGTTTTTTTACACACCGGGGGCGTTAGTCGGAACCTTGCCGGAAGGAGGTCACATATGATTAAAATTGAAAACCTCTCTGTGGCCTTTGACGGCACGGAGGTCGTGAAACATGTCAATCTGGAGGTTACGGACGGGGAGATTCTCGGTATTGTCGGAGAGTCCGGTTCCGGGAAGTCCGTGACGGCGCTGACCTTGATGGGTCTGGTCTCCGATACCGCGACAGTGACCACCGGGCGCATACTCGTGGATGACTGTGTCCTGCGGGAAGCGGGTAAAAAGGTGGATAAAGCGCTCTACAGAACCATGCAGGGCGATTCCATGTCCATGATTTTTCAGGAGCCTATGACCTCTCTAAACCCGACGCAGAAGGTGGGCAGACAGGTCGAAGAGATGCTCAAGCTCCACACGGTATTGGAGAAGGAGGAGAGAAAGCAGAAAGTTCTTGAGACCTTCGAGGCTGTCGGACTCAAAAATGCCCCGACCGTGTATGACAGTTATCCCCACCAGCTTTCCGGCGGTATGCGCCAGCGCGTGATGATTGCCATGGCAATCATACTGCACCCCGATCTGGTGGTGGCGGATGAGCCGACCACGGCGCTGGATGTTTCGATTCAGAACCAGATTGTCAGTCTGCTCAAGGAAATCAATACAAAAGAAAACAACTCCATGATTTTTATCACACACGACTTAAACCTCGCCAGAAGAATCTGCGACAGGGTCGCCGTCATGAAGGACGGTCTGGTGGTAGAGCTTGGAAGTACCGAAGACATTTTTGATCACCCGAAGGAAGCCTATACAAAGAACCTCATCGAGGCAGTGCCGTCCAGACTGAAAAAAAGGGTCTCCGCCATGAAGGAGCGTGGGAAAAGGGAGCCGGTCGTGCAGGTGAAGGACCTCAGCGTCTATTATCTGGATGGGAACGGCAATCCTTTTGCCGGCAAAAAAAAGAGTGAGATCGTTCACAATGTGAGTTTTGATATTTACAAGGGAGAAAGTCTGGGACTGGTCGGAGAGAGCGGCTGTGGCAAGACCACCCTTTCCAAGGCGATTCTCGGGATTCATGGGGGGTATACGGGTGAGATCGTTCATGCCACGGTGCGCCCTCAGATGATTTTCCAGGATCCCTACAGCAGCTTAAATCCCGCCAAAACCATCGGCTGGCTGCTGCAGGAGCCCTTGCGCGCGCAGGGAAGGCTGGATCAGTCCAAGGCCATGACCAAAGCAGACATGGAGACTGCCGCATATGATATGCTCCGCAAGGTGGGCATGGAGGAGAAGTATTTCCACAGAAAACCTTCGCAGCTTTCCGGCGGGCAGAGACAGCGGGTCAGTATCGGTCAGGCACTGATCACCCGTCCGGGACTGATCGTGGCGGACGAACCGGTGTCTGCCCTGGATGTGACCGTTCAGGCACAGATCATGGAACTGATGCAGAAGCTGCAGCAGGAGATGGAGCTTTCCTATTTGTTCATTTCCCACGATATCAATGTCGTATATCATATGTGCGACCGGATCATGGTGATGAAGGAAGGCCGCATTGTGGAAATCGGCGAGACCGAGAGTGTCTTCCGGAATCCGAAGGATGCCTATACGGCACTGTTGTTGAAGGATTCCTTGTAGTCTGAAAGGGCAACCGGCACCTGCCCGGTGAAACAAAGTGTGAAGGACATTGTGGCTGAAGGGGTTCTGCGCAGTCTGCGACAGACGCAGAGGAAGGGAAAAGGATAGAGGTATGAGCTTTCGTTCCGTGAATGAGATAGAGAAATTCAGTTTTGAGGACTGCGTCGTGCGGACCATATCGCAGGAGGAGACAGGACTGCGTCTGGAGCTGGAGGCACTGATCGTGCGGCCCGACAATTCCCAGAACACCAATTATACGGAGAGCTATGCCGGACCCACGACAGTACATCTGCAAAATGGCAGGGTACTGCGCGTTGTGAAGGAAGGGTATCGCTACTTAGATGCCGATGACAATCCCGTCGAAGAGGTTGCCGATCAAGAATTGTCGCGGCAGGAAGCAGAGGTTTTCCTGAAGGCCTGTCAGGAGTACTATCTGTTTTGCATGGAGCGCGTGAAGGAAGAGGACGGCGTGTTCACCTATGCTGTCGGTATCGAAGTGCCCGCGCAGGAGGTATACGACACAACCCCTACCGATACCTATCGCTTGGAGGTGTGCTTTACCCGTGCAGAGTTTGTCTGGCAGCTGTACTTAAACCGGGTGCAGAGATAGGAGCGGAAGGTGTCTCAGAATCGTTGCAAGAAATTTTAAGATAAAGGTTTTCCAAACCGATAAGGTGTGGTATAATGATGCAGAATCGTTGGCTTTTGGGCAGACGGTTCTGCATTTTGCAATGAGGAACAAAATTTGAGGAAAGGTTTGGTACCAATCAATGGACAAGATTATTTTGACCGGAGACAGACCGACAGGAAGACTCCATGTAGGTCATTATGTGGGCTCTCTGAGAAGACGTGTGGAGCTGCAGAACTCCGGAGAATATAAAAAGACATTTATCATGATTGCCGATGCGCAGGCATTGACCGACAACATCGAGAATCCCGAGAAGGTAAGGCAGAATATTATTGAGGTCGCATTGGACTATATGTCCTGCGGACTGGATCCTGCGAAGTCCACTCTGTTCATTCAGTCTCAGATTCCTGAGCTGTGTGAGCTCACCTTTTATTACATGGACCTGGTTACCGTCTCCAGACTGCAGAGAAACCCCACCGTGAAGAGTGAGATTCAGATGAGAAATTTTGAGGCGAGCATTCCGGTAGGATTCTTTACCTATCCGATCAGCCAGGCAGCGGACATCACCGCCTTCAAGGCAACGACCGTTCCGGTTGGTGACGACCAGCTTCCCATGATCGAGCAGTGCAGGGAGATTGTACATAAATTCAATACGGTATATGCGCCCGTTTTAGTGGAACCGACAGCATTGCTGCCCGAGAACGAGGCCTGCAAGAGACTTCCCGGAACCGATGGCAAGGCGAAGATGAGTAAGTCGCTCGGAAACTGTATCTATCTGTCAGACTCCGCCGATGAAGTGCGCACGAAGATCACAGGCATGTATACAGACCCTTTGCATCTGAAGGTTAGCGACCCCGGTCACCTCGAAGGCAACACGGTGTTTACTTATCTGGACGCCTTTGCAAAGGAGGAGCATTTTGAGCGGTATTTCCCTGAGTATGCAAATCTGGATGAACTCAAGGCCCATTATGTCAGAGGCGGACTCGGCGATGTGAAGGTGAAGAGATTCCTGAACGAGATCATGCAGGAGACCCTCGAACCCATCAGAATACGCCGGAAAGAGTTGGAGAAGGATATCCCTGCCGTTTATGAGATTCTGAAGAAGGGCAGTGAGGCTGCAAGAGAAGTTGCCGCACAGACTCTGTCTGAGGTTAAGAGTGCAATGAGAATCAACTACTTTGAAGATGCGGAGTTGATTCGTATGCAGAGTGAAAAGTATCTGTAGTATATCGCTGAATGTAGCTGAGATCAAAGCGTCGGGACGGCTTATGCGTTCCGGCGTTCTTTTTTCAAGGGTGATTGAATGGAGGACAAAGGATGAACCAGACGGACGACTACGAGATGGACGGCAAACCCGGCGCAGATGCCCTGACACCACCGAGAAAACAAAGCCTGTGGATTCTGGTGCCGATATTTGCCGTGCTTGTGTTCCTGGCGGCAGTCATTACGATGCTGCTGTGGGTTTTATTCCACGGCAGTCTGACAGAATTGTTTTGTTAATATCTGAGGTTATATCATGAAAAGCGAATGGAAGAAATTGTTGTCGTACTATAAGCCCTATAAGGGACTGTTTTTCAAGGATATGTTCTTTGCGACCCTGTCTGCGGCGGTAGCACTCTCTATTCCGCTCGTGGTGCGGTATGTGACGAAGACCCTGATCTATCTGGAACCGGAGCAGATTCTGAAAAAGCTGGTGTTTGTGGCGCTTGCATTTTTTGCCATGCTGGCGATCGATTTTTATTCCAAATATTACATTGGCTATGTCGGACATGTGATGGGGGCAAAAATTGAATATAACATGCGCTCCGAGATTTTCGAACACATGCAGAAACTGTCCTTTTCCTTCTTTGACGAGCAGAAGGTCGGACAGCTGATGAGCCGTATCACCTCCGATTTGTTCGAGATCACCGAACTGCTGCATCACGGACCGGAGAATATCATCCTGTCTGTTTTGAAAATTGTGGGCGCCCTCATCATATTGGCGGGCATCAACGGCTGGCTGGTCCTGGCTGCCTTTCTCATTTTGCCGGTATTGTTTGTATTTGCCTTTCGGCTGAATCGGAGAATGCGCGCGGCATTCAAGGTCGGCAGGGCGAGAATTGCGGATATCAATGCCGCTATCGAGGATAATCTCTCCGGTATCCGGGTGGTACAGTCTTTTGCAAATGAGGAGGTGGAAACCCGGAAGTTCAAAATCGGCAACGATCATTTCCTGGAGGCAAAGACGAACCAGTACAAATATATGGGTCTGTTTCAGGCAGGGGTCGGTGTGTTTACGACCCTGATTCAGATCAATGTCATCCTCGTCGGTGCGGCGCTGATTGCTTACAACAGACTGTCCATTACCGACCTGATCACGTTCCTTCTGTATATCGGCGTTTTCACGGATCCGATCAGGACGCTGGTCGACTTTACCGAGCAGTTTCAAAACGGTTACACCGGCTTTGAACGGTTCCGTGAGATCATGAAGCTCGAGCCCGATATCGAGGACAGGCCCGGGGCCGTGCCGCTGAAAAATGTGAGAGGCGATATTTCTTTCAGAGATGTATCCTTCCGGTACAATGACAACGCCGACAAGGTGCTCAACCATGTCAGCCTGGATGTACCTGCGGGCGCATACATGGCGCTTGTAGGTTCGTCGGGGGCCGGAAAATCGACCCTCTGCTCCCTGATTCCCAGATTTTATGATGTGACCGGCGGCGCCATTACCATCGACGGCAGGGACATCCGCGATGTCACCCTGAAGAGCCTGCGTGACCATATCGGTATCGTGCAGCAGGATATCTATCTGTTTGCGGGTACCATTTTTGAGAACATTTCCTACGGACGCCCCGGTGCGACGAGAGAGGAAGTAATCGAGGCGGCCAGGAACGCCAATGCACATGAGTTCATCATGTCCTTCCCGGACGGTTACGAGACAGACATCGGACAGAGAGGCATCAAACTTTCAGGCGGTCAGAAGCAGAGACTTTCGATTGCAAGAGTGTTTTTGAAGAATCCGCCGATCCTGATCTTTGACGAGGCGACGAGTGCCTTGGACAACGAGAGCGAACGGGTGGTACAGGAGTCTCTCGAGAAGCTGGCGAAGAACCGAACCACCTTTGTGATCGCCCACAGACTTTCGACGATACAGAATGCCGAGAAGATTCTGGTGTTGACGGAGGAGGGCATTGCAGAGAGCGGTACTCATGAGGAATTGCTTGCCAGGGGAGGTATCTACGAGCACCTGTACCGCGCGCATGCGTAGAGGAGGAGTTGCAACATGGAGATTCGAAAAATAGACGGCAGAGAACGCTTTGAGGCGTTTCTGATCTCTGCCTACTGCTTCCACAACAGAATCGATGATGTGGAGGGACAAAGAGAGAAGATTGAGAAAGAAACCTGTGAGGACTGGGGAGCCTTCACGGAGGACGGAACACTGGCGGCCAGAATCATTCGCAATCAATACGAGTTTTTCCTGGACGGCACTCCTGTGAAGGTCGGGGGGATCGGCGCTGTGTCAACCCTGCCGGAGTATCGTGAGAACGGTGCGGTCCGCGAGATTTTTGCAAAGCTTCTGCAGGCGGCCTATGAGGACGGCGAGGTGCTTTCCACCCTGTATCCGTTCAATCAGGCGTTCTATCGCAAGCAGGGCTACGAGACGGTGACCTTCCAAAATAATTACGAGCTGGATCCGGCCCTGCTCTCGGTGTATCGGTTTGACGGCAAGGTAACACGGTGGAACCCCGGGGAGTCCGTGGAAGCCTATCTCAAGGTGTATCATACATTCGCAAAAAAATGCAATCTGGCAATGCCTCGTGACGAAGCGTCCATGCTGGAGCATATGAAGGTCGAAAAGCTGTATCAGGAGAGAAAGTTTTCCTACTTGTTTGAAAGGAACGGAGAGGCAATCGCCTATCTGACCTTCACCGATACCTACCACAATCCGGCGGCGATCCTGCATGTGGAGGAGAGCGCCTGGATCAACCACGACGGTTTCTATGCGATTCTGGCTTTCCTCGGCAGATTCACGGCAGATTACGGCAAGATCGAACTGTTCCTGCCGCAGGGAATCGATCTGCTGCGCCTGATTCAGACACCGAGAGCCTATGAGCTCAAAAAGACGACCAGATGTGACTTTATGGCGCGCGTCATCAATGCGCAGAAATTGTTGGAGACCATCAAAAAGCCCGACGACTGTGACTTCGTAGTCCGGGTGAACGACGAGCTTATCACGCAGAACAACGGCTGTTACCATGTGACAAAAGACGGCGTGACGAGGGTGGAACAGATGGCGCCGGACATAAGCGTAACCGAGCGCTCCCTCGCACAGATGGCAGTGGGAAGCATCCGCTTAGAGGAGGCCATGCTTCGCCGGGATGTGGAAGTCTTCTCCAAAGAGGAGATGCTGCGAAGAGTCTTTACGGAAAAGTCGATTTTTGTGGGAGAGCATTTTTAAGGAACAGAACTTACAGAAAACACGATTCCGATAGGGGATACAAAGACAGGAACAGACTATGGAAGAATTAAGATATCTCTCGCTCAGGGAAGCACCTGAGTGGAAGGACACTGCTGCAGAGTGGTTTCACAGCAAATGGTGGGTTCCGGCCCAGAGCTATCTGGACTGTATGAATCAATACATAAACGGAGAGACTGAGTACGGATGGTATCTGTGCGTAAGCGGCGGCAAAATCGTCGGAGGACTTGGGGTGATCGAGAACGATTTCCATGACAGAAAAGACCTTACACCCAATATCTGCGCAGTCTATACCGAGGAGACATACCGGTGCAGGGGAATCGCCGGCAAACTGCTGGATCTGGTGGTGAACGACCTAAAGAGCAAGGGAATCACACCGGTCTATCTGATTACCGACCACGACAATTTCTATGAGCGGTACGGCTGGGAGTTTCTCTGCATGGTACAGGGAGAGGGAGAACCCCACATGACCAGAATGTACATACATCGCTAGTATCGCAGTTGTTTCATAACCGGTCTTTTTGCACTGAATAAATTCATGAATGTGCCACTTAAAAACGCAGGTGTAGCGGTAAACGCCTGCGTTTTTTGGATGATGCAATCGCAGAACCGGGCAAGCAGAAAGCCCGGTTCATAAAAACTGCTGTACCAAACCACTGCATAATTATCCTCCGGATGGAAATACTGACAAAAACACTCTTTTCGGAAGGCGTCCCTGCCAAACCCGGCATGTCCGGCTGCGGACTATATTAAATCGTCGGTCATGGGAAAGCATCCCCGCCAAGCCCCATATGTCTGCTGCAGACTGTAGTGAGTCGTCGGTACTTGGGACTCGTACTTTGAGTCCCTATGTACCGCTACGACGAACTCCAAGCGAGAGCGTGTCTGCAATCGGACATATGGGGCTTAGGCGAAGGGATGCGTCCCCCTGCCCCCTGCGTCTGCAGCCGGACGCGCCGGGCCGGGGAGCGGGGACGCGTCCTCCCGAAAAGAGATTGGCAAAAAAGACATCCGGAGGTTATTTATGGCTGAAATGTTGGGAAAAGCGAGTATCCGGTTCAGTGAACCGGTGTACATTTTAAACAGCGCAAGCGTGGTGGGTACGAAGGAGGGACAGGGACCGCTGGGCCTTTTGTTTGACAGGGTCGGTAAGGATGATATGTTCGGCTGTGAATGCTGGGAGGATGCGGAGAGCAAATTGCAGAAGGAGGCTGTGGAGACGGCGCTTGCCAAGACCCATCTTGGCGCAGAGCAGATCCGCTATCTGTTTGCGGGTGACCTGCTCGGTCAATCCATGGCATCCTCCTTCGGACTCGGGGTATTCCGGATTCCGCATTTCGGAGTCTACGGAGCCTGCTCGACCTGCGGCGAGTCGCTCAGTCTGGGCGCGATGACGATCGAGGGAGGCTTTGCGGACAGAGTGCTCTGCGTGACCTCCAGCCATTTTGCAAGTGCGGAAAAGGAGTTTCGTTTTCCGTTGGACTACGGCAGCCAGAGACCCCTGTCGGCCACCTGGACAGTAACAGGCAGCGGAGCGTTTGTGCTGGGAAATGAAGATGCAAGACGCGCCTATCAAAAGGACGAGGAGAGCGTCACAGATCCCTCAAACCGCAGGGCCAGGGCGAAGATCACGGGAGTCACGACCGGTGTGATGGTAGACTACGGAATGAAGGATTCCATGAATATGGGCGCCTGCATGGCACCGGCAGCGGCATCCGCGATCCGGCAGCACATGGAGGATTTTCAGACTGTGCCGGAGGACTATGACAAGATCATTACAGGAGACCTCGGCAAGGTCGGCAAGCAAATCCTCATCACCATGCTCAGGGAACAGGGTATCGATATCTCCGCCAATCATATGGACTGCGGCATCGAGATCTATGACGCGGATACACAGGATACCCATTCCGGCGGGAGCGGCTGCGGCTGCAGCGCGGTGACTCTGTCCGCATATATTCTGAAGCAGCTGGAGGAGCACAACTGGCGGAAGGTATTGTTTTTGCCGACCGGAGCCCTCCTTAGCAAGACCAGCTTCAATGAGGGTAAGAGTGTTCCCGGAATCGCACACGCCCTCGTTTTGGAGAGCCTGTGAGGAAAAGAAGCAAAAAATAAGCAGAAATACGCATAATTGGGGCAGACACGAAGACAATCCGTATGGTATAATGGCATCATTACGAATCGTGGAGGTTTGCACAGTATGGCAGCATTTCAGTCAAAGCAATACAGAAACTTATTCCTGGAAAGCGGTAAGACGCAGGAAGAGATAGACGCGCGTCTCGAGCAGATCTTTCAGACCTTTTTCTACGGCTCCGAGGAGGAAAGAATTTATCATCCCGTGGGCGAGGATATGGGTTATCTGGAGGATACGGGAAATCATGACGCAAGAACCGAAG
This sequence comes from Acetatifactor sp., assembly GCA_016293615.1. Taxonomy (GTDB): domain Bacteria; phylum Bacillota; class Clostridia; order Lachnospirales; family Lachnospiraceae; genus Acetatifactor. The sequence goes on from JAEDDX010000009.1 coordinate 40,769, forward strand.
GAATGTCTTACGGTATGATGATGTGCGTTCAGATGGACAAGAAAGAGGAGTTTGACCGTATCTGGAAATGGGCCTGCACCTATATGTGGATGACGGACGGCAGAAACGAGGGATACTTTGCCTGGTCCTGTGGGCTTGACGGAACCAGGAACGCAGACGGAGCAGCGCCGGACGGCGAGGAATACTTCGCAATGGCTTTGTTCTTTGCTTCCCACAGATGGGGCGACGGCGAAGGCATTTTCAACTATTCCGAGATGGCAAAGAAAATCCTGCGCGCATGTCTGCATAAGGGAGAGAACGGCAGACCGGGACATCCCATGTGGAACCGGGAAAACAAGCAGATTTTGTTTGTTGCGGGCATTCACTTTACCGATCCTTCCTATCATCTGCCGCATTTTTATGAGTTGTTTGCTCTCTGGGCAGACGAAGAGGACAGAGCGTTCTGGAAGGAGGCGGCACAGGCCAGCCGGAAGTACCTGAAGGCAGCCTGCCATCCGGACACCGGCATGAACGCCGAGTATGCGAACTTCGACGGAACGCCCATGAGCAACAGACTTCCCTGGTCCGATGACAGACATGACTGGTTCTATTCCGATGCCTACAGAACGGCAGCCAATATCGGCCTGGACTACGAGTGGTTCGGAATCGATGAAGGCCAGACGAAGGCAGCCGAGAAGCTGCAGTATTTCCTCGGAGAGATACGGAAGGAAGATCCCTGGAAGATTTATGAAGTGGACGGTACCTGCCTCAATCAGGACGCCCTCCATCCCGTTGCAATGCTGGTTACCACCGCGCAGGCGTCTCTCGCTATTCTGGGAAGAAGCGATGACGAAGCTGCGATCAAGCTTGCCTGGGACTGGGTAGAACGTATGTGGAACGAACCCTTAAGACAGGGAGACAGAAGATATTATGACAATTGCCTGTATGTTTTTGCTTTCCTTGCCTTGAGCGGAAAGTACAGGATTTGGTAAAAAAATACAATGTGCGGACACGAAACCTTTTGTGTCCGCATCTCTTTTTAACGAAATGTCGAAAATTCACAATTTCTTTCTATTATTTTTACTATAATGCCCAATGATTACTGGATTTTTGAGTATTTTTCATGTATAATGAAACTAATCAGCATTTGACCAGACTATGTGAAGTGAATGGGGTCTCGTATGAAGAAAGTTGCGTTCTTTACCGGACAGTTGTTCGTAGAGTATCAGGTTGAGGTTACAAAGGCTCTCGAGGAAGAGGCCAAAAAGAGAGGCTATCAGCTGGACATCTTTGTGAACTTTGGCGTTTACGGAGACAATTTCATCTATGCAGAGGGAGAGAAGAGCATCATGCAGATTCCGTATCTGGAAGAGTATGAGGGCGTGATTCTTGCTGCAGATACGTTTGAATTGCCCGGATTTGACGAGGAACTGACCCAATATCTCAAAAAGCACTACAGGAAGCCGGTCATCAATCTCCGCAAAGAGAAGGAGGAAGGCTATAGTATTATCATTGATGATGTACAGGCCACGGAGGCAATTGTCGAGCATATGATCACCGTGCACGGATTTGAGAGGATCTGTTTTGTGACCGGTAAACTGAGTATGCTGGATGCGCAGAGACGCCTTCAGGGATATCGCAATGTCATGGAGAAGTATCATCTGCCTGTCACGGAGCACATGATCTATAAAGGTGATTACTGGAGAGGCGTGGGAGCGCCGGCAGTAAAATGGTTCCTGGATCAGGATCCCCCGCCGCAGGCCATCGTCTGCTCGAACGACTACATGGCGATTTCTGTCTGTGATGCCCTGACTGCGAGAGGCATCCGCATCCCGGAGGATATCGCAGTCACCGGTTTTGACGATCTGGATGAGGCGAAGTTCTATTTCCCGCCCATTACCAGCATGCGCGTTCCTACGGACAGAATGGGTATCCGTGCCATCGAGATCCTGGATGAGATTGCGCAGGGCAGGAAACTGGCAGCAAAACAGATGGTGCCTGTTCACACCAGCATCAAAGGCTCCTGCGGATGCAACAAAAAGCTGGAGATGAGCTCGGTGCAGAATCTGTTAAGCCAGAAGGTGAATCTTGAGAATACCCTCTCAATGCTTGCATATATGAGTGTATCCTTTGACAATGCAGACAATTACGAGAGCCTGATGAATACGGCAAACTTCTATGCGAGGAGACTGCCGATCAGACGTATGTATATCTGCTTCAATGACCAGGAAGAACTCGACAGCATAGAGTCGGATGAAAAACCGCCGTATTCCCACAATATGGTGCTGAAGACAATTCTGGGAGACAAAGAACCCATTTTCCTGGAGCAGAAGTTTGAGCGAAGGAAAATCCTTCCGGAAGAGTATAGAAATGAGGGCGAGAGCATCTATTGTGTGACCTTTCGGGACAGAATGGATTATTTCGGATATATCGCCATGACGATGAAGAGGCTGGACAACATCCAGTATGTCTTTCAGATCTGGCTGCTTTCCCTGGCGGATGCCCTGGGCAAGCTGAAAATGTATTCAACCAGCCACGAGCTCGTAGAGCTTCGGGAAAAGTACGAGATCGATCCGCTGACCGGCATCGGCAACAGAAGACGGCTGGAAAAGGCGGTTCGTGTCAGACATGAAAAGCTGATCAGTTCCAGAGAGCCGTTTGCACTGCTCAGTATAGATATGGATGATTTGAAGACCATTAACGATACATACGGCCATCCGGAGGGGGACTGCGCGATCACCACGATTGCCCATATTCTGGACAGTGAATGTACGGGCTGCGGCGTGGCAGTTCGAACCGGCGGCGATGAATTTGTGGTCTGCCTTGATACCGGAGACAGCGATGAGGTTTTAGATTTTGTGAAACGAGTCAAGCACAGAATCGATGAGGAGAACCGGACCGGACGCCATGAATACAAGCTGTCCATCAGTGTCGGCTATGCCATAGCAACCAAGGAGATTCCGCTGGTGGAAAGCATCAAGATCGCCAACGAGAGGATGTACGCCGAGAAGAAGGGCAAGAAACACAGACGGTGACCGGACGAAAAGGCTTAGGAATAGCGAAAACGCCCGGACAGAAGGGAATATCAATCCGAGAATATCAATCATTGAGTATCAATCAGAGAATATGAATCAGACACGAAAAGAAAAACAAGATACTTAGGAGGTTTTTATGAAATTTAATAACGGTTGCTGGCTGCAGAAGGAAGGATGTGCCTGCTTTTCTCCTGCAGAGGTCTATTTCACCGGAATCGAAGAGAACAAGGTGACGATCTGTGCTCCTACTCACAAGATCATTGCCAGGGGAGATACCCTGGGAGGAGTGAATCTGACCATTGAGATCAGTGCGCCTTATCCCGAAGTGCTCAGAATCCGGACCTTCCATTACATGGGAGTGCAGAAGAAGGCGCCTTCCTTCGAACTGGCTAAGGAACAAAGCGGTATCATGCAGGCGAGTGAGGATGCGGAGAAGCTGACCGTATCCAGCGGAAGCCTCCGTGTGGAGATCCAAAAGAGCAACGCTGCAATTACCTTCTGGCGCGGCGGGGAGAAGCTTACCTCCAGCGGAGCCAAGGATCTGGCTTATCTGAAGACCGACTGGAAAGGGGATGCCTATAACTTCAGAAGCGATGATGCTTATATGAGAGAGCAGCTGTCACTCGGCGTAGGGGAATTGATCTACGGTCTCGGCGAGAGATTCTCCTCCTATGTCAAGAACGGTCAGAGTGTCGATATCTGGAATGAGGACGGCGGAACCAGTACAGAGCAGTCTTATAAGAACATTCCTTTTTATGTATCCAACAAAGGATATGGTGTGTTTGTCAATCATCCCGAGAAGGTATCCTTTGAAGTGGCAAGCGATATGGTGAGCAAGGTCGGGTTCTCTGTACCCGGTGAGAGTCTGGATTACTTCCTGATCAACGGACCTACTATGAAGGATGTGCTGGTCCGCTATACCGATATGACGGGAAAGCCTTCTCTGCCGGCTCCCTGGACCTTCGGCTTATGGCTGTCTACCTCCTTTACCACCAACTACGATGAAGAGACGGTCAACAGCTTTGTGAACGGTATGCTTGACAGAAAGATTCCTCTTTCCGTCTTCCACTTTGACTGCTTCTGGATGAAGGATTTTTCCTGGTGTGATTTCACCTGGGATTCGAGAGTATTCCCCGACCCCGAAGGCATGCTCAGGCGCCTGCATGAGAAGGGACTTAAGATCTGTGTCTGGATCAACAGCTATGTCGGACAGGAATCCTCTATGTTCCGCGAGGGCGTAGAGGGCGGATATTTCCTGAAACGGGCAAACGGTGATGTATGGCAGTGGGATATGTGGCAGCCCGGACTGGCTCTCGTGGACTTCACCAATCCGAAGGCCTGCGAGTGGTATGCAGGCAAGCTGGAAGCCCTTATGGATATGGGCGTTGATTGCTTCAAGACCGACTTCGGCGAGAGAATCCCTACCGACTGCGTCTATTATGACGGTTCCGACCCTGTCAAGATGCACAACTATTATACCTACCTTTACAACAAGTGTGTGTATGATGTGATCAAAAAGAAAAAGGGTGAGAAGGAGGCGATCCTCTTCGCCCGTTCTGCGACGGTCGGCGGTCAGAAGTTCCCCGTGCACTGGGGCGGCGACTGCTGGTCTAACTACGAGTCCATGGCAGAGAGCCTGCGCGGCGGACTGTCTCTGACCACTTCCGGCTTCGGTTACTGGAGTCATGATATCGGCGGATTTGAGAGCACCTCTACCCCCGATGTATATAAGAGATGGTGTGCATTCGGACTCTTGTCCTCCCACTCCAGACTGCATGGCTCCACCTCTTATCGCGTGCCGTGGGCGTATGATGAAGAGGCAGTTGATGTAGTAAGATATTTCGCACAGCTCAAGGCTTCCCTGATGCCTTATCTGTACCGCAACGCCGTGGAGACATCTAAGACCGGTATCCCCATGATGAGAAGTATGGTGCTTGAGTTCACGGAAGACAGAAACTGCAGCTATCTGGAAAACCAGTACATGCTCGGCGATTCCCTGCTGGTAGCACCGGTTTTCAACGCGGACAGCATGGCTGAGTACTACCTGCCTGCCGGCACATGGACCAACTATCTGACCGGTGAAGAGAGGGAAGGCGGAAAATGGTACCGTGAGAAACATGGCTACTTAAGCATCCCGTTGTTCGTCAAAGAGGGCAGTATTGTGGCAAACGGCTCCCGCAACGACAATGCGGTATATGATTACGCGGACCATGTGAACTTTGCAGTATTCCGCATTAAGGACGGACAGACCTTAAGTAGCGTAGTCTATGATGGGGAAGCGAAGGAAGAGACAAAGGTTTCCGTTGTCAGAACCGCAGATACCTGCAGGGTTATCGTGACCGGAGACAAGCCCTGTACCGTTACATTCATGAATGTGACCGAACCTAAGAAGGTACAGGGAGGTCAGTACATGAGCCGGTATGAAATGCAGGGAAGAAACCTCGTGCTGACCTTTGCACAGGGCGGCGACGCAGAGGTGATCTTCTAGAACGGCAAAGCTTTCCTTACAGAAGAATAAAACGCCCCGGCCGGAGCATTCCGGTCGGGGCGTTATTTCTGAGCAAACCTTGTATTCGATTCCTTTTCGGACGGCGTCCGGAAAAGAGAGCGGAACGTCTTCGCTTACAGCATCCGGGACAGCATCTGGATCAGTGTCAGCACCATCAGGAAGAGGAGATTTAAGCCTAAGAAGCTCAGGATGTACTTTCCGAGGTGTTCCTTGTCGTGGCGGCGATACTCACTTAGGGTGATCAGACTGGCCAGGGATGCGATGGGCGTGCCGAGGCCTCCGATATTGACAGCGACCAGAAGATCGGAATAATCCGTCGTGAAGTGCGACAGCATCACCGCGGTCGGCACATTGCTGAAAAACTGGCAGCAGCCGAGGCCTAACAGGAGGGTCCTGCCCGGGATGATGCGGGAGAACAATTCCTGAATCGGTTCGATTCTGGCCATATTTCCGGAGAAGACAAAGAATACGGCGAAGGTTGCCAACAGGGCGTAGTTGACATCCCTGAGCGCTTTTTTGTCCAGGAAAATCATTGCCGCCGTAACCACCAGAGTCGCGGCCTGATACGGAATCAGACGAAGCACGGCCAGGATGGAGATCAAAAACAGGATACTGTAAAGAATCGTTCGCTTCTCGTGGAAGGCGTAGGGCTCCTTCTGCTGCAGGGTCATGGCTTCCTTCGGAACCAGTACACAGCAGAGCGTGATCAGGATGAGGGCGGTAAAAAACGGCAGGAACATGATCTTTATGAACTCAAATGTATCGATGTGATAGTAGGAATACAGGTAAAGATTCTGGGGATTGCCGAAGGGCGTGATCAAACCGCCCAGATTTGCGGCGATGTTCTGGAGCACAAAGGTGTAGGCCATATATTTGCGTTTGCCCGTGGTCTCGAGGACGAAGAAGCCAAGCGGCAGGAAGGTGAGCAGCGCCATATCGTTGGCGAGCAGCATCGAACCTACATAAGTGATGAACACGACCCCGATGATCACATTCCGCGTGTTGTTCAGCTTCTGCACGATTTTTTCGGCGGCAAGCTCGAAGGTGTGAATCCTCGCAAAACCGCAGACAACCTCCAGCGTGCAGAACAGACAGGCAAGCGTTTTGATGTCAAAGTATCCGATATATTCTCTGTCAGGGCGGACAAACAGACAGGTGATGAGCATGGCTGCGAAAGCGATGCATAAAACCGGCTGTTTTTTCACATAAGTCATCAGTTTTGTCATAGCATACCTCATTCATACAAAGAGTGCTCTTTTCGGACCGAAATACCTCGTCGGTCAACCACCTATCATATTTAGCGCGAATTCGTGCATTTGTCAATATCGCTTCTATACAAAAAGAACAGGATTTTCAAAGCTTTTTTGCACGGCAATTCCTGACAGCATGTTGTTGCGGGAATGACCGCAATGGTGTAAAATGAAGAAGTTAACCGCGTGGTAGTACTTGTGTCTGTAGACGGGAGGAAAAGATATGAAGAAGCTTTTGATCGTGGTGGATATGCAAAACGATTTTATCGATGCGGCGCTTGGAACCAAAGAGGCCGTTGCCATCGTGCCTAAGGTGATAGAGAAAATTGCCTCATACCCTGCCGACTGTATCTACGCAACCAGAGATACCCATCAGAAGGAATATCTGAGTACATCCGAGGGAAAATATCTGCCTGTGGTGCATTGTGTGGAGGGCACGGACGGCTGGCAGATTCGCCCCGAAGTGGCGGCGGCAATGCCGGGAGCGAAGCTTGTGAATAAACCTACCTTTGGCTCGACGGAACTGGCGGAGCTGATGAAAAAGGAAGCGGAGAAAGAAGAGATTGAGATTGAGCTGGTGGGTCTTTGCACGGACATCTGTGTGGTGACCAATGCACTTTTGTTAAAGACTGCCCTGCCCGAGACTAAGATTTCCGTAGACGCCGCCTGCTGTGCGGGTGTGACACCCAAAAGCCATGAGGCTGCCCTGCTGACCATGAGGATGTGTCAGGTCGAGGTTAAGATGTAGAGGACGGCGCGTGCCTAAGCATGCATTGTCCGGAAAACATACAGTCGGAGGAATATCATGAGTAAGAAAAGAAGAAGCGGAAATGGGTTTCCGTTCAAACTGACCCTGAACGCGCCGGTGACGCTTGCCTTCACGGCAATCTGTCTGGGAGCGCTGGTTCTGAACTTCGTGACGGGCGGAAAGAGCAACAGCCTGTTATTCATTACCTACCATTCATCCTTAAAGGATCCGCTGACCTATCTGAGATTTTTCACCCACATCATCGGTCACGGCGGCTGGGAGCACTTCATGAGCAATACGACCTACCTGCTCCTGCTGGGTCCGATGCTGGAGGAAAAGTACGGCGGCAAGGTGCTTTTGTGGATCATGGGCATCACGGCGCTGGTGACCAGCCTGACGCACTATATTTTGTTCCCGAACGCGGCGCTGTGCGGAGCAAGCGGTGTGGTGTTTGCGTTTATCCTGCTGACCTCGTTTACCAGTGTGAAGTCGGGAGAGATTCCCGTGACTTTTATTCTGGTTGCAGTCATTTTCCTGGGGGAGCAGATCGTGACCGGGTTCACGCAGGCGGACGATATCTCCAATCTGTCCCATGTGCTGGGCGGTGTGGTCGGTTCGGCGGTCGGCTTTGCCATCAATAAAAACAAGCGATAATCTGTGTCAGAGAGGATGTTATCAATGAGAAGTATGGAATTTAAAATGGAGCGCCCCGGTCTTCTGGAAGAGGGGCAGAAGGTGACGGTGACGGAGGGACTCCTTCCGAGCAACTATTACTATACCATAGACCCGTCCCTTGCGATGTCAGCCAACATTCCCTTCCGTTACCGGCTAAGGAGCCGGGAAGGAATCGTGACAAAGGTTGTGGAGAACGCCAGAGGGTTCTATGTGACCGCGCAGTTCGACGAACCGGAAGTCGACATGAGCCGGTAGTTACCTGCTGAGGCCTTCAGAAAAGTCATAAAACCGATTCCGGAAAGGAACCAATAAATAAATAGAAGAAAAGAGGACAAAAGTATGTTACAGAAAATTTCAACAGACAAGGCACCTGCTGCCATCGGCCCCTATTCCCAGGGGATCATCTGCAACGGAATGTTATTTGCTTCCGGACAGATTCCCATCAATCCCGCGAACGGTCAGATCGAGGGGGACGATATCACCGCGCAGACGGAACTGGTCTGCAAAAACATCGGCGCACTGCTTGCCGAGGCAGGCTCCGACTACACGAAGGTAATCAAAACCTCCTGCTTTTTGGCGGATATGGGAGACTTTGCGGCGTTTAACGAGGTATATGCGAAGTATTTTACCGAGAAGCCCGCGAGGAGCTGTGTCGCAGTGAAGACTTTGCCCAAGAACGTACTCTGCGAAGTTGAAGTCATTGCAGCGGTATAAGAAAGCAAGACAGGTTAGGTATATTTATGACGAAAGACAATATTGTTTTGATTGGAATGCCCGGAGCCGGAAAGAGTACGGTAGGCGTCGTACTGGCCAAGAAGCTGGGCTACAGCTTCGTGGATTCGGACCTGGTCATCCAGGAGACCTATGGTAAGCTTCTGCATGAACTGATTGAGGAAAACGGCGTGGAAGGGTTCTGGAAGATTGAGAACGATGTCAATGCGTCCATAAACCGACACAGGAGCATCATTGCAACGGGCGGCAGTGCAATCTATGGCAAAGAGGCGATGGAGCATCTGCGGGAGATCGGGACCGTGGTGTACCTGAAGCTTCCCTATGCCGTGATCGAGGACAGACTCGGTGATCTGAATGCGCGCGGCGTGACCCTTCGCCCCGGACAGACCCTGCGTGATCTGTATGAGGAGAGAGTCCCTCTCTATGAGAAGTACGCGCATGTGGTTGTGGAGTGCGACGGCAGAGTGCTGCGTGAGGTAGTTGGAGACATTGCGGAGGCTATTTTCTGATATGAGTAAAAAGAAACAAATGGAACACAGTCTGCTTTTGCTGCTGGCGGCATTTATCTGGGGACTTGCGTTCGTCTCACAGAGCAAGGGAATGGACTATATGCATCCGCTCACCTTTAACGGAGTCAGAGCGCTGATTGGTGCGTTTGTCCTGTTCCTTTATCTGAACATCCGGAACAGACTCGGCGGAAAGCCGGACAAGAAGATTGATGTTAAGAAAACCATAAAGGCGGGAATCCTGTGCGGTCTGGCGCTGACGGCGGCGAGTACCCTGCAGCAGTTCGGCATTCAGTATACAACGGTGGGAAAGGCCGGATTTATCACGACCCTTTACATCATCTTTGTACCGATCGCGGGTATCTTTTTCCGGAGGAAAGTATCACCCGTTGTGTGGACCGGCGCCGGCATTGCGGCGGTGGGCATGTATCTTCTGTGTATGACGGAGAGCCTCCGGCTGGGCTTGGGAGATATCCTGATTTTTGTGTGTGCGATTCTGTTCTCGGCGCATATTCTGCTGGTGGACCATTTTTCGCCGGACACGGACGGAGTGATGATCTCCTGCATTCAGTTCACGGTCTGCGGAATCATTTGCACCACCGGTGCCTTGATCTGGGGCAACCCTACCTTCGGACAGATCATCGACGGTATCGGCAGCCTTGCTTATGCCGGAGTTCTAAGCTGCGGCGTGGCATATACCCTGCAGATCGTCGGTCAGGAGGGTGTGAATCCGACGGCTGCCGCGCTGCTTCTCAGCCTGGAGAGCGTGTTTGCGACCATCGCAGGCTGGATCTGTTTTAAAATCGGTTTATTAAAAACCGACCAGACGATGACGCCCAGACAGATTGCGGGATGTGCGCTGGTGTTCGCGGCTGTCATTCTGGTACAGCTTCCCGCGAAGTGGTTTCGGTTCGGAAAAAAGCAGTAAGAATGTTGAGATTGCATACATAAATCTGAGAGATTGACAGAAACTATGAAAAAGCAAAGTACCTTTTTGGAATTGTGTTCCGGGCATATCCTGTGTGTCTGCAATCAGACATCCGGGACAGCAGCCTTAAAATGGAATTGCCTAAGGTTCATAATGCTTGCGAAGAGGAGTGGTTTCGATGGATTATGTAAATGCATTCTGGGTCGGCGGACTGATTTGCGCAATTGTACAAGTGCTGATGGAGAAGACCAAACTGATGCCGGGGCGTATCATGGTACTGTTGGTCGTAACAGGCGCTGTGATCGGATTCTTTGGCTGGTATGAACCCTTTCAGGAATACGCGGGCGCAGGCGCGAGTGTGCCGCTGCTTGGCTTTGGCAATGTGCTGATGAAGGGCGTCAGGGAAGCGGTGGAAGAGCAGGGATTTCTCGGCTTGTTTTCCGGCGGCTTCAAAGCAGGTGCAGTCGGCACCTCGGCAGCCCTGATTTTCGGCTACCTGGCGAGCCTGGTCTTCAAACCGAAGATGAAAAAGTAAGGTCATGAATTTGACCATAGTTGAAACAAAAAAGGGTCGGACAGTCGATTGGCTGTCCGGCCTTTTATAGTTGTTCGTAAGAGATCCCCTTAGCATCCAGATACTGCATCAAAGCACGGTCCCAGATCAGATCGGGTTCTTTCGTCAGAAGGAAGGTGTGGAAAGCGGTCGCGGTCGTCAGCACGGCCCTGTTTCCGTCGTAGCGGATGTTGAGGGCGAGGGCTTTCACACCGGAAGGGTCAACTTCACAGTTTTCTTTTCGCAAGAGGGCGGCTGCCTTCTCGGGCTTCAGGTGCAGCACAAACCGGAAAAAGAGAGGGGTACGCTTCCCCTTGATCAAGTCGAAGCATATTTTCTTCATCTCGCTCCAGGGACGAAGGTCATATTCGCTGTCTGAGGAGCCGTCCGTTTCAGCCGCCGCACGGTTTTCCGTGTAAAAGGCGTGATTGACATGACCGTCGATGGTGAAGGTACAGCCGGTACCGATGACGGCCTCCTCCAACAGGAAGATGTCAAATGTGTCTGAAGCTAATAATTGAGCCATGAATTGCTTCATGGAAGTAATCTGAAGTGATATCATACAGGTTCCTTTCTGGCTTTTCGGTCGGATCATCCCAACAAAACTATACGAAATCTTTATCGTAAAGTCAATGAAAGAAGCGTAGGATTACCTTTTCGTGCGCATGCTTTTCCGGTACGCGGACGGCGTCGTGCCCATGACCCTGTGAAAGGTCCGGTTGAAATAACTGACATTGTTAAACCCGCAAAGGGAGGCAATCTCCGTTATTTTTTTGTCCGTCTGCGTGAGCAGCTCGCAGCTTTTCACGATACGGACGCGGATGAGGTATTCGAAGGGAGAGCAGCCGGTGAAGCGCTTAAAACTGTGGCAGTAATAACCTTCGCTGAAGCCGGCGTTTTTTGCAAGGTCGGAGAGGGACAAAGCTTCATTGTAATGCGCCATCATGTAGTCCAGGCTTTTCTGCAGCTCGGAGGATTCGCGGTCCGAAGAAGCTTTGACTGTGCCGGAAAGGTAGAGATTATACAGCTCCTGCCAGCAGATGAAGAGCGTCCCGGTCAGCGCCAGACAAAAGGTCTCGGGAGGCTGCTGAAGGTGTTCAAAAACAGCGGACAGTGATGTGAGAAGCCGTGCATTCTGAGGCTCCTTTGCATAGAGAGGACAAAGGCAGTTCATGCGGTTCCCTTGGAGGGGCATGAAAAAACCGAACCGGTCAACCGGGGTACAGTCTGTCAGCAGATGCGTTGAGAAGACGAGAGCGTAGTACTCGCAGGCGGCAGAAAGGTCTCCGCACCGGTCTGCCTTGTGAATCAGGTTGGGCGGCAGAAAGATCGCATCCCCGCTGTGAAGGTGATAGCTTTGCTGCTCGACCCGGAACACAACATCCCCTTTCTTCAGATAAAAAAACTCTGCTTCGGGATGGCAGTGCAGATATAGCGCGTTTGATTCCCCCGCATCTACGACGGTGCGGTGCAGGGAGAACGGACTGCCTCCGGTGCGGTGTATGATGTTTTCTACAGGCAGATTTTTCAGGTGTGTCATAGCGATCCTCTCACAGGCACGGTTGATGATACTATTTTCCCATAACGATTCAGACCACATTCGCAAAATCGCCTTTTCAAGGCTTTCCTTTTGCTCATGTGGTTACTTCGCCATATAAATCTGTAAAAGCCTGACCATAAATGGTCAATCTGTTACGGATGTGCATGGCTCTGAATGGTTACATTTTACCTCAAAAAGCAAGATAGTGCAATCAATTCACAGAAAAATGCAAGATATGAATACAGAAAAGCAATATAATGATAGAAAAGAAAAGGAATGCAATTCCGAAAACAGAGAAAGGAATCAGATATGGGAAAAATCACAGTAGAACAAAACAGAATCATTTTCCAAAGACGCGATGAGCTGACCGTGGTGGAGCCTTACGGTCACGACTGTATCCGATGCAGATCCACGAAGAACAACCGACTCTCGGATGAGAGCTGGACACTGCTTCCCGCTACGGACGATGCAACAGTGAGCATCGTGTCCGAGGAGGGCAGGGCGACCATGACAAACGGGCGCATCCGCGTCGTTGTAGATTGCGGCAATCCGTGGTACGGCGGCATCGTCACCTTTTACCGGGATGATGTCTCTATTCTGCGGACGAAATTCGAGGGAGACTATACCGGCAGAAACCTGCACACGGAGGGAGACCACTATCAGGTCAAGGCGATTTTCGAGTCGAATCCCGGCGAGCACTTCTACGGGCTGGGACAGGAGCAGGAGGATATCTTCGACAGACAGGGAAGCACCTGCAACCTGCAGCACTACAACACCAAGTCGGCGATTCCCGTGGTGTATTCCTCCCTGGGATACGGATTCTTCTGGAACAATCCGTCCCCCGGCCGCTGCGAACTGACCAAGAACCACATTATGTGGGTTTCCGACAGCGCTTATCAGGCCGACTATCTGGTGTACGGCGGAGAGACTCCCGCGGATGTGCTGAAAAAGTACTGCGAACTGACCGGATATGCGCCGCATTTTCCCGAGTGGGCAGCAGGCTTCTGGCAGAGTAAGCTTCGCTATGAGAGCCAGGATGAGGTACTCGCCGTAGCAAGAGAGTATCAAAAGAGAGGCGTACCGATTGCGGCAATCGTCATCGACTTCTTCCACTGGACCGAGCAGGGCGAATGGAAATTCGATCCGAAGTACTGGCCCGATCCGGAAGGAATGTGCCGGGAGCTGAAAGAGATGGGGATTCAGCCCATCGTGTCCGTATGGCCGACCATCAACCCAAACAGCGAGAACTACCGGGAGATGGATGACTGCAATATGCTGGTTCGGACCGAATGCGGTCAGTACGGAACTTTTGAGTTTCACGGTCAGCAGACCTTTATCGATACGACCAATCCGCAGACCAGAGAGTTTGTCTGGGACAAGGTGAAGCAGAATTACTTTGACAAGGG
>JAEDDX010000010.1 GCA_016293615.1 Acetatifactor sp.
GAGGGCGATTATCATTGTACCAGATTGCAGGTAAAGACCATGCTTCGTGACCAGACCGAGCGCACTATGGATATGGAAGTGCTTGATAAGGTTCCAATGGAAGATTTGAATTATGATACGATTCACGGATATCGTAACAGTCACCGTTCGTTAAAAGAGGGACATCCTTTTGAGCGCCTGAGCGACCATGAGTATCTAAGAAGTATTGGTGCGGCTGCTATTTCTGATGAAGATGGAAAGTTGCATCCTACGGCAGCAGGTATGCTGATGTTTGGTGATGAGTACAACATTGTGCGACATTTTCCGGAGTATTTCTTGGATTACAGGGAAGAATTGGACCCTACCACTCGCTGGAGTGACCGATTGCAGTCAAGTTCCGGTGAATGGTCCGGAAATGTGTGCGACTTTTATTTTAGAGTTTATAACAAGATTATCAAAGACATTAAGGTGCCTTTTAAAATGGTCGGTGGTGAGCGTGTTGATGATACTCCCGTTCACAAAGCACTTCGCGAGGCTTTGGCAAATTGTTTGATTAATGCCGATTATCACGGATTGCGTGGTGTTGTTATCCGTAAGGAACCGGACAAGCTTGTTTTAGCAAATCCAGGTTATGTCAGAACGGGTAAAAAGCAGATGCGTCTTGGTGGTGAATCCGATCCCCGAAACAAGGCTCTTATGAAAATGTTTAATCTTATCAATATCGGTGAACGTGCCGGAAGTGGTGTGCCGAACATCTTTAATGTTTGGGCAGATGAAGGCTGGGAAGAACCGGTAATTGAAGAGAGATTTGATCCAGATAGAACGGTACTGTCGCTTTCTTTCAAAAAAAGCGGCGATAAAAAAGCGGCGATAAAAAGCGGCGATAAAAAAGCGGCGATAAAAAGCGGCGATAAGAAAGTGACTAAGAAGACGCAAATGCAGAATGATAAAATTCTTGAATTTATGGAAGAAGGAAAAGAGTATGGCATTTGGGATTTCTGCGAATTGTTAGGATTAAAAGAAAGTCGTACTAAAGATATTTTGAAGGGACTTTCTGATAGGATTGAAATTATTGGCAGTAATCGTGACAGACGGTATAAGAAGAAATAATACTTTGTTTCTATTCGCAATAATTTGCTTTATAAATAAGTCGTGGAAAGATTCATATAATGAAGTTATTTAATGGTTTTGATGGAAGGAGACAAATGTGTTTCATATTATAGATGAACATTTTTTTATGCCATTGGCATCTCCAAATAAGGTTGTATATTGGGAATGTATTTGTAAGTTGTTTTCCGTCATGGATCATCAGCTTTCTTTTGGTGTGGAAAGAGATGTTCTGGTAGAAGAGTTGCAATACTATTTTGAGGCATCACAGGCAGCAGATCTTGAAGGGGAGGATGTGGAAGGAAAAACTGCAAGGGACAAAGCAAACTGGATGCTTCGGAAACTGGAGAATTATGGATGGATTGACATTGAAACAGATAAAAGCTATGTACAAAGAGTTAATTTTAAGGAATATGCAGTCAAGGTAATAAGAACGCTCCTTGAGATTGCGGAAGGGAAACAGATTGAATATCAAGGATATATTTATACGATATACAGTCTGGTGCGGGGCGCGACGGATAATCCCGGGATTGTACTTTTATCAATCGTTGAAAATACAGATATGCTGATTACCGGTTTGAAAAACCTAAGTTCCAGCATTAAACATTACATAGATGAATTGACTAAATATAAAACACCGGCTGAGATTATGAATGTTCTTTTCAATGATTACATTGAGAATATCGTGGACAAGGCTTATCATCGGTTACTTACCTCAGATAATGTTTCAAAATTTCGTCCGGAGATTATAGAAAGATTGGAGAGCAAAAGCCGGAGTAAGTCTTATGTGGATAAAGCAAGCGAAGAACTGGCGGGCATTCGGGAAATTTCGAAGGATGAGGCAGAGGAACTGGTCTACCACTATATTCATCAGGTGATAGATGCCTTTCAGAATATGGATGAGATTCTGGCAGAGATTAATCGCAAGAATACGCAGTATCAAAGAGCAGCAATCAACCGGGCAAAGTTCTATTTGATAGGAGGGGAAGATGTCAGAGGACAGATTAAGGAAATCTTATCGGGGATGAATGAAAAAATCAACCGGGAAGAAATGGATTTGAGCGGAATTTATCGAATTGAATTTATGGATGAATTAATCCGGATTTACAGTTCTGCTGTATTGGATGAAAAGTCTCTATATACGCCGATTGAGGGAAAAAAAGCATTTGAACCCGAAATGCTTCTGGATACGGAACCTGATCAGGAACTTCGGGATGAAAAAATGAGACGGATGCTGGAAAAATTGGCAAGAGTTATAAATCCGGAAAAGGTAAATCATTATGTAGAAAAACACCTTGGTGACAGACGGGAAATGTTGGCCTCAGAGCTTCCACTGGAAAATACAGATGATTTTGTCAAGATGATCTATATCAGGCTTTATGGGCAAAGAAAAAATATGAGGTATACGATTGCCGTAAAAGATATGATAAAAAAAGATGGCTATCGTTTTAATGATTTTACGATACATAGGAAGGAGCATTGATAGGAATGGATATTCTGGACGGAATGCTACAACGGGATAAAGACGATTTTTCAAGAATCTGCAATCGACTGCTAAGCGCTTGCTTTCTTTGTAAGAGAAATGAAACAAATAAGTCGGATTACTATTTTGTGATGAAATATAAAGAAAGATTTTCGGACTGTTTTGCTCTTTTGGGATACCGTTTGGAAATCAATGAGGAATATGGGGTCATTCAATTGACAAATCCGCAGAATTATAATCGCTATAATTTAAAGCTGTTCGAATCCATTCTCCTATTAATTCTTCGGATCCTTTATGATGAAAAAAGAAGAGAGCTCTCTGTGTCAGATGAAGTAATTGTAAATGTGGGAGATATTCATGATAAATTTTTAAGTCTGAAAATCAGGGATAAGATGATTGATAAAACAACTTTTCGTAATGCAATAAGCACATTAAAAAGATTTCAGATTATTGAAACGCTTGATACCAATCTGGCAGATGAAGAAGCACGCATCATTATCTTCGATGCAATTCTGATGGCTGTTCGCGTGGAAGATATAAAAATTGCCTATGAGAAATTGGAGATTTACAGAAAAGGAGGAAAAAGTAGTGAAGAAGCTGATGAGAGTGAAGCTGATTAATTGGCATCGATTTACAAATACGACGATAGAATTTGAAAAAACTACTTTGATATCCGGTGAAAACGGTGCAGGTAAATCTACTCTTCTAGATGCAATTCAGTTTGTGGTAATCTGTTCCACGAATTATTTCAATAAAGCGGCACACGAGAATGGAAAGAGAAAACTGACAGGATATATTCGCTGCAAAACAGGACGGGAGAACCGACCGTATGAGCGTTCCGGTGAAATCAGTGCACATATTGCGTTGGAATTCTACGAAGAAAAAAGAGATAAGTATTTTGTGGTAGGTGCAGTGGTAGATTCTGCTTCTGAAGGACAGGAAAAAACGGCAAGGTATCTGATGGATGGTATTCGCCTCGAGGATTCTCTCTTCTTTCAAGGAAAGACACCGAAGTCAATCAATCAGTTCAGAACAACGAATGCTAAGAAGATTAAGCAATGGTGTACGACGGACAAAGAGGCCAGGTCTATGATCAAAAACAGGTTTGGACGAATTGAGGATAAGTTTTTCAGACTGATTCCCAAAGCTCTGGCTTTCAGACCAATCGACGATATCAAAGATTTTGTTTATTCCTATGTATTAGATGAAAAAGAAGTGAATATTGATGTGCTGCGTGAAAATGTACGTACATATCAGGATTTGCAACGTACATTGGAGAACGTGAAAATCCGTATTGGCAGATTGGAAAAAATAGGTACAATGCATGATCAGGCAGTGGATGGTTTGCAAAAGGACAGACAGTACGAATATTACCTTGCCAGGGCGGAAGCTGATCTGATTGGTGAAGATATCAATAGGATGCAATTAGAAATACAGTCTGATACCTTCAGACTGGAGGAACAGAATAAGAAGATTGGTTTGGTGAGAGCAGAGCAGGCAGAGAAACAGCAGATTAGAGACGACTTGCGGGCTGAGCTTGCAACGGATAAGGATTTTCTGGCAAAGGATGAACAGGAGAAAAAGCTGCGTTTATTGGTAGGAAAAAAGGAGGAAATGCTGGAAGAACGCAAACTACTCCAGGAAAGTATAGATATGGCGAAGGGACAGTTAGAAAAACTGTTGGAGGTCAAAGATGTAGATAACGCTGTAAAAATCTATTACGAATATCTTTGCAGGAAGGATAAAGATATTAATCTGGCAGATATGAAGGATACGCTTTTGTATGTGATTTCATATAAAAATGAAATGCGAGATAAGATATTCAAAAAGCGGGCCGAAAGCTCTGCTGAAGAAGCAAGGGTCAGCAGCGAAAAGCAGGAGCTGGACAGAAGAATAGAACAATTAATGAAGAAAAAGTTATCCTATGCAGAAGATGTGGAACGTGTCAGAACGGCTATAAAAGAAGAATTTCAGCGCATTGGCAGAACGCCGGAACCGCGTATTTTATGTGAGATGTTGGAAATCACGGATGATTCTTGGAGAAACGCAGTAGAGGGTTATTTGAATACGCAGAGATTCTATATTTTGGTGGAACCGGAGAATTTTGACATTGCACTGGGAATATATGACAGACTTCGAAAAGAGAAAAAGGCATATGGGGTTGGACTCATTAATACACAGAATCTGGATCAGTATGATACGGCACCGGAGGGTTCGCTGGCTACAGTCGTAACCTCGAAAAATAAATATGCAAAGCGTTATATCAATATGATTTTGGGAAAAGTGCATATGTGTGCCCATTACCGGGATTTGAAAAATTATAAAACCTCTATTACAAAGGAGTGCATGAAATATCAGAATAATGTAGCCAGCGCCATAAAGCCGGCTGTTTTTGAAACCCCATATATTGGTCAGAATGCACTGAAGGTACAGTTAGAACAAGCCAGAGAAAAAAGGGAAGAGATCATGAAACAATTGGATCAGCTTCATGAAAAACTGGAACAGTTGGAATTTGTTCTGAAACCTTTGGGAACAGAGCAGGATACAGATATTAAGTACAGATTAGATGTCATTGGTGATTTGCGTCATGTTGATCTGGAAATCAATAAATGTAAAGAAAATATTGCTACTCTGGAGAAGAACTCCAATATGATTATGAAGCAGATACAACTTTCAACATTAGAGAAAATATTGGGAGAGTTAACTGTTAAATTAGACTCATTAAACAGAGCAGCAGGCAAAACGGAAGAAAGAATCAGCCTGACAAAAGAGCAGGTAGCAAATGGTCAGATAAAGCATGCTGAAAAATCAGTTATTTACGAGGAACTGGGAACAAAAGCCGAGAATGCTCTGCCTGTCTGGAAGCAGGAATATGAGAAACAGACAGAGGATAAATCTTTCTCACAGTTTCGGGATAATTATCTGAGACGGAGAAAAGCGAATCAGACACTTGTGGATAAGGCGGTAGATTCCATGAAGGAATTAATGGGTGAATATAAAACAGCCCATGATTTTGGAGCGCCGGCCACGATGGAAGGTTATCCGGATTTTGAAACAGAATATATGAAGCTTAAGAATTCAGAACTTCTGCAGTATGAAGGAAAGGTAGATGCTGCCAGACAGGCAGCAGAAGAAGAGTTTAGAGAGCAGTTCCTGTCCAAATTGCAGGAAAACATGAAGATGGCGCAGTCTGAGTTTAAGGAGCTGAATAAGGCACTTAATGATATTGTGTTTAGCAATGAAAAGTATGAGTTTCTATATATGCCAAGTAAAAGGTATAGACAGTATTATGAAATGATCATGGATGATTTCAATGCTATGCAGGGCCAATCTATTTTTAGCGGTTTGTTCCATGAAAATCATAAAGCGGTAATTGATGAATTGTTTGAACGTCTTGCATTGGATAATGACAATAATGCGAAAGCATTGGATGAATTTACAGATTATCGAACCTATATGGATTATGATATCCGCATCATTCATAGTGATGGTAATTATTCTCTGTATTCCAAGGTGTGTGAGGAAAAGAGCGGTGGTGAGACGCAGACACCATTTTATGTGACGGTGGCAGCATCTTTTGTTCAGCTCTATAAGAATAATATCGGAGGAGAAGCAATAGGTCTTGTGCTTTTTGATGAGGCCTTTAATAACATGGATGATGAAAGAATCGGTGGCGTTTTGGAATTCCTAAGAAGACTGCCATTACAGATTCTGATTGCAGCGCCTCCTGATAAAATACAGTATATCAGTCCGTTTGTTGAAGAAACGTTATTGGTAATGACGGATGAGAAGGTAAGCTTTGTAGAGAGGTATATCAATGGTGCAGTATGATCGTAAGGTATTAAACCATCTGTTGGATACATATGAGAATAGTTTGTTATCTACAGGAGAGAATAAGCGGATGATACAAATCGAGTTCCGTTTTACGAAAACATTGCTCCCTTCCTATTTTGATGAGAGTTCTAACGAATATGAGAGTATTCACGTCTTGATGAAACTATTGGAAAACAAAAAGCTAATCCGTATTATTTGGAAGGATAACAAGCAGGATTATCTAATTCAGAAAGTTAGACTGATGACAGATCACATAGAAGAGGCTTATCAATATGTTGGACGCAAGCCAAAGCAAGGATTGGAAGCAGAGAATATCGTTTTGCTTCAGAAATATCTGGATGTGAAAGCACCTATTACAGTGGCTTTTGCAAGGTATCTTTTGAAACGGTTGCGAAAACATCAGTCAGTCAAAGAATACATTGCATTAGATAATATAAAGGAAACGGAGAAATTCCTTCGGGCATGTGTATTGGTAGAACAAAATAGGAAACCATGCTATATCCGGGAATTTTCTATCATGCATTTTCAGGATTCTAAGTATTTTGAACAGATAGAAAGTCGTATTGTTAAAGTATTTCGGCAATTTTCAGATGAAAATTTGGAAATGGATACCTTGGAATTGTTAGCGGAATATGGGATTTATCGAACTCCTAACTATGTGTATTTTAAGGGGGATGCTAGGATTTCAATCGGTGAAGAGGTAGTAGATTTATCTCTGTTAAAGCAGGGGATAGGTATTTCCGGAGAAGATCTTGCAGGTATTCAGTTTTCTGATCTAAGCAGAATAAAGAAAGTAATCACAATAGAAAATCTTACTTCTTTTTTTAGATATTGGGAGAAGGATAGCCTTTTCATCTACCTTGGTGGATATCATAATAGGATTCGAAGAACCTTGTTAAAAATGGTTTATGAGATCATTCCGGATGCAAAGTATTATCATTTTGGCGATATCGATGCGGGAGGATTTGCCATTCTGCAGGATTTGCGGGAAAAGACTGGTATTCCATTTACGAGTTACCATATGGATTTGGATACATTAAAGCAATATAGGCAATATGGAAAGTGTCTGACTGAGACAGATCGAAAGAGATTGGAGAAAATAGGAGAAAAGAAGGAATTTGGCGAGGTAATTGGATTTATGCTGAAGGAAAACATAAAGCTGGAGCAGGAATGCATTATTTAGGGATGGTCATAACCTATAACGAAGCTATCCATTCCCACGAATGCTTCTTGTGACCGGAACGGACTGGTGCTATAATGAAATTGAGTAGACTTTGTAGAGATGTACGCTCTGACGAACAGTTAGTGTTGTCAGGAGTATGTTGCCTCAAGGAAGCAGAAACTGGGAGGATAAGGAATGAGTAGTGTGTTATTACAAAACAGTGCCTTGACGATAGAGATCAACACGCACGGAGCGGAGCTTGTCCGGCTGACGGCAAACGATACTGCGCGGGAGTATATGTGGTGCGGTGATCCGAAGTACTGGGGAAGGGTTTCGCCGGTCCTGTTTCCGTTTGTGGGAAAGCTGGAACAGCAGAAGTACACTTACAAGGGTGTGACTTACGAAAAGATTCCGCAGCATGGTTTTGCAAGAGACAGTGAGTTTGAAGTGGCCGAGCAGACAGAGGACACGGTATGGTTGGAGCTGATGAAGGATGAGAAGTGGAGCGCGAACTTCCCCTTTGAGTTCAAGCTGCGTCTCGGCTATCGCCTGGAAGGCAGTATGGTACATGTCATGTGGACAGTGATCAATACAGGGGAGGAGACGCTTCACTTTTCCATCGGAGCGCACCCGGCGTTTCATTGTGAGGGCGGCTTGGACGGTTATTCTCTGGATTTGCATACGAATCAGGCAAAGCTTTCGTGCGGCGTATTGACCGAAGCAGGCGTTTTGGGAGAGAAGACTGCCTACTGTGAGCTTTCCAACGGTATTCTGAAACTGACGGATGAGCTGTTTGATGAGGATGCGTTGATTATCGATGCGAAGGATATTCATACTGTTACGCTGCGAGACAGGAGCGATACACCTTTTCTGCAGGTTAGGTTTGATACGCCTTTGCTCGGAATCTGGTCCCCTGCCAAAGCACATGCTCCATTTGTGTGTATCGAACCATGGTATGGCCGATGCGATCGGGCGGGTTTTGCGGGAACCTTGGCGGAGAGAGAGTATTCCAATGCGCTGGAAAGCGGTCATTCTTTCAACAGAGAGTATGTGATCGAATTGTTATAGGCAGCTCCTAAATCTGCCGGAGCAGCAATTCAGAGGCGTATGATGTCAAGGCAGGATCCACAAAGAGGTTTCTGCGGGTGAGAGCTTGATTTATGAGAGCGAAAAGCGGGAGTCAAAGATTACCCAATAGCGGAATGATTGGGGGAGGGTGTTGAAAAGCATCCTCCTCTTTTTGCGGTCTCTGCGCACGGGATGTTCTGTTTGCTGAGGAAAGAACCATGGGAGCGAAACGGAGCGCCTGTCTGTTGCACAGAAATCAACTGGCAGTAGAGTAAACTAAAAAACACCTCGATTGAAACACTGAAAAAGATGATGTATATTAGTGATTGTAAGAAAGATGTGATCACAGTAATTCTAATATTAGTTGAGGTAGATGCCCGGTAATATCCGGGAGAAAGGAATCATCCGATTATCCTCTAGAATCATCGGATTTATGTGAGATTATGATAGGAGAACAAATTAAGTATTTTCGTCAACAGAAGCATGTGAAGCAGGACGAACTGGCTGAGTATCTGGGAGTGACATTTCAGGCTGTCTCGAAATGGGAGACCGGTTCGAGTACGCCCGATATTTCCCTTCTTCCGAAGATAGCGGTTTTCTTCGGCGTGAGTATTGACGAATTGTTTGAAATGCCTTATGAGGAGCAGATGAATCGTATCGAGAATATGTTCTGGCATGAGCGTAGGATCAACGAGCAGACTTTCAACCAAACGGTTGCTTATTTGGAAAAAGTGCTTCGTGAGAATCCCGGGGATACCAGAGCCATGAGCAATCTGGCGTATTTGTATAATCACAGGGCGGCGGCTGATCACGCTACTGCTTCGCTGTATGCGAGCAAGGTGCTGGAGCTTGACCCGGACGATAAGTCCGGATGGGTGGCGTTTCTGGAGGCTAACAATGGTGTGTGCGGAGATGAGTGGTATGACAATCACTTCGATGTGATTACATACTTTAGGGAGTTTCTGGATAAGAACCCAATGAATTATCTTGGATTATATGCACTGATTGAAAATATGCTGGCAGATGCCCGTTATGATGAGGCCCTTCCGTACATTGAGCAGATGAAGAAGGCAAAGAAGAACCATCAGTATCTGCTGTATCTGGGCGATGTTGCGTTCGGAAAGGGAGATCCGGTGAAAGCGCGCGCGACCTGGGAGCGTATGATTGAGGAGTTCCCGGATGTCTGGCAGGCTTACTGCAGTCTGGGAGATGGATATTTAAAGCTGAACGAATGGGAAAAAGCGCTGGACCTGTATGAGAAATCTTTTACCATGCAGGAAAGCCCGCGAATCTATGACGGCCTGTGCTCCATGGGACAGATCTTTGAAATGCGGGGGCTGTATCCGGAGGCCGTGTCCACTTATCGAAGAATCATCGACTGTCTGCGGCAGGATTATGGCGTCATGGACGGAGAACAGATTGACCGTTTTGAGAGGGAGATATCCAGACTGAAGAAAAAATATTAAAAACAGATTTTTTTTGTAACCTTTTTACAGTTTATCCTGTATTACCGGTGAAGGAGGTGGATGCATGAGCAATCAATCGCGCTGCGCAGCGGATTTGAGAAAAGAACACATGGAGAGTGTAATTGCAGCATATTCGCCCATGGTCTATCGACTTGCGTATTCACTGGTAAAAACGAGGGCGGACGCGGATGACATTCATCAGGAGGTTTTCCTGCAATATATCATGAGGGAGCCTGCATTCGAGAATGCAGAGCATGAGAAGGCATGGTTTATTCGAGTCACGACCAACACATGCAAAAACTGGTGGAAGACTGCCTGGCGAAGAAGGGTGGTCAGCCTGTCTGAGTATGAGGAAGAAGACAGAGGGATTGCGGATCCTTCCGGCAGTGGAACCGTGCAGGGCTGTGGACTGATTGACACAGTCAGATGCCTGCCGCAAAAATACCGCGTTGTCATTCATCTTTTTTATTACGAGGAACTGTCTGTGGAGGAGATTGCCGCTTGTCTGGACCTGCAGGAGTCCGCTGTCCGTACCCGTCTGACCAGGGCGAGAAAAAAGCTTGGTGAACTGTTGAAGGAGGAGATCTGATGTTTCGGGAAGAATATCAAAAGGAGTTTGAGAAGGTTCGTGTCAGCCCGGAGCGGCTGCAGGAACTGTATGAGAAAGCAGAAGAGAAGACTGCTTCGAAAAGGGGACAATGGATGCGTATCATACGGCCGATCGCAATACCCGCGCTGTCTCTGTGCCTGATATGTATGTTGGCGGTACCCGCGCTTGCGAAGTCAAGTCCAGCCGTTTATCGTCTGGTGCAGCAGCTGGTGCCGTCGCTTGCAGACGATATACTGCCGGAGGAGGTCAGCTGTACCCGCAACGGTCTGACCCTGCAGGTCGAGGCTGTCAATGTTGCGGGCAATCAGGCAAAGGTGCTTGTGTCTTTTTGTGATGCGCAGGGAAGCGGCAAGGACCTGATTCACGGCATGGTCGATCTGTATGACAGCTATCGCATCAGTAATTACGGAGAGCAGCTGGTAAGCAGCGGATGTTCTTTCCTTAAATATGATGAGGCGGAGGATAAGGCCTATTTTCTGATTCAGATTCAGTCAGATAAGCCGTTCGACAGGAACAAGATCAAGTTCGGTGTAGCTATGGTATTGACAAATTGTGTGGAGGAGAAGCAGTCTGTCTCTTTGGAGGCACTGCTTCCAGATCCTGCGGAGAAGACGGTTCAATGCATTGGAATCAGCGGAAGCGAGAGCGGCAGGTCAGGGATCCCTTATCTGGACGACGACAGAACGGCGCGTGTCATGGCTGTGACAGAGTGGAGCGCCTCTATGAAACAGGCGCTGACCATCACCGGTCTGTCCTATGATAGGGGAGTCTTACGCGTGCAGCAGTGTCGGGGCAGCCTCCGGGAGGCGGACCGATATGCTTCGTTTGTGCTGCGCAGGAAGGACGGTGCAGAGAAGACAGAGGACTGTAAGGCGGACTGGATTGAGGAGATAGACGGAGAGAGGATCAATTTTGCGGAATCCTGGTTTGCGTTATCGGAGGAAGAATTGAAAGAGTATGAGCTGGTTGGAAACTTTATGCTCCGGGACGGAAGTGTCCGCGGAGAATGGGAAGTGGTAGTAAACCTGAACCGGGAAGAGTAATCTATATAAACTCTATTTTGCAAATACGCTTTAGCGTGATAAACTTATACTAGCAAGAAAGCGTTCAGCTGACATATTTGATATAGAGCTGACTATGCTTGCTCCTGTGCATAGAGAGTGACCGTCGCAAGTATTATTTTCTTCACATGGAATTAAAAGACACGCGGGAACAGCTGGGAAGCATAGGTTATACAGTAATTGACGATACACCTGTAGGGAAAATCGTTCATCTTGGATACTTTACTTATCCCGGGTTCTGGGGGAAGGGGTATACCTCTGAGGCGCTTAATAAGGTTTTGGAATTTGCGTTTACACAGGACAATGTGTACAGAGTTACAACAGGATGTCTGAAAGAAAATATTCGTTCCGAAAGAGTCATGCAAAAAAACGGTATGATAAAAGAAGCAGAGCATGTTGATTATGAATGGCATGACGGACATATGAAAACACGCCTGGAATACAGACTTCTGAAAAAAGAATGGGAGCAGTCTCGCTATATATAGGTATCGTGGAGGAAAGCAAGGTTTTTCGCAAATGGTATGAGCTGAACGGAGCATACCATCTTGGGACCAAGAAGAAAGAAAAATGTAACTTACCTGTGAAGCGGGGAAAGAGGATTTGAATCATGATAAAAGCAGTTATTTTTGACATGTACGAGACATTGGTTACAATGTGTCGAAGTGATTCTTACAAAGGAGCGAATATAGCCGCTGATCTGGGACTTGACGAGAAGGTATTCAGAGAGGTCTGGGACGCATCCGAGAGCGACCGTACAGTAGGAATCAGAAATTTTGAAGAGACAATAAGGCTTTCCATGGAAGTGAATGATTGCTTTTCGGATGAACTTTTGCAAGATATTGTCGGAAAAAGAAGCGAGGCTCAAAAGGAGTACTTCAACCATCTGCATCCTGAAATTATACCAATGTTACATGAATTAAAAAAGAGACAGGTGAAAGTTGCTTTGATTTCAAACTGCTATTTGGAAGAAAGAGATATTATAAAGCAAAGTATATTGTGGGACTATTTTGATGTTGCCTGTTTATCTTGCGAACTTGGTGTAAAAAAACCTCAAAAAGAAATATTTGAAATCTGTTTGGCGAAGCTTGGACTATTTGCTGAGGAATGCCTATATGTCGGTGACGGGGGGAGTCATGAACTGGATAAGGCAAAAGAACTGGGGATGAGAGCTGTGCAGGCAGCATGGTACTTGGACGATGGTTTGGATCAGCCGGTAGGACGTTTGCCTGGATTTAAGCAGTTAGAATCTCCCATGGATGTACCGTCATTACTGAGTGAGAAATAGTATTCGTGTAGTTTCCGTCCCGGTATGTCGTGCGAATGCGATAGACAAGGAAAATCCGATTTGTTTTGCAGTAGATAATGAAATGGAACATAGGATTTAAAAGGCTACCCGGTCTGATGATTGGATAGCCTTTTTTATGATGATATCAGACAAAAGTATAATAACATGGAAAAGGAAACCAAGGCATTTCTGTATCATATGGTATGCTCGGAGTTACGCCCCCGCCAAGACCTGTATGTCTGTTGCGGACTGATCACTCAGTTAACAGAAATGCGCCCCCCCGCCAAGACCTGCGTGTCTGTTGCGGACTTATCACTCAGTTAACAGAAATGCGCCCCCGCCAAGACCTGTATGTCTGTTGCAGACTGTAGTGAGTCGTCGGTATTTAGGCTGCGTACTTTGCAGCCTTATGTACCGCTACGACGAACTCCAAGCGAGAGCGTGTCTGCAATCAGACATACAGGCCTTAGGCGAAGGGGCGCATACCCGGTTGGCGTGTCTGCAATCAGACATACAGGCCTTAGGCGAAGGGGCGCATTTGCCGGTTGGCGCGTCTGCAATCAGACATACAGTCCTTAGGCGAAGGGGCGCATTTGCCGGTTGGCGCGTCTTACTTCTGCGTCCGATTCCGGTAGGCCGCCGTGTCGGCCTGTATCACGGCGTTGAACTCTTTGACGGTGTCGGTGACCTGATAGTCCGGATCGTCAAACAGGAAGTTGTGGAGCCAGCTGACCCCTTTTTCGAGGTCTGTGGGAACGATACACAGTCCTTTAGCGCCGAAATTGACATCCGTGCGCAGCTCCGAGGTGGGGAAACCGCCCTCCTCCACGATATGGTAGTTTGAGATATTGCCAAGCAGGGTCAGGATATCTTCGCTGTCTATACTGGTGTAGATGTCGCCGATGCTGTCATTGAATACCTTGGTCAAAGTGGCGAGATCCTGCTTTTTGGCGCGGTCTTCGATGGCGCGGATGACCTCCCGCTGCCTGGCGGTTCGCTTGAAATCACTGCCTGCGGTAGCGCGAATGCGGCAGTAAGCGGTCGCCTGAAGACCGTTTAGGAGTTGGTAACCGGCGTCCTCTACGGGAATATAGTCGGTATCCATGGTTTTGGCACAGCCGTACTGATAGTTATTGATATGCTTCAGCTCTTCTGAGTCAACATCAATGTAGATTCCGCCCAGTCCGTCGATGATCTTACTCAGACCCTTGTAACCGACTGTGATAAAGTTCTCAATGTCCATGTCGAGATTGCTGTTGAGCATTTTGACAGCCTGTTCGGCTCCGCCGAAGAAGTATGCAGCGTTGCATTTGCGGTATTCCGTGCCGATGTTTAAGTACGTATCGCGATAGATGGAGCAGAGCTTGATGTCTCCCGTATCCAGATTGATGCTTGCAATCATGGTACTGTCGCTTCGGCTGCCTTTGTAAAGCTGGTTGTCGTTTTCGGCATCTACGCCGAAGAGCGCGATGTTCATGTAGCCCTTCATGGTACCGGTGCCTTCTTCCTTCTGCTGTACGATCTCGTCGGGAATGGAAAGCTGTCCGGGGTCGAGAATCGTGACTTTCGGTCCTTTGTCGGGAACGGACAGCATGAAGTATAGGATAGCGAGCATGCATAGTATCAGGACAAGCTCGACTGCCAGGATGAGATACAGATGTTTTTTCTTGTAGGATGCAGTGTTGTTTTCAGTGTTCAATTGAGTAGCCCCCCCTATGTGTGAGATGTATATGATAGAGATGATTGTAACAGGCGACTGTTAGGATTTCCGAAAGGGAAAGCAACAAAATCTTAAAAAGATTTCTTAAGAGATTCTATAGAATCATGAAGGAAAAAATAAGACATTTTGATGACACGAAACTCTGTATGTGATATACTGTAATGTGATAGTTTGTGCGCAGAATACCTTATCGCCAAACGGATACCGGGGGCACAATATGCTAAAGAGAATGAAGAGACGGGCAAGAGTATACCAGATTATGACCATTGTTTTTGTGTGCATGGCGTTTCTGGGACTGCTGATATTTATGGGAAATGTGGATGCAATTCGAAGCAGGATAGAGTATTATCAGGCGTGTATTGCCCTAGTCTCTTTGATTGGTGCTGCGGGCAGTTTGTTTTTGCAGATGGTGGAGTCCAGAAAACTCCAGCAGGCAGAGTTTGTCATGCATTTGAATCAGACATTTGTGGAAAACCCGGATTATGCCTATGTGTACACGCAGCTGGAACGGGAGGCAGGCACAGACACAAGCGGTAAACCCGAGCCGATCTCCAGAATTCAGTTGTCCAATTATCTGACTTTTTTTGAGAGTATGTATCTTCTGGTTAGTGAAGGGGCCCTTCAGATGAAGATACTCAATGATTTGTTCGGTTATCGTTTTTTCCTCGCGGTTCACAGTAAGAAGGTTCAGGATTCCAAGCTGGTGGCACAGCCGATGAACTTCAAGAACATCTATTATCTGGAGAAGGTGTGGATGGACTATCGTGCGGAGAATCATCTCAGCACATATGGGTATGACAACCGTCTCGAGGCAGCCTGCCGGGCAGCGGGCAAGGGAGAGCAGTACGAGGCTATCATGAAAACGATGCCGGGCATAAGCGGCAGCAGGAAGAAATATGCTTTTAGGGAGAGTTTTCTGCATAATTACAGAGTGGAAATCTGTGATAAGCCTGATATGAGCAAGGTATATCGCCTCTATCGGCAGATTCAGAAGGAGTATCCTGACAATCCTTTCTTCCGGCAGCTGTCCCAATATATGCTTGAGCAGTATGTCACCACACAGTCCGGTCTTGTGGTGGGGGTGTTTGAAGGCAAGAAGCTGATTGGGGCGAGCATCATTGATTATAGTGAAGATATCTGCAGAGAATATGGGAAGAATCACAATGGCGATGCGAACTGCGCGTGGCTGACAGAACCGTTTGCCGTTGCCCGTCTGGTCATGGTGGACAGAGCATATCGCGGAATCGGTTTGCAGCAGGCTATGATGATATATTGTGAGAGATATCTGGCTTCCTGCAGGGGGATAAAGCACTTGCTGGTGGCTCTGCTGGCGGGCGACATCTATTCTCTTCGGAATATTAAATTTGATCTGAACTATGAGAAGGCGGAGTTTTCGGCGACGGTCGGAGAACATAGCTGTGATCTGTATCATAAAAATATTGCGGACAGTTATCAGGCGTTTTGCAGGATGATTGCGGAGAAAGTGAAGGCAGGAAGAAGAGAAGCGCTCATTCCGCAAAAGAGACTCGAAACAGACTATTTCTGCGGCAGCCGTCACTGTTGCGTGATCGGTGACCTGCTGGAGTACGGCGAGGAGAAGGACAGGAAATATGCTGTCATTTCCGGCTGTGAGGACGACGGAAAGAGTGCCTGCGTCTGGGTTGCGCAGGGAACGGAGAACACAGTGTTCGTATCACGGAAGATTGAGTTTGAGTCCGATACCAGGCTCCGTTTTGCAAAAGAGAAACAGGAGTATAAGTATCGCATACTGATTTGCGGCAGGTAACAGGAGTATAAGACAGTATGAAAAACAGCGATTTGGAATTAAGAAGGTGCAGTGCTAAGGATGTGGACGAGATCATGGTGCTGCAGGATCAGGTGTTATCGGAGATAGAGGGCGACAAGTCTACCTTAAGAAGAAATGATGCAGCGATGTTTGAGCAATGTATGGAAGAACCGCACCTCTCGATGGGTCTGTATGACGGGGAGGAGCTGGTCGGCATCTGTATCCTGTATGACGGCCGGGGAGACGACGAGGATCTGAGCATCGGACTGGAGCGTTTTACGGTGACTTGCTCGATTAACCTGAAACTGATCATGATTCGGAAGAAGTACCAGGGCATGGGATTCCAGAGGGGAATGATATGGATCTCGGAGAAGATAGCCTGTGCAAGAGGGTACGAGTATTTCTGTGCGACCGTATCCCCCATCAACAAGTACAGCAGGAACAACTGTCTGGCCAGTGGCTTTCAGTATGACCACACCGCAGTGAAGTACGGCGGCGCCGACAGGGATGTTCTGGTGAAAAAGCTTGGCGGTGCCGAGGCGGCAGCTGAGGTGATTCAGAGGGCAAAAGCGCTGGAGGGCAGCAGCCGTAAGGGGGCAGCAATCGAGGGGATCGATCTTGAGAAGTGCTATCGGGGAAGCATCGAGCTGGCTACTACAGGCGATGTGATTGCTTTTGAGAACGCTGATACCGGTGAGATCACTTATGGTCTGTATCTGCTGCAGGAACAGCCCGGGGTGCTGCTGTTTGATGCAAAGAAGCAGTGTCTGGCGATAACCGCCTATGAAGAAGCGGCAAACAATCTGCGCGTGAAGCAGGTTTGGATCAATCCGATCGGAGGCAGCAATCGTGTCTAAATTTGAAACATTTCGAGAGCAGTATCCGGTATTTCAATATCGGGGCTATGAGACAGAGTTTGCGGAAGGGTTGTGCAGGGTAAACTTCCGTTACAGGATAGAAGGACTCTGCGACTTCACGACCAAGTGGCAGTTCCCTACAAAACACACGCACACGGATGCCATTCTGGAGAAACTGCTGTTTTCCCTTGGTATGGTGGAAGCCATCAGCTATTATAAGTGTGTTTGTCCCAAGGTCGTGGAGGTGCAGTGTCAGACGCTCACCAAATGGCAGGCTGCCTGGTGGAAAAAGCTTTTCTATCATGGGTTGGGAGAGTTTCAGTACCTGAACGGAATTCATATCAGCGAAGAGGAACTGTTTGACTTTTCCTATGAGGAAGCGAAGGAAGTCAGGCTGCATGATGAGGCGGCATATTCCGGCGTCATCGTCCCTGTGGGCGGCGGTAAAGATTCTGTGGTTTCTCTGGAGCTGTTGAAAGATGTCGGAGTCTATACCTTCAGCATCAATGAGAGCACAACCATCCGAAATGTGATTTCTCAGTGCGAAGGGGCTGTCGGCAATTTCCCGGTTCGCCGTATCCTCGATAAAAATATCCTGCGGCTGAATGAGGAAGGATATTTGAACGGTCATATTCCTTTTTCTGCGGTTGTGGCGTTTGCGACCGTGATCACCGCGTATTTGAATCAGGTCAAATACATTGCCCTGTCCAATGAAAACAGCGCAAACGAGAGCACGGTGAAGGATTCCTTTGTGAATCACCAGTACTCCAAGAGCTTTGAGTTCGAGACGGACTTCACGGAATATATGGAAAGACTGTGTGACTCCGATATCCATTATTTCAGCATGCTGCGTCCTCTCGCGGAGATTCAGATCGCGCAGCTGTTTGCAGAGTACAGACAGTATCACAGCGTATTCAGAAGCTGCAATGCGGGGAGTAAGCAGGGCATCTGGTGCTGCAATTGCCCGAAATGTCTGTTCGTCTATATGATTCTGACGCCGTTTCTTCCGGAGGAGGAGCTTGTGGGAATCTTCGGAGAGAATCTTCTGGAGAAAGAGAGCATGGACCGGTATTTCAGAGAGCTTACAGGCATCGAGGAAAACAAGCCCTTTGAGTGTGTCGGAACCAGACAGGAGGTATGCTTTGCGCTGAAGCGTTTTGTGGTGCGGGGCGGCAGAAGTCTGTTGACGGACCGTTATGCATCCTATCTGGAGCAGATTCCCGACGGATTGGATGAGCTGCTGGGCTCACTGTCGGCAGAGCATCACATCCCCGAAGAACTATATCAATA
This sequence comes from Acetatifactor sp., assembly GCA_016293615.1. Taxonomy (GTDB): domain Bacteria; phylum Bacillota; class Clostridia; order Lachnospirales; family Lachnospiraceae; genus Acetatifactor. The sequence goes on from JAEDDX010000010.1 coordinate 18,709, forward strand.
TTTGGAAAGAAGCTTAACAAAGTGAATATTCAGGAAAAGTTTGGCAATAAGAGAATCTTAATCTGGGGCTTCGGACGGGAAGGACAGTCTACAAAGCATTTCCTGTCGAGGTGCTGCACGCCGGCATGCGTGGATGTGTTTGAGGGAAAGCGTGACGGCATCGATGAGGACGCCTATGACTTTATTATCAAAAGCCCCGGGATCGTGATGGAGGAAGAACATCCGAAGTACACCTCCCAGACGGAAATCTTTCTGGAGGAGCACCGCGACCGGGTCATCGGCGTGACCGGTACGAAGGGAAAGAGCACCACAGCCTCCATGCTCCGGCATGTACTGGGCAGATGCTTGAACAAAAAGGTGATCCTGCTCGGCAACATCGGTGAACCCTGTCTGGATTACTTCGATGAGGTAGACGATGAGACGGTTGTCGTGTTTGAAATGTCCTGTCATCAGCTTGCGCATACCAAGGTGTCTCCTCATGTGGCGTTGTTTTTGAACCTGTATGAAGAGCATCTGGATTACTACAAAACATTTGAAAAGTATTTTGAGGCAAAGACGCATGTGACCGCTTATCAGAAAGCGGACGATTTCTTCTTCGTGGGCGACAATGTGCCCGAGATCGCTACAAAGGCAAGGAAGACAGTTATCTGCTTTGATGAAACACCCGCCTATGAACTGAAGGTTCTGGGACAGCACAATGCGTACAATGCTGACTTTGTGTATACCGTTGCGACCACGGTGTACGGCATCGACGGTGAAAGCGTCAGAGAGGCCCTGAAGAGCTTTGACGGACTGGCGCACAGACTGCAGTATATCGGGGAAAAGGAAGGAATCTCCTTCTATGATGATTCGATTTCGACCATTCCGAATGCAACCATCCGTGCGCTGGAGTCGACTCCGCATGCGAAGACGGTGCTGGTCGGCGGCATGGACAGAGGAATCTGCTATGACAGACTCATTTCTTATATGAGGGAGCACGATGAGTACTTCTATATCTGCTCCTATGATTCGGGCCGCAGAATCTACGAGGAGGTCTCAGACCTTGCGTACTGCAAATATGTCGCAACGCTGGAAGAGGCAGTTGCCCTGGCGAAGGAAATCACTCCCCGGGGAATGGCCTGCATCCTCTCTCCCGCGTCGGCATCCTACGGTTACTTCAAGAATTTCGAGCAGCGAGGCGAGATGTTCCGCCAATACGCAGGCCTGTAGACACAGTCTCGCAGCCCACAGACAGGCAGCTGCACAATATACTTTTGAAAGGCGATAAAAAAGCATGAAAGAACTGGAATACCCTTTTGACCCTGAATGGATGATTAAGAAAAAGAAGAGCATTCGAAAGGAGCTGCTGGAGGCGGCGGAGAAGAACGGTGTCACCTTCCTGGAGAAAAAGATTGCGATTCTGGGCGGACAGACCACGCAGAATATTAAGCTGGTGCTGGAGCTTTTCCTGCTGAATCAGGGCATTCGTCCCTCCTTCTATGAATCGGAATACAATCAATGGTTTGAGGACGGGATGTTTCCCAACGCCGAGCTGGAGGCGTTTGCGCCTGACCTGATCTATGTGTGTACCTGCGTCAGAAATATTATTGATTTTCCCGAGATCGCAGACACGGCAGAGACAGTGGATCAGAAACTTGCCAATGTGTATGAGAAGTTTGTCTCCTGCTGGGAGCATCTGACGCAAGCCTACCATTGTCCCATCATCCAGAATAACTTCGAGTATCCCTATTTCAGACTGATGGGGAATAAGGATGCCAGCGACATTCACGGAAGAGTCAATTTTGTGACCAGACTGAACTGCAAATTCTATGAGTATGCGCAGACGCACGAAGGCTTCTATATCTGTGACATCAACTATCTGGCGGCGTCCTACGGACTCGACTCGTGGTCAGACCCGTATTACTGGCACATGTTTAAGTATGCGGTGGCGGTTCCCGCGATTCCCTATCTTTCCTTCAATCTGTCCAACATGATTAAGTCGATTTACGGGAAGAATAAGAAGGCGTTCAATCTCGATATGGACAATACGCTCTGGGGCGGTATCGTGGGAGACGACGGCCCTGACAATATTGAGATCGGCCAGGAAACACCGCTTGCGCAGACATACAGCGAATTCCAGACCTATCTGAAGCTGCACAAACAGTTGGGCGTTCTGCTCACCGTCAACTCCAAGAACGATGAGGCCAATGCCCTCGCGGGACTGGAAAGACCGGACAGTGTGCTGAGAAAGGATGATTTTGTCAGCATCAAAGCAAACTGGAATCCCAAGAGTCAGAACCTCGCGGCAACCGCGCAGGAGATGGCATTGCTTCCCGAAAGCTTTGTCTTTGTCGATGACAATCCTGCCGAGAGGGCGATCATCGCCGGTCAGATCCCCGGCGTGGCTATCCCCGAGATAGGGGCACCGGAGCACTATATCAGGGTGCTCGATAAGTCCGGCTTCTTCGAGGTGACCACACTTTCCAAGGACGACCTCAAACGGACCGAGATGTATCAGGAGAATGCCAGAAGAAACAACCTCATGGCCTCCTTCGAGAATTACGAGGATTACCTGCTTTCCCTGGAGATGCACGCCGAGATAGGAGCCTTTGTACCGGCGTATATGTCCAGAATCGCGCAGCTGACCAACAAGAGCAATCAGTTCAATCTGACAACCAGGCGCATGACACAGGAGAATATTGAAAGCTGCGCGGCAGACCCGAATCAGATCACTCTCTACGGCAAGCTGGAGGACAAGTTCGGCGACAACGGTGTGGTAAGTGTGGTGATTGGCCGTATGGACGGGGAGGATCTTCATATCGACCTCTGGCTGATGAGCTGCCGCGTGCTGAAGCGGGACATGGAGTTCGCGATGATGGACGAGCTTGTCGACAAAGCACAGAAAGCCGGCGTTCGCAGAATTCTCGGATATTATTACCCGACGGCTAAGAACGCCATGGTCAAAGAGTTCTATAAGACACAGGGATTTTCCCTGGTTTCGGAGGATGCATCCCACAATACCATCTGGGAATTCGTGATTCCGAACAAGTACGAGAAAAAGCAGCATGTGATTGCAGTCAACTAATGCAGTCCCATGAGAGCGGAGCGCAAAATGATGAAACAGTTAGGAAAAGTAATCGCCTTTTTACTGATATTTATTCTGGGGCTGAGCGGACTGTACCGGATATTTTCCTGGAAGGAAACTTCCGGTGAGAACAAATCTTCCGTGCAGGCCCTGTACGAGATCGGCGACAAAGACAGAGTGGATGTCGTGTTTATCGGACCGAGCTTTACTTATTCGCTTGCAAATCCTGCGATCCTGTGGGATGACTACGGTATCGCCTCCTTCAATCTGGGCGTTTCCGGGCAGGATACCGAGGCCGCGTATACTTCCATCCTGGAGGTGCTCAAGACGCAGACCCCGGAAGTGGTCATGGTCGATTTCAGTGCAACGATGACGGAAGGCTATCAGGTAGAGAGCAACCGCTATCGGAACATGCTGGCGTATCGTCTGTCCAAAGAAAACTATGAACTGATCGACAAGCTCACGGAAACCTTTGATGAGAAGAAGGATTTTCTGCTTCGCTGGCCGATCGTGCATACCCGATATAAAGAATTGCAGAGATATGATTTCGAGCAGTATATGCCGAGTATCTATACGCTCGGTTTTTGCTATGACTGGACGATCATGTCATGGATGCCGGATTTTACCGTGCTTTACAGCAAAGAGCAGACGCCGATCAGCCCGATCAATCAAGAGTTCGTTGATAAAATCGTGGCACTGTCCCAAGAGCGAGGCTTTTCCGTTGTGTTCTATCTGCCGGCATTGGACAGAGGCGAGGATACCCAGAGGATCTTCAACGGGGTGGAAGCCTACATGGATGAGATCGGGGTGACTTACCTGGATTTTGCCCGCAATGCGGCGGAGATCGGCATTGATTATCAGACGGATTTCATTGACCACGGTCATTCAAACTATACCGGCGCCAAAAAGCTGACAGACTACATCGGACGCTTCCTGGCGGAGAATTTCCGGCTGGAAGACCACAGAGGAGAGCCGGATTATGAGCCCTGGGAATTGTGCTCCCTGTACCAGAGCCATCTGCTGGCAATGAAGAATGTGCAGACCCTTTCCGAGCCGGCTGACATTGCGGAGATCTTAGTCAACATGGATCAGCTGGTGATCGTTGCCTCCCTGGAGGGTGACTTCCTTTCTTCCGACAGAGACCTTGCCCGGGTCTATGACACTTTGGGCCTGTACGGCGGAGAATATGAAGACGGAGGAACCTGGGTGATTCAGGATGGCGAACTGACGGATTATATTCCCCGGGATACGCTCGGTGAGGTGCATATCAGGGTGAACTCAGCGGATACCGTGAGTGTATTCAGAATGGAGACAGAAGAGGGCACGAATGTAAAATGCCAGATGGGCGGATTGCCGTATAATCCGCTCCAGCCCAACGCTTCCGGCTTATATCTGATGGCCTATGACAAATTCACGAATGAAGTAATTGTGAATTCATGGTTCCGATAAGGTACAATCCGGCGGGGATGCTTTAAAGAAGCCCCCGGTTTCTAGAAATTCAGAAAGGATGGCGTGACGCAGCACGGACTGCACACGCAGGATTACGAATGAATATCACAGCATTTGTTTTCTTTGTTTTTATAGGCATTGTAGCCTTGCTCTATTATATTGTACCGAAAAAGGCAAGATGGATCGTTTTGCTGGCGGCAAATATCTATTTCCTGAGTCAGGCTAATGACCTGTTGATGAACGGATTCTGGCTTTTGTGCGCTCTGGTGACCTATGTGGGCGCGCGACTGGTTGAAGGAAACAGAGAAACACATCCGGGCAGAGCCAAAGCACTTGCGGCAGTCAGCGTACTGATCGTCATCGGCTTTATGATCGTGCTCAAGGACAGTTCCTTCTTCGTGGGAATCTACAACAATGTCACCGGTCTGTTGGGCCTGCAGCCGGCGCCGATGCCGTCATTTCCCGCGCCGATGGGTATCTCCTACTACTCCCTCATCTGGGCAGGATATTTAATCGAAGTATATTGCGGAACCTGCGCCTGTGAGAAAAACATACTGAAATTTCTGACATTCTGCGGGTATTTCCCCATCTATACGGCCGGACCTATCGTCAGATTTCAGGATGTTGAAAGCAATATCCTGGAGGGACATTCGTTTGACTATAAGCGATTCACCTTTGGACTGCAGCGCATCCTGTGGGGACTGATGAAGAAGCTGATTCTGTCGGAGAGGCTCGCCATTGTGGTGAACAAGGTATATGAGGACAGCTATGCCTACCCCGGCTTCTATGTCTGGATTGCGATGATTTTGTTCGTATTTCAGCTCTATACGGACTTCTCGGGCTGTATCGACATTGTGCTGGGCGTATCCGAAATGCTGGGCATCGAGCTTCCCGAGAACTTCTCCTTTCCCTTCCTTGCCCAAAGCATGTCGGAGTTCTGGAGATGCTGGCATATCACTCTGGGAGGATGGCTCAGAGACTATATACTCTATCCGATTCTCAAATCAGACGGCATGCAGAAGCTCGCAGGCAGGTGCAAGAAGCGTTACGGTAAAAAAATGGGCAAAAGTATACCCACTTGGATCGGACTTTTGATCTCCTGGTTCCTGATTGGTTTCTGGCATGGAGGCCAATGGAACTATATTCTCGGCGTAGGCTTGTTTTGCGGCGTGATCATTATCACAGGCGAGATGCTCGCCCCGGTGTTTGCGCGCCTGAAAAATGTGCTCAAAATCAACGACAAGACTTTTGCCTACCGATGCTTTCAGAGACTCAGGACCTTCCTTCTCTTTACGGTCGCCCTGTCCTTCTTCCGGGCGTACGACGGCCTGGAGCAAGGATTTCTGGTCTGGAAAAACGGTCTTACGGTCTACAACCCCTGGATTTTGACGGATGGTTCCCTGCTTCGCCTGGGCCTTGACCAGAAAGATATCAACATATTATGGTTCTTCGGAACGATTCTGGCGGTCTCCGGAATCCTAAGCTATGTGAAAAAGCAGTCCCTGAGAGAACTGATTGCCAAGCAGAACCTTGTGTTCCGCTGGATATTATATCTGTTCCTGCTATATTCCGTCATCATTTTCGGCTGCTACGGAATCAATTTTGACTCGGCAGCGTTTATTTACCAGAAGTTTTAGTTCCGTACGGGATGCATCTCCCAAAAATAAGTTATAAGCGAGAATAGGAGGATCACAAAATGACAAGAGAAGAAGTATATGAAGAGTTAAATGGTGTATTTCAGGATGTATTTGATGATGAGAGCATTGTTGTGAATGATGAGACGACCGCCAATGATATCGAGGACTGGGACAGCCTGGAGCATATCAACCTGATAGTTTCCGTGGAGAAGAAGTTTGGCGTAAAGTTCAACATCGGTGAAGTGCATTCCATGCAGAAGGTCGGAGATATGGTGACCTTGATCCTTGCCAAGAAGGGATGCTGAGTGCATGACACAGCATGCAGCGAAAGGGTGAGACAGCATGAAAACGGTTTGTGAAAGGCTGTTTGCCTTAAGAGAGGAACAATATGCTGCGTTTCAGAGCAGGCTGATGCCAACGATAGATCCGGACCTGGTGATCGGCGTCAGAATGCCCCTGCTTCGAAAATACGCGGCGGAATTAGATAGGACGCCCCAAAAGGCTGCCTTTTTACGGGAATTGCCCCACACCTACTATGAGGAGAACCTGCTGCACGGAGCGCTGCTTTCGCGTATGAAAGACTTTCACGCCTGCGTGACAGCCGTAGATGAGTTCCTGCCCTATGTGGATAACTGGGCAGTGTGCGATACCTTCTCTCCGGCAGTGTTTGGACGACACAGGGAAGAACTGCTCGGATGGGTGAAAAAATGGATTGCTTCCCGGCATCCGTATGTATGCCGCTATGGTGTGGGCATGCTCATGCGCCATTATCTGGGGGATGCTTTCCAGCCGGAGTATCTCGAACTGCCGGGGCGTATTGAAAGCGGGGAGTATTATGTCAACATGATGGTGGCATGGTTTTTTGCAACAGCGCTTGCCAAGCAGTGGGAGACGACGATTCCCTATCTGGAGCAGCGGAAACTGCCTGCATGGACACACGCCAAGACGATTCGTAAGGCCATTGAGAGTTACCGCATCACGGATGAGCAGAAAACATACCTGCGAAGCCTTCTGTATTCGACAGAAGGGAACAATTGACGGCAAAATGTACGGAGATGTTGACGGGAGCCCGAAATTAGGTTAAAGTATGAGACAAACAAGGGAAGGATTGCATTCGGAATACACCATGTGCATGACAGCTTGTTAAGATGGTTGAGCTAGGAGGTGACGTTGCGTGATCACTACTGTGCAATTCGCGGATTTTTATCATAATATGACCCTTGAGACATATGCGGATGAAAACGAAATGCATGAGATCTTTGCAAAAAACATAGTCCCAATGACTTCCGGACTGTCCATCGGACGATTGAATATCAATGACACGGTTGACCTGTTCCTGGATCCGGAGGGATATGAGGAAGAGGGCGGCATACATAACCGGTATGTCAATCCGGACCGGGTTGTGACCGGGATCCACATCTGGAGAAAGAAAGGAAGTGTCTGGACGGAAGAGGACAAGAAGGCGGTTCAGCTTCTGGCTGAGAGCCTGTATATTTTCGGCGGACGCTTTATGATGCTGAAGATGGCCCGGGAGGCCGCCATGACAGACCGCCCCACAGGGATTCCCAATGTGATCGGCATCAAAAACTTTGCGGAGAAACGGGCTTCTTCCGGCATGTTGGAGCAGATGTGCTGTTTCTTTATCAATCTGAAAAATTTTAAACTCGTCAACAGACAGTTTTCCACCGAGATCGGAGATATTATTCTGAAACAGTTCAGCGAGCAGCTGTTTGCCGCAATGCAGTCAATAGACGGTTATGCCGGAAGATTGGGCGGAGATAATTTTGTGGCGCTGGCAGAAAAGAGCTCATTAGCAAGGGCGTGTGAGAAGATTACCTCCATCCATGCTTCTGTTTATATCAACGGTGTGAAGATGGATTTCCCTGTGAAGATCAGAGCCGGCTATTCCGGCATCGGCAAAGAAGGCGTGATGGAAGCAGTCAACATGTCGAACATTGCCATGCAGTATGCGAGGCGCAGAAATCAGGAGCTGATGGCCTTTGAGACCTATATGCTGGAAAATACCATGCGCGAGAAGAAGGTATCGGAGAGCTTCTCCAACGCACTGAAGAATAAGGAGTTCGTTGCATTTTATCAGCCCAAGGTGGATTCGGCGACGAACACAATCTGCGGAGCGGAGGCTCTGGTTAGATGGGTTCAGCCCGGCAGAGTGGTTCCGCCAATGGAGTTTATCCCGACATTGGAGAGAGAGGGCAGTATCTGCCTGCTTGATTTCTATATGCTGGATCTGGTCTGCAGACACATCAGGCACTGGATGGATGCGGGAATCGAGCCTGTCAGGGTTTCCGTGAATTTCTCCAAGCACCATTTGCAGAATGAGAACCTGGTAGCACAGATCGTGGAGGTCCTTCAAAAACACCGGGTGCCTTCGAAGTACATCGAAATCGAACTGACCGAGATGTCGGATTATGAGGATTTCTCCGTAATGAAGAATTTCGTGGACGCCCTCAAGAGCTACGGAATCGAAAGCTCCATTGATGATTTCGGAACCGGTTATTCCTCACTTACCCTGCTTCGCGATCTGGCTGTGGAGACGGTGAAACTGGACAGAAGCTTTGTGGTAAATCTGCAGGAAGGTCAGGAAAAGGATAAGGTCATGATCGAGTCCATCGCCCATCTGGTCAAGGCATTCGGAATGACGGTTTTAGTGGAGGGCGTAGAGACCTGGGAACAGTACCGGTATCTGAAGGAAGTCGGCTGTAATGTGATTCAGGGCTATCTGTTCGACAGACCGATGAACATGCAGGATTTCACGGACAAGCTAATTTCCGGCAGGCTGTATGGTTCGAAAGAGTAAAAAAGATAAAAGCAGTTTGACTGCCGGGCAGATGCCCGGCAGTTGTTTTCTGAGCCTTTGTTTTCGGAAGGGTCTTTTACGTAAATCCTGCAGGAGCAGGAGGAAGCCCCCTCCGAAACGGGCGTTTACGAAAGGAGATCGCAATGGAGAAACGATTAAAAGACTATCTTGCAAGGATGGAGCAGCAGACTGCGGCTGAGATGACTGAGGAGGAACGCAGAAGAGTGCTGCGGGATCTGTTGACTAACATTGGTTTTTTCCAGCATGAGAGGCTGGTGCATCTGATCGTCACGGTGGTATTCGCCCTGCTGACCGTGATGTCCATGCTCATCAGCCTTCTGCTGGAGGCGGCCCTTGGTTTTATCCTGCCGCTGGCCTTTATGGTGCTGCTTGTTCCCTACATCAGGCATTATTATATTCTGGAGAACGGCGTCCAGAAGCTGTATACCTATTATGACAGATTGTCTGCAGGGCTGGGTTGAATGCTGGGCTGCAGGAGGTAATCGTAAAGATTTCGCCGTGAGGAACACCTGCGCGGGCTGAAAACAGATCGCATCAGCGGCCGCACGGTGCGGCAATATCACGGGCGGGACACTTTGGTGTGTCTATGTTGCAAAAAAAGACATACAGACTGCAATTTAGTACATTTACGAAGCACAGGCTGAGGGATAGAATGATGGTATTCAGACGGGATATGACAGTTCAGCATGGCTCGTCAAGGAGGAAAACGGAGCATGAATCAGAAACCCAAACACAAAATCGGATGGCTCTGGGAAAACATGAAGGGATACAGGGTCTTATATGCAGTTGGTATTTTAGGAACCATTGTATATAACATCATGCAGCTGACGGTACCTTTCATTTCATCCAAGATCGTAGATCTGTTCCTGGCCGGTGAGAAGGCCGCGGAAAATCTGAGCCTTCACAGAGACCTTTTTTACAAGCTTGTGGCAGCTATGGTGCTGCTCACTTTTTTGCGAACGACAGTGGTCTATCTGGTCTGCCTGGATATGGAGAAGGTATCACAGAAGGTATTATACCGGATCAGAACCTATCTGTTTGACAAGATCGAGACGCAGGACATGCGCTTCTACAACACCTTCAGAACAGGTGATCTGATGACCCGTGTGACCGGCGATCTGGACGCGATCCGTCATATGATTGCCTGGGTGCTGCGTGCCATTATTGAGTCGTTCTCGCTGTTTTTTGCGACTGCGGTCTACTTTTTCTGCATGGACTGGCTGCTTGCCCTCTGCGTACTGGCCATTGCGCCCTTCATCTTCCTGATCATCAGGCTGTTTCGCGATAAGGTGGCACCCAGACATAAGCAACTTCGAGAGAAACACGCGCAGATGAATACGGCTGCCCAGGAAAACATCTCCGGCAACAGAGTGGTCAAAGCGTTCGCAAGGGAAGAGTATGAGATACAAAAATTCGATGAGTGCAACAAGGATTACGCCCGGATGAATGAGAAGACGGCGATGACATGGCTGACCTACTTCCCCTATGTTGAGACCTTCGCAAACCTGATGCCTCTGGTACTGCTTCTGGTGGGCGGTATCTTTATCATCAACGGCCGGATCACAATGGGTGAGTATGTTGCGTTCTCCGGCCTGATCTGGGCAGTACAGCAGCCGATGAGAATGATGGGCAACATCATGAACGAATTCCAGAGATTCTCTGCAGCCTCCGAGAAGGTAATGGAGATCTACTACTCAGAGCCTGCCATCGTGGACGCACCGGATGCCATCGACAGACCTGAGCGGTTTGCCGGCAGGATCGAGTTTAAACATGTTTCCTTCCAGTACGAGGATGGCAATCTTCCGGTACTCAGGGATGTGTCCTTCGTGATCGAGCCCGGGCAGACAGTGGCAATCATGGGCGAGACCGGATGCGGCAAGACCTCTCTGATCAATATGATCCCGAGGTTCTACGAGCCTACCGCCGGCGAGGTTCTGGTGGACGGATACAATGTCAGCAAGCTGAAGTTAAGGCAGCTGCGTAAAAACATCGGTCTGGCGACACAGGATGTCCTGCTGTTCTCCGATACCATCGATGGAAATATTGCCTACGGAGACAGCTCCATCTCCCAGAAGGAAGTGGAGAAGTTTGCGAAATATTCCGCTGCGGCGGCCTTTATCTCCAAGATGCCGGAGGGGTATGAGACCATTGTGGGAGAGCGGGGAGTCGGCCTCTCGGGCGGACAGAAGCAGAGGATTTCGCTGGCGCGTGCGCTCGCGGTAAAGCCTGCAATTCTGATCCTGGACGATACGACTTCGGCTGTGGACATGGAGACTGAGAAGCAGATCCAGCACAGTCTGCAGGAACTGGATTTCCCCTGCACCAAGGTGATCATCGCGCAGAGAATCTCTACCACGAAGTCTGCCGATAAGATTCTGGTGATTCAGGACGGGCGGATCACGGAAGCCGGTACCCATGATGAACTGGTTGCGCAAAAAGGTTACTATTACAACCTTGTGAGATTACAGACGGGAGAGGAGGAATAGGGTATGGCAAGAAAGAATACATACAAAGAAGACGAAGTGCTGGAAACACCCTTTGACTACCATCACCTGCTCCGCGCTTTCGTCTATATCAGAAAGTATCTGAACAAGATGATTCTGGCGCTCATTCTGAGCGCACTGGGCGGTATTCTGGGTCTGTTCGGACCCATGATCACCCAGAAGGCTTTGGATGAAGCGATTCCGCAGGCAGATATCGGTATGCTGCTTACGCTGGTTGGTCTTCTGGTGGTTACCTTTGTGGTTGCGATCCTCTTTACGACGATTCGCTCCAAGATCATGATCCGCGTCAGCCAGAATATTATTTACGATATCAGAAAAGATATCTTCGAGCATCTGCAGAAGCTGCCGTTCCAGTATTATGACGACAGACCGCACGGCAAGATTTTGATCCGCGTCGTAAACTATGTGAACTCAGTCTCTGATATGCTGTCCAACGGACTGATCAATGTGGTGCTCGAGATCATGAACCTGGTCTTCATCGTTATCTTCATGTTCATGGTCGATGTCAAGCTTTCCTTGGTCGTTATGGCGGGCGTGCCTGTGCTGGGCGTGTTTATGATGTATATCAAGAATAAGCAGAGAAAGGCCTGGCAGCAGGTTTCCAACAAGAATTCCAACCTGAATGCCTACCTGCAGGAGAACATTGTCGGTGCGAGAATCACCCAGATGTTCGCGAGAGAAGAGGAGAATGCGGAGACCTTTGCCACTCTGTCCGACAGATGCCGCAGCGCCTGGATGAAGGCTGTTATGTACAGCAATATGGTCTGGCCCGGTATCGATGATATTTCGGTTCTGGTACGGGCGGCTATCTTTATCTTCGGCCTGATTGTGTTCGGACAGGGCAATACCAGTCTGGGAACCATCATCGCGATCACCTCATATGCGGCCCGCTTCTGGCAGCCTATTATGAACCTGGGTAATATTTTCAATAACTTTATCAATAACATCGCTTATCTGGAGAGAATCTTCGAGACCCTCGACGAGCCCGTGACAGTCTGTGATGCAGAGGATGCCAAGGAGATGCCGCGCATCGAGGGAGAGGTGACCTTCGATCATGTAACCTTTGGGTATGAGGAGGGCAAGACCGTCCTGAATGACCTGTCCTTTACCGTAAAACCGGGTGAGAGTGTGGCTCTGGTCGGCCCTACCGGTGCGGGCAAGAGCACCATCGTCAACCTGATATCCAGATTCTATAATGTGAACAGCGGACGTATACTGATTGACGGGCAGGACATCTCCAAGGTGACGCTGCATTCCCTTCGATCTCAGATGGGCATCATGCTGCAGGACAGCTTTATATTCTCCGGCACCATCGAGGACAACATCCGTTACGGCAAGCTGGATGCAACCATGGACGAGATCATCGCTGCCAGCCGGACGGTCTGTGCGGATGAGTTTATCGGCAGGTTCCCGGATGCCTATCAGACAGAGGTCAAGGAGAGAGGTTCCCTGCTTTCTCAGGGACAGAAGCAGTTGATTTCCTTTGCCAGAACGCTGATTTCAAACCCGGCCATTCTGGTGCTGGATGAGGCGACCTCCAGTATCGATGTACAGACGGAGCGCGCTTTACAGCAGGGTCTGAATGCGATGCTGCAGGGAAGAACCTCCTTCATCATTGCCCACAGACTCTCCACTATCAAAAACTGTGACAAGATCATGTATGTGGATCAGGGCGGCGTGCTTGAGTGCGGAACCCATGAGGAACTGATGGAACAGAAAGGATATTATTACCGTCTCTATACGGCACAAATGGAAGATATCGCATGACAATTGCGTAATAAAGTTTTCAGGGACACCCTACAGACAGACCGGGGTGTCCTTTTTGCATCAGCCTTGCTGTATGATACGACCGGACAGGCCTGCGGCATCGGGCGATGAATCGCGCGATAAGCTTTTGTTGTGTTTTTCGGCAAGAAGCGCTATAGTAGATAGTAGGGGAGTACAAAGGCGTATTCCCTGTTTGTGCGACAATAGTATGATGATTACTTCCGAGAGAGTGATGCAAATGAGGATAGAGAAAAGCTTTTTCCCAAAAGTGGTTTTGCTACTGATCATCTTGGGCTTTGTGCTGGCTACGGTTTCCAACCCTGACCATGAGACCTATGCACTGACGGTTGGAACAAGTATCTGCTTTTTCCTGGCGGCGCTGTTTACCGCCTATTATGTATTTACGCAGTCTAACCGCAAAACGGATCTTATGGAGTATTCTCTGGAGGCCTTGGGCAAGACCTATCCCAGAATTGCCAGAATCAATTACCGGACCGGTGAATGCATCTTCATTAAGGACTGTGAAGAGAAGATGAAGACCTTTGTGACATACGACTGGGAGACCTTCCGGGCTGACTTCCTCGCACAGATTCATCCGGAGGAAGTGGAAAAGTGCCGGACCTTTACAGCGCTCGAGAATTTCAGAAGAGCGGGGGAGCAGAATGTGGTGAGCGAAACCTGCATCTACCGGCGTCTGTTTCATGGAGAGTATCTGTGGATCCAGTGCTTCTTTCTTCCGGTGACGGATCAGGGTGCGGCGGATTGCGTGCTGATGTTTGCCAAGAATGTGGATGATTCCGTGAAGGCGGAGGAGCTTTATAAGAAACAGTTGGGACTGCTGCTGCAGAAGACGCGTAACGCCGAGCGTAAAAACAGAGAATACTTAAGAAGTCTTTCCGAGGATGTCCGCACGCCGATCGATGCAGCCATTCATATGACCGAAAGCGCGAGCACAGCACTTGCTGAGGGCAACCTTGAGAAAACGCAGGTGTATCTGCGGAGTCTGAGCAGTATCGGAAGGTATCTGCAGACTCAGCTGGATGACATGGACCACATCGGTTTGAAAAACGAGCAGTGGATGAACAGCACGAGGGAGAGATTCTGCCTGAAATGTATGTTGGAAGGCTGTTGGATCTATTACACGGAGGCTGTGTTTGAAAGACGGGAAGAGCTATTCGAGCTGGTTGTGGAACCGCAGATCGAACGGGTATATGTGGGGGATGAGATCAGACTGATTCAGCTGATCAACGCAATGATCACTGCGATCTGCCGCCACCGCAGGGAGGACGGAAAGGTAAAGCTTACCGTAAAACTGGCAGAGAGTGATGCGCATAAGGATATCATTTCCTTCTGCGTGGTCGGTGAGAGCGATGGTTTTCTTCCCGCATTTCGCGAGATGATCGAATTGATGTTCACCGCGCAGCCCACGGAAGATTCAGACGGCGAGGAATATCTGCTGCCCGTCGGAATGGCGCTTAAGGTAATGGACGGGGAGATTCGGATGGATGATACCCAGACAAGTAACAATGTTACGCTGGTGGTGCCGCTGCATAGAATAGAAAGAGCAGAATAAGACCCTTTGGAATTGTGCCCTGCAAAGGTCCGTGTGTCTGTTACAGCCATAGGGAGTATCAAATGGAAGGCGTCCCCGACAAGCCCTGCGTGTCTTGCTGCAGACAAACAATTTCCGATGTGAGAGTGTTCAAAGAACCGATGGGAGCTTTGAGTTGATATGAAAATAGAAGAAAGATGGAAGAATGGTCTTGGAAACATCAAGACGATTATTTATGGCAGAACCTTTATCATATTGGTCGGCTTTCTGCTTCAGTTAGTGTTTCTGATTGAAGGATATATTGTGCTGCGCAAATACAGCTTCCTTTTTTATGTGCTGTTCGGAATCATCGGCGTGCTTGCCTTTATTTATATTTTCAATCAGCGTTCCAGCCCGGACATGAAGCTTGCCTGGATGGTGCCGATTGCCATGTTTCCGATCTTCGGCGCTGTCTTTTATACGACGATTCTCTTTCAGCCCGGCGCGAAGAGACTTCGGGGCAGATTGGAGAAGCTTTCCGTGCAAACCGAAGACGCGATTGCAAAGAACGCGGATGTACTGCAGAAGCTCCATCAGGAAAGTCCGCATATGGCACAGTTGGGGTATTATCTTTTGAAACAGGATAACAGTCCCGTCTTCGGTCACACGAGCGTGAAATACTATCCCCTCGGAGACTACCAGTTTCCGGATATGCTGGAAGCACTCAAACAGGCGAAGAGATTTATTTTTCTGGAGTTCTTCATCGTGAGCGACGGACGTGTCTGGAACTCCATCCATGACATTCTGGTGGACAAAGCAAAGGCGGGAGTCGAGGTGCGCCTGATGTATGACGGTACGGATGTGCTGTTCAATCTGCCGAACTACTATCCCAGGATCCTCGAGAGTGAGGGCATTCAGTGCAGAATGTTCTCGCCGATCCGCCCGATCTTTTCCTCCCACTACAACAACAGAGACCACAGAAAGATCCTGGTGATCGACGGACATACTGCCTTTACCGGAGGCATCAATCTTGCGGATGAATACATCAATGAGAAGGAACGGTTCGGACATTGGAAGGACACCGGCGTCAGACTCATAGGGGAGGCGGTCGAACGGTTTACCTATATGTTTCTCGAAATGTGGAATGCCGAAGCAAGGAGCAGTGAATCCTTTGGGGCATATGCCTATGAACGGGATGTGTACGAGGAATCGGACGGCTATGTGATTCCGTACAGCTCCAGTCCGCTCGGCGATGAGCGCGTCGGGGAAAGCGTTTATCTCGACATCATCAATACCGCGCACACCTATGTGCACATTATGACACCATACCTGATTCTCGACGACAGGATGCTGACTGCACTTTGTTATGCCGCGAAAAGGGGCGTGGAGGTGGTCATCCTGATGCCCCATATTCCGGACAAAAAATACGCTTTCGCCCTGGCGAAGACTTACTACGGGCCGCTTCTGCAGGCCGGGGTCAGAATCTGTGAATACGGACCGGGCTTCGTCCATGCCAAGGTCTTCGTGGCAGATGGCGTGAAGGCTGTCGTGGGAACGGTCAATTTGGACTATCGAAGCCTGTATCATCATTTTGAATGCGGCGTGGTCCTTTACAGAAACTCTCAGATTGCGGCAATCGAGCAGGATTTTCAGGAGACTGTCGGAAAGAGCATAGAGCAGACGGAAGAGATGCTGGAACATCGTCCCCTGTCGCAGAAAATCATCGGCTGGATCATGCGGATCATCGCACCGCTGATGTGAGGTGGCAGCGGGGAAAGCGCCCTGCGGGAACGAGCTTGGGTAAAAAGTTTGATAAAATGAAATCATTCAGGAACTTTTTGAAAGAAATGTAGTCTATTATGGTATACAGGTACAAAGGAGGGCCTACCATGGAAGATTCAGGTATTGTGGCTCTGTATTGGGCGAGAGAAGAACGGGCGCTGGAGGAGACCCAGAAAGCATACGGCCGTTATTGCTACAATATCGCATGGCATGTGCTGTATGAGAAGGAAGATGCGGAGGAATGCGTGAATGATACCTGGCTGAGGGCATGGAACTCCATTCCCCCCAACCGACCGGCGAGGCTCGGCCTTTTTTTGGGAACCATCACGAGGAATCTGGCCCTGGACCGGTGGAAAGGAAGACGGACGTTGAAACGGGGAGGCGGAGAGACGAACCTTGTCTTGGATGAAATTGCAGAATGTGTGCCTGACAGACACACGGTCGAGGATGCGATGGAGGCGAAGGAGCTGCGGCGCCTGATCAATGCCTTTTTACATTCTCTGCCGGAGAAGGATTGCAATGTGTTTCTCAGAAGGTACTGGTACATGGAGGAATATGCCGAGATTGCCGCACGATACGGACTGAACTTAAACACCGTCAAGAGCAGTCTCTTCCGTACCAGAAGCAAGCTGCGCGAGTACCTGGAGAAAGAGGGACTGGTGATATGAACAAGAAAGAAGAAAAAGCGTTTCGGATTCTGGAAGCGCTTTCCGAGGTGGATGAAGACCTTTTAGAGCGCTGTAATCAGGAGAAGAAAACGGCAGACCGGGGAAAGGTGCTTTTCTTTTATCAAAGGTACGGAAAACTGTGTGCCGCCTGCCTGTGTCTGGTACTCCTGGGCGGTGCATACATCGGACTCAGAGGAGCCGGTGCGCTCCCGACCAATACTGATAAGAGCGAAAAGATGAGTCTGATGACAACGATACAGGGACAGACTCCGGAAGCAATGGAAGAACCTGCAGATGCAGCAGAGGAAGCTTGCCGGCAGGAGAACGGAATCGCCGCTGAGGGAGCAACATTGGAGGAATATCTGCCTGACAGTGCGGATGCGTGGACGGAGCCTGCCTGGATGGATGTTCCGGAATACAGCGAAGAGACACGGAATCATTCGACCCTCACGCAGCAGACAGAAGCAAAGTCCGAAGCGGAGAAGGACGGAGTTGCGTGGCAGGAGAAGTTATTTGACATGGCGGGAGCGGGCCGGATCGAGGAGGAACTTCTGCCCGAAGAATACCGCTTTGTGGCACAGACCCGGGCAGCTGACGCATCAACTGAGGGGGGAGTCTCCCTTCTGTATGTGAGTGACGATAAGACCTTGTGGCTTCGAATCCAACCGACCGACTTAAGCTGCGATCTGGACTTCGGGGAGACGACAGTTCCCTTCGTCAAACTCAGGGGAGATTGGGCGGAAGAGATTCCGGCAGTGATACCCGGCGAGCCGATGCAATTAGCCTTTCTGTATGAGGACGGCGTGCTGCTGCAGTATTACGGGGAACTGACCAGAGAACAGATCATCCTGCTTTTGCAGGGCATTCACTAAAAAAAGCGGTGGACAGTGCAGACTGCCCACCGCTTCTCTATCGTATCATATCATACCTATAGGGAGCTTCGTTCCCCATACTGAAAAACGCTTCGCGGGGATGCGTACTCGTGCAGATTGAAATGTGTCGCAATTTCGAACGCCGCCGTCGCGGGGTTAACGGAGTTCATTTTCACGCATGCGGTAACCGACACCGATCTCCGTGTAGACATACTGGGGAAGAGCGGGATTTTTCTCGAGCTTTCGGCGGATGTTCGCCATGTTGACGCGGAGGATCTGGTTATTGCTGTCCATATACGGGCCCCAGATAGAGTTCATAATATAAGTATAGGTCAGCACACGACCTGAATTTTCCGCGAGCAGAGAGAGAAGCTGATACTCGATCTGTGTAAGGTGGACCTCCCGGCCGTCCAGCGTTACCAGCCGCTTCTCAAAGTCCAGGGTCAGCCCGAGCGCCTTGTAGACCCGGCCGGACGCAAGGTTGTGCTGGTGACGCAGACCCGTGCGGATTCTGGCCATCAGCTCCGCCGGTCCGAAGGGTTTGGTGAGATAGTCGTCAGCGCCCAGATCCAGGGCGGTTACCTTGTCCTGCTCCGTGGTTCTGGCGGAGATTACAATGATGGGAATGCCGGTCCAGCTGCGAAGCTTTTGGATGACTTCACATCCGTCCATGTCGGGAAGCCCCAGATCCAACAGTATGACATCAGGTCTGTTGGAAGCGGCGAGACTGATTCCTTCCGTACCGCTTGCGGCCGTCGTGACCAGATAACCGTTGTTGCAAAGTGTAGTTGTGATAAAGGAGCAGATGCTGCGGTCATCCTCGATGAGCAGTATCCGAATCTTTGCGTTCATATGTACCTGCTTTCTTTTTGGGAAGTGTAAAAATAAACTCGGCGCCCTTGTCGTGATTGCGGCCGATTAAAGTACCGTTGTGTGCGGCAATGATTGTTTTGCAGATGGTAAGTCCGATGCCCATGCCCTTTTGAGCGTCCGGGACATTGTTCGTGTAACCCGCACCGTCGAAGAGATGTTCCAGCTGGGCGTCCGGGATGCCGGTACCGTAATCTCTGACGGTAAACGATACATGGTCCGGTGAGTTTGTAACGATCAGGTCAACAGGCAAATGGGTGCCTGAGTGGAAATAAGCGTTTTCCAGAAGGTTGATCATGACCTGCTCGATGAGGATGGCGTCCATCGGAATCCACAGGAACTCTTCCGGCACCGAGACATGAATCTCGAACCCGGGGTGGCGTGACTGCAGCTTCTGCAGGGCTTCTCCGATGATCTCCTCCACAGATTCTTCGGTAGTGCTGATCGAAAGGTTGCTTCCCCTGATACGGGTGACGGTCAGGAGGTTTTCCACCATGTGCAGCAGCCAGGTGGAATCCTCGCTGATGTTTTTCACAAGTTCATCCTTTTCACTTTGCTGTAAGAAAGAACCGTTCTCCAGATAAGCATAGCAGTTGCCGATAATGCCCGTCAACGGGGTACGCAGATCGTGGGAGACTGCCCGCAGGAGGTTCGCACGCATCTTCTCCACCTCGGCTTCGGCGAGCTTCTTCTCATGCTCGGCAATCAGGATCTCCTGTCGGGCTGATTTGCGGGCTGCGTGGTCAAGAATATAGAGAAACACCAGCGTATAGCACACAAAACACAGCGCGGAGAGCGCAACCACAGCAGGTGAGACGACGATGGCGGCATCTGAGATACAGCAATAGATATAATAAAAAAACAGGGGCACCGCCATACAGAGGAAGGACAGCAGTATGGCATATGGATAGCGGTGCCGGAACAATCTCGAGATCGGGTCATGCCGCATAAAAGCACCTTCTTTGCGAACGGGTACAGAAAAAGTTACAACCATATTATAATCTTTTTTGCCCTGAGTGGCAACAGGATTACACCGCGCGATGCCGGGCCTTGCAGCCGGCGCTTGCACAAACGGCGGAAAGCAGATATACTGTTGGTATTCGAGGAAAAGGAGAAGCCGGATGAAAAGAGAACTCTTTTTGGATCAACTCAAAACAGCCGCAACCTGTGCGGTCGTGCTGCTGCATACTGTGACCGGAGTTATGGATCACACCGATATGAGTGCATACCCGGGGCAGTTTCGCCTGTTTCTGATCCTGATGGATCTGGTCTGCTGGAGCGTGCCCGTTTTTTTGATGATCTCAGGCTATCTGTTCCTGAATCCTGCGCGAAAGGTGACGCAGAGGGATGTTTTTTCCAGGTACGCCAGACGAATCATGTTGGCGCTTTTGTTGTTCGGCGTTCCCTATGCCTGCCTGGAGATGATTGCGACGGAGAAAACATTCCGCTTCGGAATGCTCGCAGAAGGACTGGCGATGGTGCTTCGCGGAGAAAGCTGGGCGCATCTGTGGTATCTGTACCTGATTCTTGTGTTGTACCTTGTGACACCGCTGCTACGGGCCGTTTTGACCATGCTGCCCGTTTGGAGCGTGTATCTGCTGCAGGGCATACTGTTGGTCTGCTTCAGCGTGCTGCCTTTCTTTGGCAGGGTATTCGGCGTCGGCAGTCTGAGCGCAATACCGGCGGGAGGGATCTATTTCTTCTATTATATATGCGGATATCTGTTCGCTGTGCGGAAAAGCGGCGGGACGAAGACTGCGGAGGCTTTCATTCAGAATCAGACAGAGAATCCGACAACAGGTCAGACGACGAACCGGGCGGGGAAGAGAAGCAGCCTGCCGATGCTGTGTGCCCTGACGGTGGGGGTCGGAATGCTGCTTAGCAGAGTGAGCGGCAGCTATACGCTTCTGATGGCTTACAATTATCCGTTTACGGTTTTGCTTGCTGTTTTGCTATTTGCGGGAGCCTACAGTCTGCGCCGTGACTGCGATGCCGGAACACTAAAAAATACCGGCATCTGGGAGAAACTTTCCGCAATCAGTTTTACGGTGTATCTCACACATCCGGTATTTTTGAATCTGTATTATAAAATGCTGCATCTATCCCCGCTGCAGTACCCGATTGCCATCTCGCTTCCGCTCTTTTTCCTGGGAGCGTTACTGCCGGCGGCGTTCACGGCGGTGGTTTTGCGGACCATTCCGTTCCTGCGCAGAAATGTGCTGTAGTTATCTGCTCCAGCGGCCTGACGCACCGCAGGGAAGCACCAGCCCGGACTCTGTCACGGGAAGACCGATCTCTTCGGCTTCCACATGGCCGCCGAAACGCTTTGCCACTGTAGTGTTGATCATATAGGAAAGAACGGCGGGCTGCAGGCCGGTCGTGTAGGAGTTGATCAGGAAGAACAAAGGATCATCGGAGAGAATCTGCGTGGTCAGCTCGATAAAGGGCCAGATGCTTTCCTCTATCTTCCAGATCTCGCCCTTGGGTCCTCTTCCGTAGGAGGGAGGATCCATGATGATACCGTCATATTTGTTGCCGCGGCGGATCTCACGCTCCACGAATTTGACGCAGTCGTCGACGAGCCAGCGGATGGGAGCATCCGCGAGACCGGAAGCGGCGGCGTTTTCTTTTGCCCAGCCAACCATGCCCTTCGAGGCATCCACATGAGTGACGCGTGCTCCGGCGGCTGCCGCAGCCAAGGTTGCGCCCCCTGTGTAGGCGAAGAGGTTCAGAACATTGACGGGGCGGCCCGCATTCTGAATCAGACCGGAAAACCAGTCCCAGTTGGTCGCCTGCTCCGGAAACAGACCGGTGTGCTTGAAGCTGAACGGTTTCAAATGGAAGGTGAGCTGCTTCTGCGTTCCGACCGACATGTGCGGCAGCGGATACTGAATGCTCCATTCATTCGGAAGATGGAAAAACTCCCACTCGCCGCCGCCCTTGGTGCTGCGGTGATAGTGGCCGTTCTTCTGCTTCCAGCCTTTGTGATTGTGCGGCGTATTCCAGATGACCTGAGGATCGGGACGCACGAGAATGTAATCGCCCCAGCGCTCGAGCTTTTCACCGTTAGAGGTGTCCAGAACTTCATAATCCTTCCAGTTATTTGCTATCCACATATTGCATATCCTTTCCTGTTGTTGTATCATAAAAGCCTGTGGGCAGGTGCTGCTATTGTCAGAGCCCTTTGTCCTTCGACAGTTCGATTATACAGAATTGCGTACGGACTGTAAAGGGTCAGAAAAGAAACCTTGCAGAGAGAGAGTATTCCGGCGCTGTCTGCCGTGGAGTGCGGGGAGCAAAAGCCCTGCGCGGATTGTATGAAAAAAAGAACAATTTTTTATAAAAAATGCTTGCAATAAAAGGAAGTACAGTGTATACTTGTCATTGCTGTGGCATGATAGCTGTGAAGCGTGAGGTTGCCGGCAGTCAGAAATGGCGGTCGGGTTTTCCGTGGAGCGAATGTCAAGTTAGAAAACTGACGACAAGTCACTGTACCGTTTAAAAGTCTGCAGAAGATGCAGAAACGACGTGTGAAAGCTCTTGAGTCCGGATTTGTTGCGTAAGGATTTAGGACACACACGGGAGAGTGTACAGTCACCGCTTGTCGTACTTGAGTTTAAAAGTGCGAAAAGGAGGCGACTTTTTTTATGGCAAGTCAAGTAATGAGAATTACACTGAAAGCTTATGAGCATCAGCTTGTGGATGCATCTGCTAAGAAAATCATCGATACTGTAAAGAAAACCGGAGCTGAGGTTAGCGGACCGGTACCCCTTCCTACCAAGAAAGAGGTTGTAACCATTCTGAGAGCAGTACACAAATACAAAGACTCCAGAGAGCAGTTCGAGCAGAGAACTCATAAGAGACTGATCGATATCATTGCACCGAACCAGAAGACAGTTGATGCTTTGCAGAGACTGGAAATGCCTGCAGGTGTATACATCGATATCAAAATGAAAACAAAGTAAGTAAAACAAAACCTCTACTAGACGTAAGAACACGACTTCGGCAGAGTCCGGAGTTAGGAGAAAAACTCCGGCAGTCATGACGCAACAGTGATTGTGTGGTCCGCTATGTAGAAAGCCCGATGAGGCAGAAAGAGAGGAAAAATGAAGAAAGCAATTTTGGCAACCAAAGTCGGAATGACTCAAATCTTCAACGAAGACGGCGTACTGGTTCCCGTAACCGTTCTTCAGGCCGGCCCCTGTGTGGTAACCCAGGTTAAGACGGTTGAGAACGACGGCTACAGCGCAGTACAGGTAGGCTTCGTAGACAAGAAGGAAAAAATTGTTAACAAGGATGCGAATGGTAAGAAGGAAATCATTCACAGACATGGTGTGAACAAGGCTGAAGCAGGCCACTTCAAGAAGGCAGGCGTAAGCGCAAAGAGATACATCAGAGAGTTCAAGCTCGAGAACGCTGAAGAGTATACCATGGGTGCAGAGATCAAGGCTGACATCTTCGCTGCAGGCGACAAGATCGACGCTTCCGCAATCACCAAGGGAAAAGGCTTCCAGGGCGCGATCAAGAGACTCGGCCAGCACAGAGGACCTATGAAGCACGGTTCCAAGTTCCATCGTCATCAGGGTTCTAACGGTGCGTGCTCATCCCCCAGCCGTGTATTTAAGGGCAAGGGAATGCCCGGCCACATGGGTTGTGTAAAAGTAACTGTTCAGAATCTTGAGGTTGTAAGAGTAGATGCTGAAAAGAATCTGCTTCTTGTCAAGGGTGCAGTACCCGGACCCAAGAAAGCATTAGTAACCATCAAAGAGACCACTAAGGTCGAAGCATAGTTTAGTGCGAAAGGAGGACCAATCAGATGGCAAACGTATCTGTTTATAATATGGAAGGCAAGGAAGTTGGCACAATCGAATTAAACGATGCAGTATTCGGTGTTGAAGTAAATGAGCACCTGGTACACATGGCGGTTGTACAGCAGCTTGCGAATAATCGTCAGGGAACTCAGAAGGCAAAGACCCGTTCTGAAGTATCCGGCGGCGGAAGAAAGCCCTGGAGACAGAAGGGAACCGGTCATGCAAGACAGGGTTCAACCCGTGCTCCTCAGTGGACCGGCGGCGGCGTAGTGTTCGCTCCCGTACCCAGAGATTATTCCTTCAAGCTCAACAAGAAGGAAAAGAGAGCAGCTCTCAAGTCTGCACTGACCAGCAAGGTTCAGGACAGCAAGCTGATCGTAGTTGACGAGCTGAAGTTCGACGAGATCAAGACCAAGAATTTCGTAACCGTTATGAACAACCTGAAGGTTGAAAAGGGCCTGGTTGTTATCGCTGAGAATGATGCAAACGTTGTTCTTTCCGCAAGAAACGTTGCAGATATCGATACTACACTGGTTAACACCATCAATGTATTCGACATCATGAAGGCTAAGACAGTTGTTCTGACCAAGGACGCTGTTGCAAAGATCGAGGAGGTATATGCGTAATGGCTGACATCAAATACTATGACGTAATCCTCAGACCCGTTATTACCGAGAAGAGCATGTCCGGCATGGCTGAGAAGAAGTACACCTTCCTGGTAAATACCGAGGCAAATAAGTCCCAGATCAAGGAAGCAGTTGAGAAGATGTTCGAGGGAACCAAGGTTAAGTCCGTGAACACCATCAACTATGATGGCAAGAACAAGAGACGCGGAATGGTAGTCGGCAAGACTGCTAAGACCAAGAAGGCAATTGTTACCCTTACTGCTGACAGCAAAGATATTGAGATTTTTGCAGGATTATAAGAATCGTCCTTCAGAGAGAACCCAAGGTTTCCTCTGAAGAGAAGCAGTTTATGTATGCGGCTTGAGAGACAGCCGCGCAAAATAGATGAAAAGGAGATACGACAATGGGAATTAAGACATATAATCCCTATACACCTTCCAGAAGAAATATGACTGGCTCTGATTTCGCTGAAATCACCAAGGTTGGACCTGAGAAGAGCCTTTGCACTTCTCTTAAGAAGAACGCCGGTCGTAACAATCAGGGAAAGATTACTGTGAGACACCAGGGCGGCGGCTCCAGAAGAAAGTACAGAATCATTGATTTCAAGAGAAATAAGGACGGCATCCCCGCTACCGTAATCGGTATCGAGTACGATCCTAACAGAACTGCAAACATCGCTCTGATCTGCTACGCAGACGGCGAGAAGGCATATATCATCGCTCCTCAGGGCCTGACAGACGGCATGAAGGTTATGAACGGACCTGCAGCAGAAGTAAGAGTCGGCAACTGCCTGCCTCTTTCCGAGATTCCTGTAGGTACTCAGGTTCACAACATCGAGCTGTATCCCGGTAAGGGCGGTCAGCTGGTTCGTTCCGCCGGCAACAGCGCACAGCTGATGGCTAAGGAAGGTAAGTATGCAACACTTCGTCTTCCTTCCGGTGAGATGAGAATGGTTCCTATTATTTGCCGCGCAACCATTGGTATCGTAGGCAATGTTGATCACAACCTTGTAAATATCGGTAAAGCAGGACGTAAGCGTCACATGGGCATCCGTCCCACAGTTCGCGGTTCTGTTATGAACCCTAACGACCATCCTCACGGTGGTGGTGAAGGTAAGACCGGTATCGGACGTCCCGGTCCTTCTACTCCTTGGGGCAAGCCTGCTCTCGGACTTAAGACCCGTAAGGCTAAGAAGGCTTCCAACAAGCTGATTGTAAGAAGACGCAACGGTAAGGCAATCAAATAATTGAGGAGGAAAGACAATGGCTAGATCACTTAAAAAAGGACCTTTCGCAGACGCAAGCCTGTTGAAGAAAGTAGACGCTTTAAATGCATCAGGACAGAAGCAGGTTATCAAGACCTGGTCCCGTCGTTCTACAATTTTCCCTGCATTCGTAGGCCACACAATTGCAGTTCATGACGGCAGAAAGCATGTTCCTGTATATGTAACCGAAGATATGGTTGGCCACAAGCTTGGTGAGTTCGTAGCTACAAGAACTTACAGAGGCCACGGTAAGGATGAGAAGAAGTCCAAAGTAAGATAAGTTTGAAAGGAGGACATATCTATGGCTAAAGGACATAGATCCCAAATAAAGAGAGAAAGAAACGCCCAGAAAGATACAAGACCTTCAGCAAAGTTATCTTATGCAAGGGTTTCTGTACAGAAGGCATGTTTCGTTTTAGATGCTATCAGAGGCAAGGATGTACAGACTGCACTCGCTATTCTGGAGTACAACCCCAGATACGCTTCCGGCCTTATCAAGAAGCTGCTTGAGTCAGCGATCGCTAACGCTGAGAACAACAACGGTATGAACAAGGATAACCTTTATGTCGCAGCATGCTATGCGGATAAGGGACCTACCATGAAGCGCGTTCATCCCAGAGCACAGGGCAGAGCTTATCGTATCGAGAAGAGAATGAGCCACATCACCGTTGTGCTTGACGAGAAGAAGTAAGGAAAGGAGCAAACAAATGGGACAGAAAGTTAATCCTCACGGCCTCAGAGTCGGAGTTATTAAGGAATGGGATTCCAAGTGGTATGCTGAGAGCGAGTTTTCTGATTATCTTGTAGAAGACTATGACATCAGAAAATACCTGAAGAAGAAGTTATACAGCGCAGGTGTTGCTAAGATTGAGATCGAAAGAGCATCTGACAGAATCAGAGTAATCATTCACACTGCTAAGCCCGGCGTTATCATCGGTAAGGGCGGTGCTGAGATCGAAGTTACCAAGAACGAGCTTGCTAAGATGACCGGCAAGAAGGTTCTTGTAGACATCAAGGAGATCAAGAGACCTGATAGAGACGCACAGCTTGTAGCAGAGAACATTGCTCAGCAGCTTGAGAACCGTGTATCCTACAGACGTGCTGTAAAGTCCTGCATGGGCAGAACCATGAAGGCAGGCGCTCTTGGTATCAAGGCAGCTTGCGCAGGCCGTCTTGGCGGCGCAGATATCGCTCGTTCCGAGTTCTACAGCGAGGGTACCATTCCTCTTCAGACTCTGAGAGCAGATATCGACTACGGTTTCGCTGAAGCAGATACCACCTACGGCAAAGTTGGCGTTAAGGTTTGGATCTACAAGGGCGAGGTTCTTCCTACAAAGGGAAATCAGATGGAAGGGAGCGATAAATAATCATGTTAATGCCGAAGAGAGTAAAACGTCGTAAACAGTTCCGTGGCACTATGACCGGTAAGGCAATGAGAGGTAATACTCTTGCATATGGTGAGTTCGGTCTGGTGGCTACAGAGCCTTGCTGGATTAAGTCTAACCAGATTGAGGCAGCTCGTATTGCGCTTACCCGTTATACAAAGCGTACAGGACAGGTTTGGATCAAGATTTTCCCTGATAAGCCTGTAACAGCAAAACCCGCTGAAACCCGTATGGGTTCCGGTAAGGGTACTCTTGAGTATTGGGTTGCAGTTGTGAAACCCGGACGCGTTATGTTCGAAATTGCCGGTGTTCCCGAGGAGCAGGCAAGAGAGGCAATGCGTCTTGCAATGCATAAGCTTCCCTGCAAATGTAAAATCGTTTCTAAGGCAGATTTGGAAGGCGGTGTAGAATAATGAAATCTAATAAGTTTGTAGAAGAATTAAAGAACAAGTCCGTTGAAGAACTGAACCAGGATCTTGTTGCTGCAAAGAAAGAACTTTTCAATTTGAGATTCCAGAACGCAACCAATCAGCTGGATAATACTGCAAGAATCAAGGAAGTCAGAAAGAATATTGCACGTATTCAGACAGTTATCGCCCAGAAGGCAAGAGCATAAGGTGCATCGCCTGACGGCGAGGAGAAAGGAGATCAATCGTGGAAAGAAATTTGAGAAAAGTGCGTACCGGTAAAGTTACCAGTAATAAGATGGATAAAACAATTGTTGTTGCTATCGAAGAGCATGTAAAGCATCCCCTTTACAACAAAGTCGTAAAGAGAACCTACAAGCTCAAAGCTCATGATGAGAACAACGAGTGTAACATCGGTGATACCGTTAAGGTTATGGAGACAAGACCTCTGTCCAAGGACAAGAGATGGAGACTTGTTGAGATCGTAGAGAGAGTGAAGTAATGTAGCCGTAGGTGCGGCAAAGGAGGAAAATCATGGTTCAGCAGGAAACAAGACTGAAGGTTGCTGATAACACCGGCGCAAAAGAATTGCTTTGCATCCGTGTTATGGGCGGCTCTACAAGAAGATATGCGCAGATTGGCGATGTGATTGTTGCTTCCGTTAAAGATGCAACACCCGGCGGAGTTGTAAAGAAGGGTGATGTTGTGAAGGCTGTTGTTGTTCGTTCCGTTAAGGGCGCTCGCCGCAAGGATGGTTCTTACATCAAGTTTGACGAAAATGCAGCAGTTATCATCAAGGACGACAAGACACCCAGAGGAACCCGTATTTTTGGGCCGGTAGCAAGAGAGCTTCGTGAAAAGCAGTTCATGAAGATCGTATCTCTGGCTCCCGAAGTATTATAAGGAGGTCCGATATGTCAAGTATGAAGATTAAAAAGGGTGATACCGTTAAGGTAATCGCCGGTAAAGATGCAGGCTCAGAGGGAAAGGTACTTTCCATTGATGTAAAGAAGAGCAAGGTTGTTGTGGAAGGCGTTAATGTGATTACCAAGCACACTAAGCCCTCCCAGGCTAACCCCAACGGCGGTATTGTTCAGAAGGAAGCTCCTATTGATATTTCAAACGTAATGCTTGTCTTCAAGGGCAAGGCAACCAGAGTAGGCTTCAAGATGGACGGAGATAAGAAGGTCCGTTTTGCAAAGGCTACCGGAGAAGTGATTGATTAATCAGTAGGAAGGAGGAACAGAAAGTGGCTAGATTAAAAGATTTTTACTACGCTGAAGTCGTAGAAGCTATGACAAAGAAGTTCGGTTACAAGAATGTGATGGAAGTTCCCAAGCTCGACAAGATCGTGATCAACATGGGTGTTGGCGAAGCGAAGGATAACGCTAAGGTTCTTGAGAATGCAGTAGCTGATATGGAAGCAATCACCGGTCAGAAGGCAGTTCTCACCAAGGCTAAGGGCTCCGTTGCAAACTTCAAGATTCGTGAAGGTATGGCTATCGGTTGCAAGACCACGCTTCGCGGTGAGAAAATGTATGAGTTCCTTGATCGTCTTGTAAACCTGGCATTGCCTCGTGTACGTGACTTTAGAGGTGTTAACCCCAACGCTTTCGACGGCAGAGGTAACTATGCACTTGGTATCAAAGAGCAGTTCATCTTCCCTGAGATCGAGTTCGATAAGATCGACAAGACCCGTGGTATGGATATCATCTTTGTTACAACTGCAAAGACTGACGAAGAAGCACGCGAGCTGTTGACTCTGTTCAACATGCCTTTCGCAAAGAATTAAGGAGGTAAATTTTCTCATGGCTAAGACATCAATGAAGATTAAACAGCAGCGCAAGCCTAAGTTCTCAACTCAGGCATACACCCGTTGCAATATTTGCGGTCGTCCCCATGCAGTACTCAGAAAGTACGGCATTTGCAGAGTTTGCTTCCGCGAACTGGCATACAAGGGAGAGATCCCCGGCGTTAAGAAAGCAAGCTGGTAAGGAAGGAGGAACAAAACAATGACAATGAGCGATCCTATTGCAGATATGCTTACAAGAATCCGTAATGCTAATACTGCTAAGCATGACACAGTTGATGTACCCGCTTCCAAGATGAAGCTGGCTATTGCACAGATTCTTCTGGAAGAGGGATATATTTCCAAATATGATGTAGTGGAAGACGGCAACTTCAAGAACATCCACATTACCCTGAAGTACGGCGCAGACAAGAACGAGAAGATCATCTCCGGTATCAAGAGAATCTCCAAGCCCGGTCTTCGTGCATATGTAGGTAAGGATGAGCTGCCCAGAGTACTCGGCGGACTTGGTATTGCAATCCTCTCCACCAACCATGGCGTTATCACCGACAAGAAGGCTCGTGAGCTGCAGGTCGGCGGTGAAGTACTTGCTTTCGTATGGTAAGTAACAGGTAACAGTTAATTTATTTCTATCAAAGTTATAGGAGGTACGGGCATGTCACGTATAGGTAGAATGCCAATCGCAATTCCTGCAGGTGTTACTGTAGAAGTTGCAGAAAATAACAAAGTGACCGTAAAGGGTCCCAAGGGTACTCTCGAGAGAGTATTACCCGCTGAAATGGAAATCAAAGTTGAGGGTGCTGAAGTTCTGGTAAGCAGACCCAACGATCTCAAGAAGATGAGATCTCTTCATGGTCTGACCAGAACCCTGATCAACAACATGGTAGTTGGTGTTACCGCAGGCTACGAGAAGAAGCTCGAGGTAAATGGTGTAGGTTACAGAGCTGCAAAGAGCGGCAAGAAGCTTACTCTGAACCTTGGTTACTCCCATCCCGTTGAGATGGAAGATCCTGCAGGCATCGAGTCCGTTGTTGAGGGTCAGAACCTTATCATCGTTAAGGGTATCGACAAAGAAAAGGTTGGCCAGTATGCAGCTGAGATCAGAGACAAGAGAAGACCTGAGCCTTATAAGGGCAAGGGTATCAAGTATGCCGATGAGACGATCAGACGCAAAGTTGGTAAGACCGGTAAGAAATAATAGATAAGGAGAGTATGAAGATGGTTAGCAAGGAATCAAGAAAAGAGATTCGTGTAAAAAAGCACATGAGAATTCGTAACCGCTTCAGCGGTACTGCACAGAGACCCCGTCTTGCAGTATTCAGAAGCAATAATCATATGTATGCTCAAATTATCGACGATACAGTTGGGAATACATTAGTTTCCGCTTCCACTCTTGAGAGTGCAGTTAAGAGCGAGCTTGAGAAGACCAATAACGTTGATGCAGCAGCATACCTGGGAACCGTAATTGCAAAGCGCGCAATTGAAAAGGGTATCAAGGAAGTTGTTTTCGACAGAGGCGGCTTCATTTACCAGGGTAAGATTGCAGCATTAGCTGACGCAGCCAGAGAAGCTGGCCTGGAATTCTAGGAAAGGAAGAGGAATACACCATGAAACACACTATCATAGATGCAAGCCAGTTAGAGTTAACTGATAAGGTTGTTACCATCAAGCGTGTAACCAAGACCGTTAAGGGTGGCCGTAACATGCGTTTCACTGCTCTTGTAGTAGTAGGTGACGGTAACGGTCATGTTGGTGCAGGTCTCGGTAAGGCAGTAGAAATTCCCGAAGCGATTCGCAAGGGAAAAGAGGATGCTATGAAGCATATCGTTTCTATCGCCCTGGATGAGAACAATTCCATCACACATGATTTCATCGGTAAGTACGGTTCCGCAAATGTTCTGCTGAAGAAGGCTCCCGAAGGTACCGGTATCATCGCAGGTGGTCCTGCGCGTGTTGTTTGCGAACTTGCAGGTATCAAGAATATCAGAACCAAGTCTCTTGGTTCCAACAACAAGCAGAATGTTGTTCTTGCAACAATCACCGGCTTAAGCCAGCTGAAGGCTCCTGAAGAGGTAGCTAAGAGCCGCGGCAAGTCCGTAGAAGAAGTATTAGCGTAAATGGAACTCAAGGCCTGCATCAGGCAGGCCATGAATCATCCGTTTATCGCGCAGGGAGGCACAGTAGGTGTCTTCCGGCCAGAAAGGAGTTAACAATGGCAGATAAGAAGTTAAAGATTACTTTGGTAAAGTCCACCATCGGTGCTGTACCGAAGAACAAGGCAATCGTTGAATCTATGGGACTTCGCAAAATCGGTAGTTCTGTAATACTTCCTGATAATGATGCGACTAAGGGACAGATTCGTCAGGTTAGCCATTTATTGAAAGTAGAAGAAGCATAATCGAAGGAGGTGTTTGAGATGGAATTATCCAATTTGAGACCCGCAGAAGGTTCTAAGCACAGCGATAATTTTAGAAGAGGCCGTGGACATGGTTCAGGAAACGGCAAGACTGCAGGTAAGGGACACAAGGGTCAGAAGGCCCGTTCCGGAGCTCCCAGAATCGGCTTTGAAGGTGGACAGATGCCTTTGTACAGACGTCTTCCTAAGAGAGGCTTTACCAACAGAAATACAAAGGAAATCGTTGCAATCAACCTGAGCGCTCTTGAGCGTTTTGAGGACGGAGCAACCGTAGATGTAAATGCTTTAGTGGAAGCAGGAATCGTAAAGAATCCCGCAGACGGCGTAAAGATCCTCGGAAACGGAGAATTGACCAAAAAGCTCAATGTGAAGGTAGACGCTTTCAGCGCATCTGCAAAAGAAAAGATTGAGGCACTTGGTGGAACTGCTGAGGTGATGTAATGCTTACAACACTGAGAAATGCATTCAAAATTAAGGAACTTAGAAATAAGATTTTATTTACCTTCGCCATGCTGGTTGTGATCCGTATCGGATCACAGCTGCCTGTGCCGGGTGTAAATACTAGTTTTTTCCAGAACTGGTTTGCTTCTCAGTCCAATGGTGCATTTAGTTTCTTTGATGCAGTGACCGGTGGTTCTTTCATGAACATGTCAATTCTGGCATTGAACATCACACCTTACATTACTTCTTCCATTATCATTCAGCTGCTCACAATTGCGATCCCCAAGCTTGAGGAGATGCAGCGTGACGGTGAGGACGGAAGAAAGAAGCTTGTCGCTATGACAAGATATGCGACGGTAATCCTTGCATTAATTCAGTCTGCTGCTATGGCCATTACATTTGGCAGACAGGGTTATCTGATCAAGTATGATGCATTGCATGTCATCTGTGCAGTTACTGCATTGACTGCGGGCAGTGCATTCCTGATGTGGGTTGGTGAGCGTATCACCGAGAACGGTATCGGAAACGGTATTTCAATCGTTCTGGTTATTAACATTATTTCCAGATTGCCTGAGGACCTGGCTGCATTATTTAATCAGTTTGTATTCGGAAAGGCACCTGCAACCGCTGTTCTGGCAGCCTGCATTATCTTCGCGATCATCGTTGCTATGGTAGTGCTTGTCATCATCCTGAATGATGGCGTCAGAAGAATTCCGGTTCAGTATGCCAACAAGGTACAGGGCAGAAAGATGGTTGGCGGACAGACCTCGAATCTTCCTTTGAAGATCAACACCGCCGGCGTAATTCCTGTTATTTTTGCACAGTCTCTGTTGCAATTCCCTATTATCATCACTTCCTTTACCAGTTATCAGGGAGGCGGTGTATGGGGCGAGATCTTGAATTACATGAACTCCAACAACTGGTGTAATCCCGCAAAGCTGAAGTATTCCGTCGGTCTGGTTGTGTATGTACTGCTGATCATCGCTTTTGCGTACTTCTATACATCCATAACCTTCAATCCTTTGATGATCGCCGACAATATGAAGAAGCAGGGCGGATTCATCCCCGGCATCAGACCCGGAAAGCCTACCAGTGATTATCTGGAAAAGGTATTACACTATGTTATTTTCATCGGAGCGGTAGGACTTACCATCATTGCGATCCTTCCCTACTTCTTTAGCGGTATTTTTGGCGCAAGCGTTTCCTTTGGCGGAACCAGTCTTATCATTATCGTTAGTGTCATTCTTGAGACTATGAAGCAGGTAGAATCCCAGATGCTGGTACGCAACTATAAGGGCTTCCTGGAGAAATAAAACCAAAAATCGGGTAGGAGTTTTACTCCTGCTCGATTTTTCTTACTTGCATATTGACAAAACACTCTGTATAATATTTGTATCTATTCCCGGCATTGCAAGCTGTCATGCGCCGGGCGTGCAGGTTTGACTTTTAAAGCCTGCCGCGCAAAGAGTTCTCTGTCATGCGGCTGCAAAAAAAGCAGACGGCAAAGCAGTGATCCTGCAAATGGTCAGGAATAGACACAAGCACAGACAAGTATAGATAGGAAGAAAAAGATAGGAGAGACAACATGAAGATTATTATGTTAGGCGCACCCGGAGCAGGAAAAGGAACTCAGGCAAAGATGATCGCTGAGAAGTATCAGATCCCTCATGTATCCACCGGAGATATTTTCCGTGCAAATATTAAGAACGGCACCGAGCTTGGTATGGAAGCTAAGAAGTACATGGACCAGGGACTTCTGGTTCCCGATGAGCTGACGGTTAAGATTCTGCTTGACAGAGTCGCACAGGCTGACTGCGAGAACGGCTATGTATTGGACGGCTTCCCCAGAACCATTCCTCAGGCAGAGGTTCTCGACGAGGCGCTGACCAAGATCGGCGAGAAGATCGACTTCGCCATCAATGTGGATGTTCCCGATGAAAATATCGTAAGAAGAATGTCCGGCAGACGCGCCTGCTTAAAGTGCGGCGCAACCTACCACATCGAGCACATTCCCCCCAAGACTGAGGGTGTGTGCGATACCTGCGGCAGCGAGCTGGTTCTCCGCGATGACGATAAGCCTGAGACCGTTTTGAACCGTTTGACCGTTTATCACAACCAGACACAGCCCCTGATCGATTTCTATACCGCTAAGGGCGTTTTAAGGTCTGTTGACGGCACTGTAGATATGAAGGATGTATTTACAGCAATCACAGAGATTCTGGGCTAATCAGATCTTTGTCAGAAAGGCCTTGTCATGATTATTATTAAAAATGAACATGAGATTGAACTGATCAGGGAGTCCTGCAGACGGCTGTCCGTAGTACACAAGGAGCTTGAGGCGTTTATCCGCCCCGGAATCTCTACGCGGGACATCGATATCAAAGGAGACCTGCTGATCAGACAGTTGGGAGGAATTCCTAATTTCCTTCATTATAACGGTTATCCTGCCAGCATTTGTGTTTCCGTCAATGACGAAGTGGTACACGGCATCCCCTCTAAGAACCGTATCCTGCAGGAGGGAGACATTGTCAGCCTGGACGCAGGTATGATCTACCAGGGCTATCACTCCGATGCGGCAAGGACCCATGCGGTCGGTGCCATCAGCCCTGAGGCGCAGAAACTGATTGATGTCACCAGGGAAAGCTTTTTCGAAGGAATTAAGCAGGCGGTTGCGGGCAATCATTTATATGATATTTCAAACGCCATAGCAGCCTATATCAAGCCTCACGGTTACGGAATCGTGCGCGACCTCGTGGGACACGGTGTGGGGACCAGGCTCCATGAGGATCCTCAGATCCCGAACTTTGCCCAGACCAAGAGAGGCCCCAAGCTTCGACCGGGTATGACGCTTGCCGTGGAACCCATGATCAATATGGGGCGCGCAGATGTGAATTGGCTCGACGATGATTGGACAGTAGTGACAGCGGACGGCTCCCTGTCGGCACATTACGAGAATACCATACTGATCACCGAAGACGGCGCACCCGAAATATTAACTTTATAAAGGTGGAAGAGATGATAGGACAATTTGTAATGTCGAAGGCAGGTCACGATAAAGGAACACTTTATGTGATCGTCGCCGAGGACAGGAAGTATGTCTTCTTATCGGACGGAAAACTAAAAAGCGTGACTTCGCCCAAGAAGAAAAGCAGAAAGCACATTCAGCCCGTCAACGCCTGTGTGGAGACCGGCCTGTGCGAAAAGCTGATGCAGGGGCAGATGGTCCAACCGGAACAGATCAGATTTGCCATCAGGCAATTCAACACAACAATAGACCAATAATTTTGGAGGAAATGTATGTCAAAGAGTGATGTAATCGAAATTGAAGGAACTGTTGTCGAGAAACTTCCCAACACCATGTTTCAGGTGGAGCTGGAGAACGGACATCGTGTCCTGGCACATATCAGCGGCAAGCTGCGTCAGAACTTTATCCGTATCCTGCCCGGGGATAAGGTGACCTTGGAATTATCTCCGTATGACCTGAGTAAGGGTCGTATTATTTGGAGAGATAAGTAAGAATTCTTGGCAGCAGCCTCTGCGGAGGCTGCTGTTTGTTGAGAAAATGAGGAAAAAGCCCCAAAATACGGTAGAAAACCACTTGCAATCCATAAAATTATATGGTATAGTATAAAACGGTCTTTTTTGAAAGGAGGGTTTGAGATGAAAGTTAGATCATCAGTAAAACCGATTTGCGAAAAGTGCAAAATCATCAAGAGAAAAG
>JAEDDX010000121.1 GCA_016293615.1 Acetatifactor sp.
TATCTATCGTCGATACACAGATCTCGTAGAACCTTATGGCATGGACGAATGCTGGCTCGATGTTACAGGAAGCGACAAAATCCATGGTAATGGTACCCAAATTGCCGAAGACATTCGACAAACAGTTAAAGATGAATTGGGCATTACTGTGTCGATTGGTGTCTCTTTTAGCAAAATCTTAGCGAAACTCGGGAGCGACATGAAGAAGCCGGATGCCATCACCGTGCTGGATACTGAACACTGGAGGGAGCGTGTTTGGCAACTGCCCGTATCGGATCTGCTTTTTGTTGGCCCACGAACAGCAAAGAAGCTCAAGGATCGTAACGTACTCACTATCGGCGACCTTGCCCATACTGATCCTAGGTTTCTTCAGAGCTGGTTCGGCAAAAACGGTTTAGATCTCTGGATTACTGCAAATGGAGAGGATCGCTACAGAATCAAACCGGACGGTTATGATGAACCGATTAAAAGCGTCGGGCACGGGATCACCTGTAATGCAGACTTACACTCAGAGGATGAAGTCTGGAAAGTCATATTGGATCTTTCCCAGGACATTGGGCATCGTCTGCGCTGCTATGGGCTATCTGCAAGAGGGGTAAGAGTTTGTGTTCGTGATAATGAATTGGGATACGAAATCGCGCAGGCGCAGCTTTCATACCCGTCACAGAGTCCGCTTGAGATTGCTCAGGCTGCGAGATTGCTGTTCAATCAGCGGTATCGTTGGCTAAAGCCAGTTCGCGCGATTACTGTTACGGGAATCAACCTGGTGTCAAGCACGCAGAGCATTCAGATTGATATGTTTGGTGACATGGAAAAGCGAATGCGCAGGCAGAAACTGGACGATTGCATTGATGCAATACGTGGGCGCTTTGGCAATCAGGCAATTATTCCAGCTGCGTTGCTGGGTGATCTGCATATACCTAAAGATGACCGGCATTTGGTTCACATGCCCAGTATGATGTACTCATAATGTGGAGGATTATGAATGAGCGAACAGGGTAAGAAAAAATCAGTTGCTCCTGTGTTGCAGAACATGCAGGACTACATCAGCAATCACTATATGGATGAACTGCTGGATGAAGTCTGTGCCGGGATTGAACTTGGCATCGTTGAAAACCTTGAAATTGATGTTGGCAATGGAAAAGTGGTCATTGATCGGAACGATAGCAAAATTGTTCGCACGGATCTGTGGTGGAAAGATAGGACTCATCTTCTCGCTGATATCCGAATGCGAACCAAAATCGGACTATCTCAAGACAGCGGTATTCCCAGATACTATGTCCGCTACATCAACTTTTCTGCTGAATTCACGCTTGATGGCGGCATCACGCTGCATCCGGGTATCAAGGAGCTCAGTACCTGCTGTCTTCCTGAGCGCAAATTTCCACGGCTGTCGAAATACCTTGTGCCAGTTCTAACCTATGATGAGATGGAAATCATGGTGTTACAGTTGCTGCGTAGGTATATAGGTGAGCATGCCGCCATGACGTATCAGGAAAACGGCGCAACAGCACTGGCAGAAGCTATGGGGCTGAAGATTAAGCGCGTTTCCCTTTATCGTAATCATCACACTTCTGCCATTTTGTATTTCAAAGAAGGACATGCTCGAGTAGTTGCTTCCGGGGCAATAGGTTCAGCGACAGATGATGAAGGCTTTCAAGATATGACAGTCCCAGAGAAGACAATCCTAATCAATGAGAACAGGCTTCATCAAGGAGATATGGAGCGTGAAATCTATCATGAATGTGGGCACTACGAGTGGCATTCCATGTTTTTTGAACTGCAGGAACTCCATGCTGCAGATCTTCGGCTGCTGAAATATGTGGAAGCTGACAAGCATTCCAAACCGGCTGAAAAGGATGTGCGATGGGTTGAACGGCAGGCCAGTTTTGTTGGCATTGCCGCAATGTTTCCTCGTCCCGTGATTACGCCCCTGGTAAATAAGTATTGGGCCGAAGTTGCCAATACACAGGTCAATTTGGGGCAAAAGATTTCAAATGTCATATATCAGATTGCGTCTGACAAACAAAAATCCAAGTCGCTCATCAAGACCAGGCTTATTACGATGGGGTCTGTTGGCGCGAAAGGCGCATACAACTTCGTCGATGGCAAGTATATTGAACCATTTGCCTTCAATCCAGATAATCTCTGCTCAAATGATACTTTTGTCATCAGCCGGAGTCAGTTCACCGCTCTATATGAAACGGATGCTGATTTCCGAAATCTGATCAGCACACATCAATATATCTATGCGGATGGTCATGTGTGCTGCAACCTTCCACCGTTTATTCGAAATAGCGGAAACCGTGCCATGTTGACCGCGTGGGCGCTGGCTCACATCGACGAATGCTGCTTGCGCTTCCATAAATCCTATCATGTTTCAGAGGCCACTGGCTATCAGGTGGGAGAACTGCACTCTGACGCCGACTATAATGAAGTATACCTGACGATCCATACGATGGAAATTACAGGTATGACTACGGAAGACGTCATCGAGAAAAACATGGAATACCTGGATACGTTCCCCCGCCGCCCTACAACAGCACTTAAGAAATTGATTGCTGATCGTGTCGGAACGCAAAATGAGTTGTCATTGAACTCCGGCTTAAGCCCTGCCACAATTAGCAGAATGTGCAAGGATGATAATTACAGGTATTCCATTCAGGACGTGACACGGCTGGTTGTTGGACTGCGACTGCCCCCGCCCCTTTCTGCTTTGTTTCTGGATATTGTTGGCTTTACACGCACAATCATGGTTAGGTACTATAGGTACCAATGCATCATAGACTGCATGTTTATGGACGACATTTACGCAATTACAGAGACACACAAGCAACTATTTGATAAGTGAGATGTTTCGAACCGCTGTGAAGCGGTTCTTTTTTTGAAAAATTTCATTTTCGGATTTCAAAACCTGAAATTCTCGAAAACGAAAAAACGTTGAAATATCTAGGTTTTTCAAAACCGCCGAAATAGCGCATTCCCAAAAAGCCTTGGTTTATAAGGATTTTCATCTTTCAAAAACTGAATTTGGTTTTCAAGCGAAATCTGGTACTGTATGTACGCGATCCGGAAAAAGATCGCCGAGATGAATCATGATGGCTTCTGATCAAAGTCGCTTCCGCATGAAACACCTCGAACATCATACGATACAGCCAGCATCGGAAGTGCCGCTGTAGCCGAATGGAGATTGCTTCTTCAAGCGGCTGTTCAGCTATGCACTGACAGTGTTTGCTTTAGCCCTCCGTTCGGCTCATCCGAAAGGAGGGCTTTTCCATGTCTCAGGCCGCTGACCATGTCAGCACGATGTACCTTACGATCAATCGAGAGAGAATACCTGTTCCCGAATCTGTTATCAAAGCTATCCGCAAGGAAAACAACCATGTCAGATACTTGGCTCGTCGTGAACATCGCTGTGCGCAGCCAA
>JAEDDX010000122.1 GCA_016293615.1 Acetatifactor sp.
TTTATGCATAAGCGCCCTGCGCTTCGTTTTCCTGCCGAACCATTCATAAATGCCCGGGTGAAAACAAATGGCTGCTTCCGGGCGAAGCCTGCTTCGCCCTGCGCTTCGTTTTCCTGCCGAACCATTCATAAATGCCCTTTGCTTCGCAAAGCCGCCACTTCGTGGCTTTTGCATTTATTTCATGCATGTTCGGGTGAAAACAAATGGCTGCTGCGCAGCCGCTTGTTTTCCTGCCGAACATGCAAAATGCGGCCGTGTTGCCACGACCGCATCCGATTTCTTCTCGCTATGATTTAAACGGACAGAACCTTGGAGCCCTTGTTCAGGAAGCTGATATAGAAGCAGCAAACTACAATTGCGAAGATTGCTACAACTACAGCGAGTACAGCTGCGAGAACCTTGATGACAGGAATCCAGGAAAGAACCTGCAAAATCAGGTTGCAGACAGTAGCGATGAAATGAAGCTTCCATACCTTCTCACCAAGAGCGGCAGTTGCACCATCACCTGCCTCAGCAACGAGCTTGCCAAGAGAGGTACATACCAGATAAATAACCAGGAAGGAAACCACCTCACTTGCAAGTGAGAGCACCTTTCCGATTACGGGAATGCCTGTAAGCAGTCCGATCACCACGCCGATGATCATCAGGATGAATGCCTTTCTGCAATCCTCAACTTCCTTACCGACTCCGTAAAGAGCTATAATCATCAGGATACCGAACACCAACGCTCCGATACCGCCGATAATCGTTCCGATGATGGGAATCAACGTAATCGCGGTACATATTACTGCACCAAGCTCGGCAATATACATTTTATGCATGCCGTTTGCAACATTTTTGTACATATCTTTTCTCCTCCTCATGAGTACAAATGTATTCTATAACAATTCTATTTTATCCTATTAGCGCGAAAAAGTAAAGGGACTTTCCGGCATGTTTTTGACTTTTCTGCCTTTTTGGGCATCAATTTCCGGCCATAAAAGCCTCAATTTCCTCAGGAGTGCGAATGATGGCTTCCGAAAGCACCTCCGCACCGTCCTGCGTAATCAGAAGATCATCTTCAATACGGATTCCGATCTCCCACTCATCGATATAGAGTCCGGGTTCATCTGTAATGATGGCGCCGGGACAAAGCTTCGCCTGGGAAGCTACCGTCACATCATGCACATCGATACCGAGATGATGGGACACACCGTGCATATAATATTTTGTGACATCCTCCTTCTTCTCGATCAGCCCCAGCTCCATCAGACCTTTCGCAAGAACCTCCTTACAGATATCGTTCAGCTGTGCGCAGGTCATGCCGGGTTTTGCTTCTTTGGCAACTCTTCTGTTGGCGGCAAGTACGATATTGTATACAGCCTTCTGTCTGTCGGTATATTTTCCGCCGACGGGGTAGGTTCTGGTAATGTCAGCATTGTAGCCGTTGACTCTTGCCCCCAGGTCCAGCAGAATGAGCTTGCCGTCCTCACAGGTATCTGTATTGGTGTCATAATGCAGCATGGTTGCGTTGATTCCGCTCCCTGCGATGGTGGGAAAGGCGGGCCACTCGGCACCGTTTCTTCTGATCATGTACTCAAAGTCTGCCTGCGCCTGATATTCCTTCATGCCGGGCTTTAAATTCTTCATCACAAACTCCAGTGCGGTCTTGGTCACACCGATCGCTTCTTTCACGGCGGCAACCTCATCAGCATCCTTCCACATACGAAGAGAAGCCGCCAGAGGGAACAGATTCTTCACACAAACCCCCGGATACGCCGCCGCAAACTCTCCTGCCTTCACCACATTATAGTCCGGCAGGTCGCTCATGGTGTGACGGTAGGTATCGAAGTAAACCGCTTCCACATCCTCCCTGACCATCTTCATGTTGATTGCGCCGGGAAGATTTTCCATAAACTGCACATCGGTGATCCCTGAGATCTCCTTCGCCTCCTCCACGGTCACCTTTCTGCCGTACCAGCGCTCCATGTCGGGGTCTGCTTTTTCAATAAACAAGGTCACCTTCGCAGGCTCTGCCGCCTTGTCCAGGACGAGAGCCATCTCCTCCCTGCGAAGTCCCGTGAGATAGAAGAAGTTGCGGTTCGCCTCGAAGCGCGCGTACTCATCGGCGCTGACATGCACCTCGCCGCCGGAGTACAGAATCGCAATACTTCCCTTCTCCATCTTGTCCAAAACCTGTTCTCTTCTTTTCTGATAATTCATGTTCCCTGCTCCTGTTTTCTTCATACTTAATTTTCAACCATTGTATCAAAAGAGTGTTCCGTGGGCAAGCCCTTCCCTTCGCATCAGTCCGTATCCTTTTCCTCCACAATGCCGTCATCCCTGATCCTGCAATTGACCGAAATGTTCTCCAGTCCGTCAAACAGTCTTCTCTGTTCCTCCGGTTCCGAAAGAAATGTAGTCGTGTAACCTTTCTGCAGAGCCGGAATCACCCGCACCTCCAGTTTATCCTCTCCATCCGTGTCAGAAAAATGCAGCTCCAGAAGCATCGTGTCCAAGGTCTTTTCATTGAACCAATAATTACCCAGACTATATACAATCGGCTTGCCGTCATAGAATTCCATTCCCTGCAGGCAGTGGGAATGTGCCCCGATCACCGCGTCGGCGCCGGCGTCCAGATACTGCCTGCCGGTCTCGATCTGCACCGGTTCCAGTTTTGTGCTGTTCTCGGTTCCCCAATGCACAAACGCCAGGCAAAAGTCGGCGT
The DNA here is from genome assembly GCA_016293615.1 of Acetatifactor sp. GTDB lineage: Bacteria > Bacillota > Clostridia > Lachnospirales > Lachnospiraceae > Acetatifactor. The sequence continues at coordinate 2,708 of JAEDDX010000122.1, forward strand.
TTGATTTCGCCTCGGCTATCACCTGAAGAAAGAGTTCCGGATCGTAGCACCGTAGGATTCCCGGACTTGTTTCTGTCGCCTGCGGCGTCTTCTTGTTCTTCTCAGCCCTTGAGGCCCCGACCAGGGCGATGGTCTTCCCCTGTATCGTAAGATATACCGGCTGCATCGCCTCCTCCAGAGTTCTTCCGGCTCCGAAATAGGAAATGCCGGCGTTCTCCAGCGTTTCGAAGGTATCCAGTATGGCGTCCTCCCCATAATCGTATACATGATTGTTAGCAAGCGTCACCACATCCACACCGAGCTGCCGCAATACCTCCACCCGATCCGGATTTGCCCGGAAATGGAAGCTTTTCCCTTCTGTCGGCGTGCCGCGCAGGCTATAGGTGAACTCATTGTTCAGACACATGACATCCGCGGCGTTCATCGCCTCGACCAGTTCGGGCGAGATACAGTCCAGGATACCGTTCTCCTGCCGCTTCATATGCAGGGCAGTGCACCACCCTTCATGCAGATTGATATCGCCTGCAAAGCAGATCGTAAAATCATATGGTTCGGGCGTCGGTTTGGCGTCACTTTGCACCTTGGATGCAGCATCCGTACTTTCCGCAGTCTGCCTGTCCGTCTCCTGCTCTGCCGCGGTCTGTTCTCTCGTCTCCTGCTCCGCTTCGCTCTGCCCGTCCGTCTCCTGCTCCGCCGCGGTCCCC
>JAEDDX010000011.1 GCA_016293615.1 Acetatifactor sp.
CTAGTCCTTTTTATAATTCTTGCCGTGGTCGCCGTCCGGATTGGCGAATAAGGTCTTCAGTACCAGTCCGAGGCCGCCAAAGGTCATGACAAAAATAACGATGGTCGCAAACAGAGAGGTTGGCGACCAGGTCAGCCGCAGGTTCATCAGCACATTTGCCAGAATCAGCAAAAGGCTTAATCCGCAGCAAATCTTGGAAACAATATTGTATTTATAGAACAGGAAGATAATGCTCGCAATCAGCGGCACGAAAACCAGTCCGTCCATGCGTCTGCCGAAAATCGAGAACCGGAAGAGATGCTCTGTGGTCACCTGTACATTCTGCATGAACAGATAACCGCCGACACAAAGCATGGCCAGTCCGATAAAGAATTCCAACACATCATTTCCACCCTTTTTCTGATTGTCACTCATTTGTAAACCCTCCTAACATTTGCACGATTTATTCCTATTACATCAAATCAAATAAACTCTGCTGTACACACTGCTCCGGCAGTTCCTGCATATACGCAAAACAGGCGTCCGGCGTATCCAGGATTCCATGCGCCCTGCAGGTCTCATGAAAAATAGCGTTCAATTGTCTTTCATTCGGCACCGGCAATTCATAGGCGTTCCCATAAGTATGAATATACTTTTGTTTCAATCCCGGGAAATGCCTGTCCAGAGCCGCGTAATAATACTCCCTATCGCCTTCCCTGAGCGTCAGTCCCATGCCGAAAGCAATGATTCCCTTCACATCTGCCTTGATGCAGTCGTCCAGAATCCCGCGGATATTTTCTTCGGTATCATTGATAAACGGTAAGATCGGCGACATCCAGACGACCGTCGGAATGCCTGCTTCCTTGCACTTCATCAACACCTCGACACGCTCGCTCGTCACTTCCACATTCGGCTCCACGATTCTGCACAGGTCATCCTCGTAGGTGGTCAGGGTCATCTGCACCACACACTTTGCCTTCCGGTTGATGGACTTCAGCAGATCCAGGTCGCGCAGAATCCGTGTGGATTTCGTCTGAATGGCAAGACCGAATTCGTACCGGTCAATGATTTCCAGACACTTGCGGGTGATCATCAACTTCTCTTCATAGTGGTTGTACGGGTCCGACATCGCGCCGGTTCCGATCATACAGCGCTTTTTTTTCGAGCGAAGCGCTTTTTCCAACAGTGCCGGCGCGTTCTGCTTTACCTCAACATCCTCAAAAGCATGCTTCATCTGATAACAGGTGCTGCGGCTGTCACAATAGATGCACCCATGCGTACAGCCCCGATACGTATTCATACCGTTTATGGCCGATAGAATTCCCTTCGCTTCCACAAAATGCATGGTCTCGTCTCCATCATCTTATCTTCTTTGGCACTATACGGGCGCGGGATCTGCTTTGCCGCTGCCGTCCCCACAGACCATTATGCATTGACAAAGCTGCCGCAGAACGGGCACTTGTTAGAATATCCCGCAGTCGCCTGGAAAGAGGAGCCGCAGTTGGGGCATTGTGCCGCAGTTATCTTGATCTTCGCGCGGTCGACCGGCTTATCATCCATCAGCTCTGCCTCTCCGGGAAGCACTTCGTCGCGCACGGAATTTTTGTCAAAGCTGTACTTTCCCTCGTACTCATAGATATCCATCGTCATACCGATCGGATACTCGCCGGATCCCTTCGCAAACTCGGTGGGTATCACGGCTTCCTTCTCGATCCCGTCCCTGTCAAAGTAGTGCACCTTGACATTGACCGTGAATTCTCCGTTCACCATATAGGATGTATTGGGCACATAGCTGTAGATTTTTGCCGCGTACTTTGTCCCCAGGGTAACGATGCGCTTCTTCCTCTGAATACTGAGACCCGCTCCGGTCACGAACGCAATTCCGATCATCACGAAAAGCAGGGGAATCAACGCCATAGCGCCGAACTGTCCGGCTGATACAAACACGATGGTCACCACCATACCCATGATTGTAAAAAAAGCCCCCATGATAAACAACATCAGATAAATACTCATTTCTTATCCCTCCCATTTTGAAATTCTTCTCTCAGCATAACACCTTTATATATTCCATGCAACCCGAAGGCGGCGGATTCCTTCCGCAATCTGTTCCCCGGAAAGCGCGCCGAACCCCAGAAGCACGGTTTTGCTGACATCTGACTGATCCGACCGGTACTGAGACAGTCCGTACACCTTCACGCCGCAGTCAGAAGCCGCCCCCACCAGCCAATCCTCGGTCGCAGAATCTGCAGTCAGAAGCAGGTGCAGTCCTGCGTTTTCCCCGGTGATGGCAAACCGCCCCCGAAACGGTTCCAGACAGGCAAGCAGCTGCGCATGCTTTGCCCGGTAAATCTTCCTCATCTTGTTGAGGTGTCTCTCAAAATACCCATCCCGGATAAATTCGTTTAAAATACTCTGATCGATTCGCGATACGGTGCAGGAATAGAAGAAGCAGTCCCTTTGATACCGCTCAAGCAGCACATCCGGCAGTACCATGAAGCTGACGCGGATGGCGGGTGCTATCGCCTTCGAAAAGCTTCCCAGATAGATCACCCTGCCGCTCTCGTCCGAGGACTGCAGCGCCGGAATCGGCCTTCCGTGATACCGGAACTCACTGTCATAGTCGTCCTCGATGATGTATCGTCCGGCTGCTTTGCCCGCCCATTTGAGCAGTTCGTTTCGTCTGCCGATCGGCATAATGGTCCCGGAGGGAAACTGATGCGACGGCATCACATACACGACATCCGCCCCGTCTTCTTCCAGGGAATCGACCTTCATACCGCCTTCGTCCATATCGACAGACTTGATCTGATAGGCAAAGGAGCGGAATATCTTCTGGGAGCGCAGATAGGTCGGATTCTCCATGGCCACGATCTTGTGCCGCCCCAGAATCTTTTCCAGAAGCATCAGCAGGTAATCGTTGCCCGCGCCGACGATGATCTGTTCCGGTCGGCATTTCACTCCCCTGGAGGAATGCAGATATCGGCAAAGCGTCTGGCGCAGCTCATAGTCGCCCTGCGGCTCACCGCGCGCGAACAGGTCGCTGTTTGCCTCGCTCAGAATTTTCTTCGTGATTCGTTTCCAGGTATCAAACGGAAAGCCCTGCATCTCGATATCATACGGGGAAAAATCAACATCGAACTTCTTTCGCTTAGCGCCCTCCCGGTTCCCGGGCAGCATCGAGATGCCCTCCTCCGCTTCGGTTCTGCTGATGCTGGAGAGCGGTTCCCGTTGCAAAGTCTGGCTTTCCTCCTCGTCGGACACCTCCATCATGTCCTCGATGGAGCACACAAAATACCCCCTGCAGGGTCTTGCCTCGATGTAGCCCTCGTCTAAGAGCTGACCGTATGCGGTATCCACGGTACTGCGCGCAATCTGCAGAAATTCCGCCAGAGAACGCGTGGAGGGAAGCCTCTCGCCTGCGAGAAGCTTCCCTTCTTTGATTTCTCTCTTAATATGCAGATATATCTGCTCATACAGGCAAACATCGCTGTCTGCCTGTAAACGGATCGTCATATTGTACATAAATCGTATGCCTTTCGCCCGACCGGTGCGCGTCAGTCCTTCTTGGGAAGCACAAAAGAACTCTTCAGAGATACGATGCGGTTAAACACCGGATGCTCGGGAGTGGAATCCTTCGCGTCTACGCAGAAAAAGCCCTGTCTTACGAACTGGAATCGGTCGTAGGCCTTAGCCTCTGCAAAAGCAGGCTCTAAGTAACAGTCTTTCACCACAAGCGAATTCGGATTCAGGAAAAGTTCACCGTCCTCCCCATAGATAGAGCCCTTTTCGTCAGCAACCGCCTCATCGATCAGGTTCTCATACAGTCTGGCTTCCGCACGGATGGCCGTCTGTGCTGCAACCCAGTGAATGGTGCCCTTTACCTTTCTTCCGTCGGGGCTGTTGCCGCCCTTGGAAGCGGGATCATAGGTGCAGTGCACCTCCGTGATATTGCCCTGATCATCCTTTACGCAGCCGGTACAGGTCACGAAGTACGCATTCATGAGACGCACCTCGTTGCCGGGGAACATACGGAAGTATTTCTTGGGAGGCTCCTCCATAAAATCTTCTCTCTCGATATATAGCTCCTTACCGAAAGGAATCTCTCTGGTGCCGAGCGCCTCGTTCTCGGGATTGTTGACTGCAGGCAGCAGCTCCGTCTGTCCTTCCGGATAATTGTCGATGACAAGCTTCACGGGATCAACGATTGCCATATAGCGGGGTGCCTTGGCTTTCAGATCCTCTCTGATACAGTATTCAAGCGCAGCATAGTCGGCAATGGAGTTTGCCTTGGAGACACCGCACATCTCAACGAACATCTTGATGGACTCCGGCGTGAAGCCGCGTCGTCTCAGCGCCGCGATGGACACCAGTCTGGGGTCATCCCAGCCATCCACGATGCCGGTCTGCACAAGCTTTTTGATATATCTCTTACCGGTTACGATATTCTTCAGGTACAGCTTCGCAAACTCGATCTGCTTGGGCGGATGAGGATATTCCAGTTCACGCACGACCCAGTCATACAGAGGTCTGTGGTCCTCGAACTCCAGAGTACAGATCGAGTGGGTGATGCCTTCGATTGCATCTTCAATGGGGTGCGCAAAATCGTACATGGGATAAATGCACCACTGATCACCGGTGTTGTGGTGAGTCATATGCGCCACACGGTAGATGACGGGGTCTCTCATATTGATGTTGGGAGATGCCATGTCGATTCTCGCACGAAGAACCAGCTCACCGTCAGCATACTTTCCTGCCTTCATCTCCTCAAAGAGACGCAGATTCTCCTCTATGGGGCGGGTCGCGTTGGGGTCTTCCTTACCGGGCTCGGTGAGGCTTCCGCGGTACTCTCTGATCTGCTCCGCAGTCAGGTTGGAGACATAAGCCTTGCCCTTCCGAATCAGCTTCACAGCTGCCTCGTACATCTGTCCGAAGTAGTTGGAGGCAAAAAACAGTCTGTCCTCCCAGTCTGCTCCCAGCCAGCGGATGTCTGCCTGAATGGACTCGACAAACTCAATGTCCTCCTTGGTAGGATTGGTATCGTCAAAACGCATGTTGAACTGTCCGCCGTACTTCTTCGCAAGACCATAGTTCAAAAGAATACTCTTCGCATGTCCGATGTGAAGGTATCCATTGGGTTCCGGCGGAAAACGGGTATGCACGGTCTCGTAAACACCCTCCGCAAGATCCTTATCAATAATTGCTTCTATAAAGTTTCTGGATTCTGTTTCACTCATATCAATCAGACCTTTCCATCATTCGTTAACGCTTATCTTAGCACAAAACCGTACATCTAAGCAAGCAAATCTTCTGTCCGCGGCACAGATTACGCAAAAACCCTCCTCACCGCGAGGGCGAAGAGGGTCAAAACCGAACGCAAAGATTAGTGATGGAACAATCTGATGCCGGTGAAAGCCATGACCATGTTGTACTTGTCGGCACACTCGATGACAAGGTCGTCACGAACAGAGCCGCCGGGCTGTGCAATGTACTGCACGCCGCTCTTCTTTGCTCTCTCGACATTGTCGGAGAAGGGGAAGAAAGCGTCGCTTCCGCAGGTCACTCCGGTGAGCTGATCCAGCCATGCTCTCTTTTCCTCAGCAGTGAACACAGCGGGCTTTTCCTTGAAAATGTGCTCCCAGGCGCCGTCAGCCAGCACATCCATATACTCGTCTCCGATGTAGAGATCAATTGCATTGTCGCGGTCTGCGCGGCCGATCTTGTCCAGGAACTGAAGGCCCATTACCTGAGGCGCCTGACGAAGGAACCAGTTGTCAGCCTTCTGACCTGCCAGTCTGGTACAGTGGATACGGGACTGCTGTCCGGCACCGATACCGATTGCCTGTCCGTCCTTGACATAGCATACGGAGTTGGACTGTGTATACTTTAAGGTGATCAGGGAGATCTTCATATCGATCAGAGCCTTCTCGGGAATCTCTTTGTTTACGGTCACGATATTGGACAGCAGATCGCCGTTGATATCCAGCTCGTTTCTGCCCTGTTCGAAGGTGATTCCGAATACCTGCTTTCTCTCGATGGGAGCGGGAACATAGGAGGGATCGATCTGAATGACATTGTAGTTGCCCTTCTTCTTCGCCTTGAGCATCTCAAGTGCTTCCTCCGTGTAACCGGGAGCAATCACGCCGTCGGAAACCTCTCTCTTGATCAGTCTCGCGGTATCAGCGTCACATACATCGCTCAGAGCGATGAAATCGCCAAAGGAGGACATTCTGTCCGCGCCGCGTGCTCTGGCATAGGCACAGGCCAGGGGAGAAAGCTCACCGAGGTCGTCCACCCAGTAGATTTTGGCGAGGGTATCATCCAGAGGAAGACCTACCGCTGCGCCTGCAGGGGATACATGCTTGAAGGAGGTCGCTGCGGGAAGACCGGTCGCCTCCTTCAGCTCCTTGACAAGCTGCCAGCCGTTAAAAGCATCCAAAAAGTTAATATAACCGGGCTTGCCGTTGAGCACGGTCACAGGCAGTTCGCTTCCGTCCTCCATAAAGATTCTGGAAGGCTTCTGGTTCGGGTTACATCCGTATTTCAGCTGAATTTCGTTCATATTTAGGTTCCTTTCCACTCTGTATTATTAAAGATTCTTGTTGATGATTCTGGTCTCGTATTCACCTGTCTCGATGTCGATATAACGAACGAACAGGGAAACCTTGTTGTCGGGATTCAGGCTGGTCCATATCATCTCTGTGAAGCTGTCGATATCGCCCGCGATCACTACTTCCTTGGGCTCGCCTCTGAAGCTGGGAAGGGGATTGCCGTCATGCATGTAAGTATGAATGAACCGGCCCTCTCCTGCCTTCGGGTTGTCATAGGTATAGGTGTATCTGTTACAGCAGGAAGGGTCTCCGTTGTTGCTCTTTAAGATAGACATGGCAAAGTCATACTTACCGTCTTCGATGTGCATGATACCGGAGATTCTGGGGGTATAGTTCGGACCGTCCGGCTCAAACTCTCTGCCTCTCAGGGACTGCTCAAAAGTAAGGCCCTCAGCCATCTTGTCGTAGATGGTATCGGTCTGGTCGCCGTTTGTCACAATGGTATTCCTGCCAAGCACTCTGACGGGAGCGTAGATGATCAGGCTGGGATCTTCCAGCTTGGACGGGTCAAACGCCTGCGTGCGGATCCCCTCTCCCTCGGTGACAAAGACACGGTTGCGGCTGTTGGAGCTTCTTCCCATGATGAAGTAAGCCGTAACTGCTTTTTTGCCGTCTGCCGAACGACCGATCACAATGCCGCGTCCGGGATACTCATTGCTCTTAAGTTCTTCACTCAACTGTAACATATCTCTTTCCTCCGTAAAAAAATAACCACCTGAGCATCACAAAAAAGGTGGTGCCCAGGCGGTCGGCTTCTTAACAATACTGCACTCCCTGTGAGTCATTCTCACTTCCGCCAGTCATGCAGCTCCTGCCACTATAATACCTTGCCTGAAAAGGAAAAGTCAAGTACTTTATCCGTTGTTTTCTCCCGGGACCCGCAAAACCGCGGAAGATGGCAGCTATCTGTTTTTGTCATAAATGATTTTCAGTCCCTTGAGCAAAAGAGAATCGTCAATGATGATCTTATGCTTACAAAGAGGAATCACAACATGGGACATGCCGCCGGTCGCAACCACCCTGACGCAATACCCAAGTTCCGCCTCCATACGGTCGATCATGCCGTCAATGCAGACTGCATTTCCCAGCACGATACCGCTCTTTAGGCAATCCGTGGTATTTTTCCCTATCGCACACTTCGGAGCATCCAGGCTGACATTGAACAGCTGTGAGGTTCCGCTGGATAAGGCGTCCATGGAAAGCCGAAGTCCCGACAGAATGGCACCGCCCACATAGCTCTTGTTCTTATCAATCACCGACATCGTCGTCGCCGTACCCATGTCGACAATAATCAGAGGGGCGCCATACTCGGCGATGCCCGCCACCGCGTCCACAATCAGGTCACTGCCCACAGATTTGGGATTGTCCATGTGAAGATTCAGACCTGTCTTGATTCCCGGACCGACTACCATAGGTGCTTTCCCGATGATCTTCTGTACGGCCGACTTCACCACATTGGTCAACGGCGGCACCACGGAAGAAATGATGGCACCTTCGATCTCGGAGACATTGATATGATACAGCTCCAGAACCGACTTAAAGCCAATGGCATACTCCAGAGCAGTCTTGGAAGTATCCGTGGAAAGACGCTCCTCGAAATACCTCTTTTGGTCGTCAATACAGCCGATGACGATATTACTGTTCCCCATATCAATCGCAAGTATCATAAAGTCCTCCCGCGCCCCTGCAAAAGGGCAGCCTAAAATCTACTCTTCATGTTATCAGAGCAAAGAATCGTTGTCAACAAAACAGGTACGCACATACGCACAGGAGCAAAGGAAAAAAAGAGTCCAGGGACGACTCTTTCCCGGACTCCTGTATTTTTCACTCAATTTCTGCGCAGACTGTTCTGCTTTTGCGTATTTCAGACCGAAACCTTACTTATCGTCCACGCTGTAGTTGGGCGCTTCCTTGGTGATATGGATGTCATGAGGATGGCTCTCCTTTAAGGATGCAGCGGAAATCTTCACGAATCTGCCGGTCTCCTTCAGCTCCTCAATACTGTGTGCACCGCAGTAACCCATACCGGAACGAAGACCGCCCAAAAGCTGGAACACGGTATCCTCAAGGTTACCCTTGTAAGCAACACGGCCTTCTACGCCTTCAGGTACAAGCTTCTTTGCATTCTCCTGGAAGTAACGGTCCTTGCTGCCGTTCTCCATAGCGGCGATGGAACCCATGCCACGGTAAACCTTGTACTTTCTTCCCTGGAACAGTTCGTAGTCCCCGGGGCTCTCCTCGCAGCCTGCGAACATGCTGCCCATCATGCAGACACTGCCGCCTGCGGCGATCGCCTTGGTAATATCTCCGGAGTACTTGATACCGCCGTCCGCGATGATGGGAACGCCGTACTCCTTTGCAACCTTATAACAATCCATAATAGCGGATACCTGGGGAACACCGATACCTGCAACCACACGGGTGGTACAGATGGAACCGGGACCGATACCGACCTTAACTGCGTCAGCACCTGCTTCAATCAGGTCTCTGGTCGCTTCTCCTGTCGCAACATTACCTGCGATCACCTGAAGATCCGGATACTTCTCCTTGATCATCTTCAGGCAGTTCAATACATTCTGGGAATGTCCGTGCGCACTGTCAAGCACGATGACGTCAACCTTCGCGGCAACCAGTGCAGCGACACGGTCAAGCACATTTGCGGTGATACCGACACCGGCACCGCAGAGCAGTCTGCCCTGTGCGTCCTTTGCAGCAAGGGGATACTTTACCGTCTTCTCAATATCCTTGATGGTGATCAGACCCTTCAGATTAAAGTCCTTGTCCACAATGGGGAGCTTCTCCTTACGGGCCTTGGCAAGAATCTTCTTTGCCTCCTCCAGGGTGGTTCCCTCGGGAGCAGTGATCAGGCCCTCGCTGGTCATGGACTCTTTGATCTTCTTGGTGAAATCGGTCTCAAACTTCAGGTCACGGTTGGTGATGATACCTACCAGCTTGCGGCCCTCTGTAATGGGAACGCCGGAGATACGGAACTTTGCCATCAGCGCATCCGCATCTGCAAGTGTATGTTCGGGAGTCAGTGAGAAGGGATCTGTGATAACACCATTCTCTGAACGCTTTACCTTGTCTACCTCTTCTGCCTGAGCTTCAATAGACATGTTCTTGTGGATGATACCGATACCGCCCTGTCTGGCCATCGCAATTGCCATGCGATGCTCCGTAACGGTATCCATACCTGCGCTCATCATAGGAATGTTGAGCTTGATCTTCTTCGTCAGCCAGGTAGTAATGTCTACCTGATTCGGAATTACCTGAGAATATGCAGGCACAAGCAGCACATCATCAAATGTAATACCTTCACCGATAATCTGTCCCATCTTTCATCCTCCTTGTTGTATTCATTTAGAAAAGATAACTCACGACCCCGGAAGCAATTCGTCCCGGGGTCCTTTAATTTCATATGAGTGTATCAAAGTTTAACCTATAAGTCAATGAGAAAATTAGTCATTATATATCTTTCTCGGAGCTACATTTTTCATGATTTTTACCAACTCGGGAGAGGGGCTTAAGAGAATCTTCTCGCCGCCTTCGAGATACATGGCGTAGCGGAGATCCGGCTTGTCCTCATATCCGATGCTGTAATCGGTCTGCCTGCACTGTCTGTTTTTATAGTTGTCGAGATGATAACTCTTAATCGGTGCTAAAATCTCGATTTTTTCCAGGGAATAGGTCGCAACCTTCTTGCGCCTGGACTTGCCCAGTATCTTATCGATGGTCAGTTCCTTGTCCATATACAGATACTCATACTCCACATCCGTATTCAGTCTGACAAAATATGCTCCGACGCCGAAGGCAACCGCAAGAATCATCATGAGCAGGTTGGAAAACAACAGGAACAGGACAACCGTTGCGCCCGTCATCAGATATAAAAAATATTTTGCAAAACTTGCCAGGGTAGATGTTTTTGCCTTTACCAGGCATTCCACATATGCTTCACTCATTCTCTTATCCTCTCTGTGTCTGTGTTAATACGATACTGTTTTCATGATAGCCCAAATCCGTTCAACTTGCAAGAACACTTTGCCAAAACAAACCCAGTTTACATATTTTTTAGATTTGCTTTCCGGCTCTTTCATTGACACGGAATAGAGAAAAATATACAATGATAACAAAATCGTAAAAGGAGACAAGCCTATGCCCGTAATGGATGAATTCAAAGAAGAACGCGCCGCTCTGAAACAGGCCGGTCTAAAGGTTAAGCTGATTTATTTCTGGGATTATTATAAATGGTATGTAATCGCCGCTCTCATCATCATCGGAGTGATCATCTCCCAGGTAAAATTCTACATGGAGAAAAAGGATGTGGTCTTCCATGCCGGTCTTCTCAATGCCTCAGAGGTCGTCGTGTCGATGGAAGACGGAGCTCATACGAACGAATTCGCGGTGTATACCGGAATCGATACGGAAAACGAGGAGATTCTCTTCGACAACTCGATGTCCATCGGACCGGGAATGGCTGACTCCTACAACTCCGCGCAGAAGCTGGTCGTCTATCTGTCCGCAGCCGAGATCGATGTGATGGTCGCTGATGTTTCCATCGTCATCCAGTATGCGTACCAGAATGATTTCATGGATATGCGGAATATCTTAAGCCCCGAACAGCTGGAACAGTATCAGGATCGCTTCTATTACATCGACAAAGCCAAGGTGGAAGCAATCAGCAATCAGCTCTCCGCCGTCGATTACAGCGGCAACGGTGTTGTATACCCGGATCCCTTTGACCCGGAGTCCATGGAAGACCCGGTGCCCGTTGGTGTCCGGATTCCCGCGCAGTGCCGCCTGACGAAGGAGTATTACCTGAACGGTCCCGACCAGGTGTGCAGCGTGCTGGTGAACACCAAACACCTTGATATGTCTTTGAAATTCATTGACTTTATGTGCAATTAATCCATTTTTCCAGACATTCGCTCAACATGCGGTTGACAACGGCAGGGTCCGCTTTTCCCTTCATGGCTTTCATGGTCTGACCGACCAGAAAACCAAAGGCGCGGTCCTTGCCGTTTTTGTAATCCGCAACAGACTTCTCATTGTTTTGAAGCACTTCTTCGATGGTTCTTCTGAGCAGTCCATCGTCTCTCTGTATCAGAAGCCCTCGTTCCTCCGCGCACTTTCTCGGGTCGATGTCGTTCTCAAACATTTCCTCAAAAATCAGTTTCGCCGAAGAAAGGTTCACAGATTTTTCCTCCACCATGGCAATCAGTTCCTTCAGATGAAACGGCGAAAATACAAGCTCCTCCGGGTCGAGCAGATTCTTTTTCAAAAGCCTGAGTGTCTCACCCATGATCCAGTTGGAGACCTGCTTGGGCTCCGCCCCGAGCGCGATGGTCTTCTCAAATAAATCCGCAAGCGCCTTCGAGCCGGTGATGATTCCGATATCATATTCCGGAATCGCATACTCCGTGCGATACCGCTCCATCTTCCCGGCGCGAAGCTCCGGCTGTGCGGCGCGGATCTGTTCTATCATTTCCCTGCTTACAACGATGGGGAGCAGATCCGGGTCCGGAAAATAGCGATAGTCATCGGCATCCTCCTTGGAACGCATCGAAAAGGACTGATTCTTGCCCTCATCCCACCGTCTGGTCTCCTGCCTCACGGTTTCTCCGGACGAAAGCAGGGCGATCTGGCGCGCGCTCTCGGCTTCGATGGCTCTTCGGACTGCGCGGAAGGAGCCGAGATTCTTCATCTCGGTTCTGGTGCCGAGGGCCTCCCCGGGTTTTCTCACGGAGAGGTTCACATCCACCCGCATCGAGCCCTCCTGCAGCTTACAGTCCCCGGCTCCCAGATACTGAATCATCAGTCTTAGGTTGTCCAGATAAGCGATCACTTCCTCCGCGGTTCGCATGTCCGGCTCGGACACGATCTCCAGAAGCGGTACTCCGGAGCGATTGTAATCGATCAGGGTTCTTGCGTTTGTTTCATCATGGATAAGCTTCCCGGCATCCTCCTCCATATGCATCTCGTGGATACCGATCCGTTTCGTCCGGTTTTGAACCTCTATTTCCACATAACCGTTCCGGCAGATCGGAAGGTACAGCTGCGAGATCTGATAATTCTGCGGATTATCCGGATAGAAATAATTCTTTCTGTCAAAACGGCTGTACTGCGCGATCTCACAATGCAGGGCAAGTCCCACCGCTATGGCATGCTCCAGCACCCTGCGGTTTAACACGGGAAGCGCCCCCGGCATACCGGTGCACACCGGGCAGGTCTGCGTATTGGGTTCGGCGCCGAACTCAGTGGAGCAGGCGCAGAAAATCTTGGACTTCGTCGCAAGCTCCACATGGACCTCCAGTCCGATGACTGTTTCATAGGCGTCATTTGCTCCCATAAAGCTTCTCCTTTCTCGTCTGCTCATAGGTGAATGCAGCCTGCAGAACTGTTTTTTCACGGAAACGGCTGCCCATCAACTGCAGTCCGATGGGAAGTCCCTGCTTCGTCTCCCCGCAGGGTACACTGATGGCAGGAAGCCCGCACAGATTGGCGCAGATCGTATACACATCCTCCAGATACCGTTCCACGGGATTCTCGGGACTCCTCCCCAGCACAGGCGCCGCCGTGGGCGCCACAGGACTCAAAATCAGGTCATAGGCTGCAAACGCTTTATCAAAGGTTTGCACCAGTCTGTTTCTGACTTTTTGCGCCTTCAGATAATAGGCGTCGTAATAGCCGGCACTCAGCACGAAGGTCCCTAACAGGATACGGCGCCTGACCTCCGTTCCGAAGCCTTCGGAGCGGGAGACCGTATACAGTTTCTGCAGGCTTTCTTCCTGCGCGCGATGCCCGTACCTGATCCCGTCAAAGCGCTCCAGATTGGAGCCGGCCTCGGCGGACGCTATGGTATAATAAGTCGGAACCGCATATTCGGTCAGCCCGAGTGTAAACGGTTCTACCACAGCGCCTTCCTGTTCCAGCTGTGACGCTGCCTGCAGGATCGCATCCCTGACCTCATCGTCAATTGCCGCCTCCAGATATTCGCGCGGCACCCCGATGCGCATTCCGCGCACATCGCGGATCAGCGCTGTCCGAAAATCCGTATCCGTCGGGCAGACGCAGGTCGCATCCTTCGCATCCCTGCCGCAGAGGATCTCCAGCACAGCCGCACAGTCCTCCACATTCTTCGTCATTGGTCCGATCTGGTCCATCGAAGAGGCGTAGGCCACCAGACCGTAGCGGGAAACCATCCCGTAGGACGGCTTCATTCCTACTACGCCGCAGTGCGATGCCGGCTGTCTGACAGAGCCCCCCGTGTCTGAACCGAGTGCGAAAAAGCACTCCTGCAGGGCCACTGCCGCCGCGCTGCCGCCGGAGGAGCCGCCGGGACAGTGTTTTGGGGAGTACGGATTACAGGTCGCACCGAAGTAAGAGGTTTCCGTCGTGGAGCCGAAGGCAAACTCATCCATATTGGTCTTGCCGATGAGAATTGCTCCTGCCGCCTCCAGTCTCTTCGCCGCTTCCGCAGAATAAGCCGGCACAAAATCAGCCAGCATCTTTGACGCACAGGTGGTGCGGATTCCTCTCGTACAGATGTTATCCTTCAAGGCGACCGGCACGCCTGCCAGGGGACCTGCGAGGGCTCCCCTCTCTATCTGCGCCTGTACCTCCTGCGCACGGCTGCGCGCCTGTTCGGCCGCCACCGTGATAAAGCAGCGGTAGTCCGCATCCACCGCCCTGATCTGTTCCAGCACGGCATCTGTCGCATCGATTGCCGTGGTCCTTCCTTCGCGAATCGCCCTGCCCAGCTCGAGGGCGCTCAAGTTTCGTATTGCTTCTGTTCCCAGTTTACTCAATGTAACTATCTCCGACTCTATCTTCCTTTTCGTCATACCGTCTTCGGCACGACAAACATTCCTTCTGCTGCGTCCGGCGCGTTTTGCAGGGTCTGCTGCCTGCCGTCACCGTTTCGCACCTCATCCTCGCGCAGCGCATTGACAGCCGCACAGAAGGGCACCGCAGGCTCCGTATTCGCAGTGTCCAGCCGGTTCAGGCACTCCACGAAAGTCAGCATCTGCCGCATATCCTTTTTTGCCTGCACCTTCTCGCGGTCCGTCAGTTCCAGCTTAGCGAGTGCACTGATTGCTTCCATCATTTCGTCATTGATCTGTGTCGTCATCGTATCCTCCGGTCTGATATCCGTCTAAAATGCTTTGCATCCTGTTTGCCGATATGCAAACAGGCAGGAATCTCCTGCCCGTTACTTCGCTGCTTAAAGCATTATTTCTCCCTCAAACACAGTCACCGCGGGACCTGTCATATAGACCACATTGGCTTCTGTGTCCCACTCAATCCTAAGCTCTCCGCCGAGAAGCTTCACCGTCACCGCATTGTCTGTATATCCGTTCAGGATGCAGGCCACTGCAGTTGCACAGCACCCGGTTCCGCACGCTAAGGTCTCGCCGGTTCCGCGCTCCCACACTCTCATGTTGACGGTCTGTCTGTCCAGAATCTCCACGAACTCCGTGTTCACTCTCTCGGGGAATCGCTCGTGATGTTCAAAGTAGGGCCCTATCTTCTCGATCTCCAGGTCAGACACGCCTTTCATGAACACGACGGCATGCGGATTTCCCATGGAGACGCAGGTCATTCTATACTCTCTGCCCTCCACCTCAATCGGCACATCGATTGCGCATTCTCCATCCGCAACCACGGGAATCTGCTTCGGTTCCAGAATCGGGCTTCCCATATTGACGCGCACCGCAGAAACGCTGCCTCTGTCTCCTGATTCCTTCGTTTTTTCGACAGTAAGAT
Organism: Acetatifactor sp.; assembly: GCA_016293615.1. Classification (GTDB taxonomy): domain Bacteria; phylum Bacillota; class Clostridia; order Lachnospirales; family Lachnospiraceae; genus Acetatifactor. The sequence continues at coordinate 15,354 of JAEDDX010000011.1, forward strand.
CGAGATACTTCACACTGCCGCCGCTGACAATGGTAATCTGAGTGGAATCGGTCAGTCCCTTATCATAAACAAATTTTGCGACACAGCGGATGCCGTTTCCGCACATCTGCGATCTCGTGCCGTCCGCATTGTACATTTCCATCTCAAAATCGGCATTGTCGGCCGGATTGATAAAAATCACGCCGTCTCCGCCGATGCCAAAGTGTCTGTCGCTGAGTCTTCTGACAATCTCGGGCTTCTTCTCCTGCGGTATCTGCTCGGCAAAACCGTTCACATAAACATAATCGTTGCCGCAGCCCTGCATTTTCGTAAATTTCATGCTTGGCACCATCCTTTTTATTTGTTTCGATTATATCAGTTTCTGCTCCGACATGCCACAACAATTTACCGGGCAGAGAGGATTTACGCATATTATCCGACTTATCCACATAAGCATTACAAAGATAATCCTATAAACGGGCTTAAGGGGTAGGAATATGAGTGCAAAAACAAAGATAGTGGTTCTCCACCGGAAAGAATTGCTCTACACAGGAGTGTTTGCCGTTTTGGGCATTCTTCTCATTGTATTACTGGTCATGATGTTACTTGGCAAAAAAGTGGAAGCTCCGGCAGGGGAGGCTGCTTCCTCTGCGGAGAGCACAGCTTTGTACATACCCGGCGTCTATACCACGGAGCTGGTACTGGGAAATCAAAACATCTCAGTGGAAGTCATCGTCGACAAAGAGAAGATCACATCGATACGCCTGGTCAACTTAAGCGACTCGGTCACTACCATGTATCCGCTGCTGCAGCCAGCCTTTGACTCCATCTGTGAGCAGGTATATGATCTGCAGACTCTGGAGGGCGTGCGCTACAACATAGAAAGCAAATACACTTCTCTCGTGCTGCTCGAGTCGATACGCAATTCGCTGGAAAAGGCAGCGATCGAGTAAGCTTACATACCGCGCATCTCACACCGGTAAGGTAAAGTGGGGATGGACAGTAGCTCGGCAAGGCAGGAATGGACAGTAGTTCGGTAAAGCAGCGATGGACAACAATTAGGCAAAGCAAAAGGGGAGTGCCAAAAAAGCACTCCCCTTACGGTTCTTATCCTGCTCGGGCGGATGGTCAGGAGATTGCCTCCGCTTCCTCCAGCCAGATGCGTGCACATGCATCGGAAGGCATGCGCAGGTCTCCTCTGGGAGAAACCGCGACGCTTCCGACCTTGGGTCCGTCCGGAAGACAGGAACGCTTAAACTGCTGTTGGAAGAATCTTCGGTAGAAGTTCCTAAGCCACTTTAGAATCGTCTCTTCGCCGTACTGTCCCGCAAAGGAAAGGCAGGCAATGCGGTATATCTTCGCAGGAGAATACCCGCAGCGAAGCATATAATACAGGAAAAAGTCATGGAGCTCATAAGGTCCGACCAGATCCTCCGTCTTCTGCGAGATCACGCCGTCCACGGGAGGCAGCAGTTCGGGACTGACCGGCGTATCCAGGACATCCTCGAGTACCGCCGACAATTCATCGTTTGCGCAGGTATCTGCATAGTATTTCACCAGATGTCTGATCAGCGTTTTCGGGACTCCGGCATTCACACCGTACATGGACATATGGTCGCCGTTGTAGGTAGCCCAGCCAAGCGCAAGCTCAGACATGTCGCCGGTACCGATGACGAGACCGTTTACCTTGTTCGCAAGGTCCATCAGCACCTGCGTCCGCTCTCTCGCCTGTCCGTTTTCATAGGTGACATCATGCTGACTGCTGTCATGTCCGATATCCCGGAAATGTCCGGTCACGGCATCCCTGATATCGACTTCCTTCAAAGTGGCTCCCAGGGTCTGCGTCAGCTTGCAGGCATTGTCGTAAGTGCGGTCTGTCGTGCCGAAGCAGGGCATTGTCACAGCGAGAATTCCCTTTCTGTCCAGTCCGAGTAAATCAAAGGTCCGCACCGTGACAAGAAGAGCCAGCGTGGAATCCAGACCGCCTGAAATCCCGATGACCGCATTCTTACAGCGGACATGCTCCATTCTCTTTTTTAAACCATAGGACTGAATGGAGAGAATCTCCTCACACCGCTTCTGTCTCTTCTCGGTATTTTGGGGAACGAAGGGGGAGCTGTCAAACTTGCGCTCCAGCATCGTCTCTCCCACCTGAAGCGTAAAAGACACTGTCCGGTAGGTCTCACAGGGCTCCTGTCCGAAGGTGCCCATGCGCCTTCTCTCGGTCGTGATCTTCTGCACATCGATGTCCGCATAGTTGCTCTCGCACACAAAGCGTTTCGCCTGGCTCAAAATCGTGCCGTTTTCCGCAATGATATTATGGCCGCCGAAGACCAGATCCTGCGTGGACTCTCCCTCGGCAGCAGAGCAGTAAACATATCCGCAGAGAAGTCTCGCGCTGGCTGATTTCACCAGCATTTCCCGGTACTCATCCTTGCCCACCGTCTCATTGGAGGCAGAGAGATTGATCAGCACTGTCGCACCCTTTAAGGCATGTCCGGTTCCGGGCGGATTGGCGACCCACAGATCCTCACAGATCTCGCAGGCTACCGAAAGCCCCGGCACATTGCTGCAGGAGAAGATCAGATTGGTTCCGAAAGGAACGGTCACGCCGTCAAATACAAAATCAACCGGTTCCGTATTTCCCTGCGCAAAATGTCTGCCTTCATAAAACTCTGCGTAACTGGGAATGTTTTTCTTGGGCACAAAACCCAAAACCCTGCCGTTTTGAAGAAGCGCCGCTACATTGTACAGCTTTCCGTCTCTTTCCATGGGAAGCCCCACCGCAACCAGGGCATCCTTTCCTGCCGTTGCCTTCGCAACCGTGCCAAGCCCCTCTGCCGCCTTCTGCAGCAGCAGCGGCTGCAGGAATAAATCTCCACAGGTATAGCCCGTCAGGCAGAGCTCCGGAAACACGATCAGTTTCGCTCCATGATTCAATGCTTTCCCAAGCTCTTCGCAGATTGCCTCTGCATTGTAGACCGGGTCAGCGACCCGGATCTTGGGGGTGACTGCCGCAACCTTTACAAATCCCTGTTTCATCCGCTCCACATTCCTTTCTTAGCTTAGAGATCCTCAGCATCTGGATTTCGTCTTCAGTGCCTTCAATTCATCCACACTGAATTTATAGTGCGTGTTACAGAAGTGACAGTTGACTTCAATCTCCTGCCCTTCTTCAATCATATCGCTCAGTTCCTGTCTGCCGAGGCTGATTAACACCTTCTCAATCTTGCTTCTGTTACAGTTGCAGGCAAACCGGACCGGCATCGTTTCATTCATCTCGGGATTCAGGCCCTCCAGCAGAATCTCCAGCATCTGCTCCGGCGTATTACCGTCATCCAACAGTCTGGTCACGGAGGAAACCTTTGCCAGATTTTCCTCCAGCCTGTCAATGACTGCATCCTGCGCAAAAGGCATCAGCTGAATGATAAAACCGCCTGCCTGTTTTACGGTATTGTTCTGATTCATCAACACTCCGAGGCCCACGGAAGAGGGCACCTGTTCGGAGGTGGCAAAATAATAGGTCAGATCCTCGGCGATCTCGCCCGTCTGTAACAGAGTCTGTCCCACATAAGGCTCTTTTAACCCCATATCCTTGATGACGGAGAGACTGCCCTGCCCGATTGCCCCGGCGACATCCAGCTTCCCGACTGCATTCGCAGGCAGAATCACTGCGGGCTCGACCGGATACCCCTTGACAGTTCCCTTGGAATCCGCGGTCACGGTAATGCCCTTCATCGGCCCGTCTCCCCGAATCTGTAAGGTCAGGATGTCATTTTCACCCTTCAGCATGCTGCCCATCATCACGCCTGCGGAGAGCAGTCTGCCCAGAGCAGCCGTTACCACAGGGCTTGTGTTGTGGATCTGTCTTGCCTGCTCCGCCAATTCTCTGGTACTGCAGGCAAATGCGCGGATCTGTGCATCTCCCGCCGTTGCCCGAACAATATAGTCACTCATAATAACCTCTTTTCCGTCTTGCATAGACTGCAGACTGTAAATACCGGTCGCAAGGCTTACGCCTACACCGGAAGCTGCTTATTTCCTCTCGCCGTCACACAGATTCTCTCGCTGGTTTCTGTGACCGGGCCTTGTGTGTCCGCGTCCGTCATCTCAAGCACCGTCAGTCCCGCCTGCTCAAGCAGCACGCCAATCTGTGCGGCCGTATACCCTCTCTGCAGATGCGTCTCCGTAAATCGTCTGAACCGGTCGCCGGACTCCTGCACAAAAATCGTCAGATCGTACTCATTGATGCCTGTCGCCTCGTCATAGAAGTTGTCCCAGATAAAACTGCAGTCTTCGCGGTTCTCTGCAATCGTCGTATCGCCGATCACCTCGCGGTACTTATAATCCGTATTAAAATCAAAAATAAAGATTCCGCCGGGGAACAGGTAATTGTTCACAAGCGAAAAAACCTGCAGAAGTTCCTTCTCCTCCAGGATATAGTTCACACTGTCGCAGACACTGACAACAGTGCCGACGGTGCTGTACAGTTCCAGCTCCCTCATGTCCTGCAGCAGATACAGGACCGAAGAGCCCAGTGCGGCCTTTTTCTCCATCGCCACAGCCAGCATGGACTCCGAATTGTCCACACCGATACAGTCATACCCTTTCCGGTACAGAAGCTCCGTCAGGGTACCGGTGCCGCAGCCCAGGTCCAACACCAGATTCCTCTCGGAAGCCAGTGCATCCTCCGCGTCCCTCTCAGGTTTGGACACTCCGTACTGTTCTATCAGACCACAGATACGCTCGCACCACTCCTCATAGGGCGTCGCATCCATCAGTTCATCGTACACATAGGCAAAATCCTGATACGCCAGGCTGCCTTCCTCCCTACTGCTCATGGAATCTCCTCCCGGTTAAGCTACCATTCCGAGTGCGCCGAATATCCCTGCGCTGACAAGACCCATGATGACGCCCGCCAGGATGACGCCCAGAAGCACTGCTGCCACGCTGGACTTAAAATCCATATCCAGCAGACTTGCGGCCAGGGTTCCGGTCCATGCGCCGGTTCCGGGAACCGGGATACCAACGAACAACAGAAGCGCCAGAAACAAACCGCGGCCGGCCTTCTCGTGAAGCTTCTGTCCTCCCTTATGCCCCTTTTCCAGACAGAAGGTGAAAAACTTTCCGATGACCGGCTTATCGGCACCCCATTCAAGCACCTTTCTTGCGAAGAAGAAAATGAACGGCACGGGAAGCATATTGCCCACAATACAGGTAATATAAGCAGGAATCACGGGCAGGCCCATACCCTGCAGACCGAAGAAGAAGGTCATGTCTGAGGGGGAGAGGGCCACCGGTACCGCTCCTCTGAGCTCAATCATGGGAATCATGGAAATAATAAAGACAATCAGGTATTTGATAAACATTTTTCTACTCCGTTCTGTTCTTGATATACTGTCGTAAAAATGCGAGCATGGTATCCATCTGCTCGTCGGTTCCGATGGAGATGCGTAAGGAATTGTTGATTCTTGCTTTCTCCCAGAATCTGACATAGATATCCTGCTCCCGCAGCGCCTGATAAATCTCCTTGGCAGGTATTGACTTGTGCGAAGCAAAGATAAAGTTCGCCTTGGAATCCGGGAAGGTAAACCCGAGCGCGGTCAATTCTTTCTTCACACGTTCTCTGGTCGCCTGAATTTTCGCGGTGATCTCCTTAAAGTAAGCATCATCCCTGACTGCCTCTACCCCCAGAATCTGGGAAGGCATATTCATTGTGTAAGAATTGAACGAAAACTTCACATCATTCAAGTACTTGATCAGCTTCTCGCTGCCGATACAGAAGCCGATTCGCAGTCCTGCCATCGCACGGGACTTCGAGAATGTCTGAATGATCAGAAGATTTTCGTACTTCTCAAGCAGAGGCAGCGCACTGACTCCTCCGAAATCAATATATGCTTCATCCACCATGACAATCACATCGGGATTCGCCGAAATAATCTCCTCCACCACGGAAAGCTCCTCGTACAGTCCGGTCGGCGCATTGGGGTTCGGGAAAATGATACCGCCGTTTGGCTGCTTATAATCCTCAGGTCTGATGTGCCAGTTCTCATCCAGCGCGCAGGTCTTGTAAGGAATCCGATATAAGTCTGCCCACACATCATAGAAAGAATAAGTGACATCCGGGAACAGAATCGGCCGTCCGCTGTTAAAAAATGTCATAAACGCCATGGAAATCACATCGTCCGAACCGACTCCCACAAACACCTGCTCCTTTTTCACTCCGTAATACTCCGCCAGAGCATTGACCAAAGGAGTGGTATTGGAATCCGGATACAGCCGCAGCGCATCACAATTTAAGTCTGCTGCCAGCCTCTCCACTCCGGGTGCCGGAGGATAAGGACATTCGTTCGTATTCAGCTTTATCATATTGGGCTTATTCGGCTGCTCTCCCGCCACATAAGGAACCACTTTTCGTATATTCTCTTCCCACTTCATAGGGTATCACTCTCCTCGCCTTTGCAAATCGTCAGCTTTTATGTAACAGTTGTATGATAGCAAACCACAAGAAAGAACGCAAGCGTAATGTAAGGAAGAAAGGGGACCGGCCTCTTCAAATTTCCGTTGTCTGCGATATTTTTACGAAAAAACTGGACGATTGCAAGAAACAGAAAGGCAAGCAGCATTTGTTCCAGATACCCTCTCAGACCCACGCCCAGGCTCGCCAGATGTAGGGCGCAGACACTGAATGCATGGCAGTCAGCCCTTCCGTACATTCTCGAAAACAGAAATTGCTGCAGGCAGATAAAAAAAAGCAGTCCGGGGAGCGCCTCCCCGATCCTGCCGTTTCTCTGTAAAAGCAACAGAACCGTACCTGCCGCTCCTGAGATCCACCATAGGAGATTCACGACTCTGCAGGTCCGCAGATCCTGCACACAGGCGATGATATAACACAGCGCCGTGATTCCCCACAGTATCGCCCTCAACGAAGTCTGGTGCGCAGTTCCGAGAGCACCCCTGCGTCTGACGCAATGACCGACAGATACACCTCCCGCTCCACAGATTCCTCCCCGCGATAAGCCGTCACTTTCACGGGCAGATGAACCGCGGCGGGCATGTATAGCGGAATCAGAAAGAAATCCTCCTGTATCACAAGCGGCTCGCTATTGCCGGGATACTCATATTGTCTTTGGAGAGAGCTGTCCGGGCGAAACATCTGCTGCGGGTATTCAACCTTCAGCCTTGTGGCACCGCCTCCGGCCTTCATCGTGAGCACGCCGCTTTCTCCTCCCTTGAAGATCGGGTCATGCGGAGGAAGAATTCTCTCAATCGTGACATCCAGGGTAAGCGCAGGAATCGGTTCCGCCCATCCGGCATGCAGCTCGGTATCCCGAGTGATCACCACCGCATCTCCCGGCATTCCGACAGGCTGCGTATACCCGCTGTCCCCAAACCATCCGGTAAAAAGATATCCCTCCTTATGTGCCTCCGGCAGAATGATCGGTACCTCCTCGCAGTCCGCAATCAGCCGATCCGTCGTCCCCGCCGGCGCGCTGAAATAATAGACATTTCCATTCAAATATCCCAGAAACGGTTCCTGTTTTACCCATCCGCGCAATCTCCGCAGGGTTCTAACCGGCGCGATCGCGCTGCCGCCGTGGGTGTCAAAGCTGACCCAAAAGCCCGCAGGCGGAAGGTACGAGTCCAAAGCCAGTGTATAGTCTTCGCCAAACGCTTTTTCTATCTGCGTCACTTCACCGCTCCCGCAATAGACTCCGCCGGCCGGGTCGATACACAGCACACTCCCCCTCGCCTTCCACTGCGCGTATAATACGACCGTTCCCTTGTCCGTACCGTTCTCCCAGTTTTCGGTGGTGAGGTTCACAACCGCTTCCCCGTCCGAGAAGGAGGTGCCGCTTCCGTCAGGTGCCGTATTCCAGCCCAGAAACTCATACCCTTCCCGCACAAAGCTGTTGCGGCGAAGAGAGACCGAGGCATGGATGTCATGCCCTTCATAGAAGGCCTCGTTGTCATAAACATGGATGCTCTCCTGCATTGTCCCGGACACGCCGAGCGCATTCGCCCGGTATATGACACGGTATCTGTTTTTCGAAACCTTGGTACAGCGGTGCGTATAACTGTATCCCTGCTCCAGATTCCTGCAGTGCGGGCACAGATAGTAATACTCGGAATCTGCCGGAACATAATGAATGGAGCGCGCCGTGGTCTCACTCATATAAACCAGACCATATAACACCGCCTCACCGCAATCCGCACAATACCCAAGCCATCCGGAATAAAAAGAATTCATACAACTCACCACCCGGAAATCCAGATCATGATACTGATAATCGCTCGGAAGTCCGCCGCCGTGAATACAGTGACCGCCCGGAAATGCCACCTTCCAATAACCGATTGGCACCATGGCATTGTCTGTGTTGATATAAGTGTGCTCTCCTTCACCGGGGGTGCGCGCTGTAGATGGGATGCCGGTATAAACAGTCCTGCCATACTCATACCAGACAGTATTCCGGTCTCCGGAGTTTGTCGTCCACGCCTTGCCATCCGGAGAAAAACTCACATACGGACTGTTATAGATCGTCTTTTGGGCGTTTGTCTTCATCGGCAGCAAGGCTGTCAGGATAGCCAACAGCCATATGGTCTGCACGATTCTGCTTTTGCTCATTGCTCCTCCCCTCTATGGATTTGCAGCATCCTGCTCCTGCAGACAGACGCTGCAATACACCACTGTCTTATGCTCAAAGGAATGCGTCTGCTCGTTCCAGACAACGGGTCCTTCACCGGTGACCCAGGAATGCTCCTCCCCGATTTTCCTGACACTCCTTCCCAGATACATACCGCAAACACCACAGACGGATTCCGTGATTTCATTCCGAGTACAGCAGTCTTTCTCCGTTGTGACGGTTTCGACGGGTGTATGCGGGATGATATCCGTTCCGCTTCCGCCGATATGCCCGCATTTGATACATTCCAGATTATAAAAGTTCGTCTCCGTACCGCAGGAAGCCGTTCCGTACCAGTAAATCTTCCGATACTCATGGTCCGCTTCCGTCAGGCAGTGTGACTCCTCTGTTTCAGCCGGAGTGCCCGAAGAGGGTGTTTCCCTGTCCTGTTCCGGCTCCTGCACTCCGCCCTCCGGAGGAAGACTCGACTCGGGTTCCGATGCGCCGGCCCCGGGGCTCCCGGACGGCTGTGGTGTCTTGGTCGGCTGTTGCGTCTCAGTCGGTCTTGGTGTCTTGGTCGGCTGTGGTGGGTCAGCCGGTTGCGGTGACACGGTCGGTCCGGGCGTCTCAGTCGGTCTTGGTGTCTTGGTCGGCTGTGGTGGGTCAGCCGGCTGCGGTGACACGGTCGTTTCGGGCATCTCAGCCGGCTGCGGTGACACGGTTTGCCGTGGTGTCTCAGCCTCCTGTGGCATCTTGGTCGGTCCGGGCGCCAGTCCCGCATCAGAGCTGTCCGTCTCCGAAGCTTCCGGCGTCTCTCCTCCCGCGCCACGGTCCCCGCCCTCTTCTTCCTGCCGGGAGGATTCTGTTGTACTCTCCCCGTCCGCTTCGGGCGTTACCACGCTGTGACCATTGTGTTCATTCTCCGGCGACACCTCCCGAATATCTGCGGTTTCCGTCGTCTGCGATTGCTGTGCCACGGCCTGTGCTCCCCTGTCCTCCGCAGCGTCTTGCGCCTGCCCGCACGCCCCCAACACCAGCACCAGAGACAGACAGAGCGCTCTCAGGCTCATTCTGTTCTCCCTATTGTTGTTCTTTGTATGGTTATTCTTTTGATGATTATTCTTCCTATGGTTGTTCTTCCCATGATTGTTCTTCATAAGCCTGTTCCTCATAAGATCGTTCTTCCTATGACCGTTCAACATATGACGGTTCCCCATATGACAGTTCTTCCTATGTCCGTCCTTTCTCAGTATACTTTCCGGTCGTCCTTTCTCAGGATACCTTCCGGCAGTCCTTTCTCAATATACCTTCACGACCCGCAGCATCCCTGATGCAAGCCCCGAATAGAAGGCTTCCACATCCTCCTTCGCCAGATAGACATTCAGCCTCTGCGCTGCGGTCGATGTGTCACCATTCTCGATCCTCGCGCCGGCCTGGTCAAACACGCCCTGCACATATACATTCTCCCAGAGCAGCACCGTCTCCCGTTCATCCGTGACGGTATAGACATGGATCCGGTCTCCCGCACGCAGAACGCCGCCCGCCACCTGGTACAGATCCTCGGCCTTAAAGCCGGCGATGACGGGGTCCTTGATCTCCTGCACGATCTCATCCAACACCTCAAACGCTCCCGGCGCCGGCAATGTACCCGCACTTAGGTCATATGCCGCCACCCTGCCAATCAGCTCCTGCGGATCCTGAATGGTCAGTGTCGTGACAACCGCTTGGTCAACCTCCGTCAGGACAAACAATGTATCCAGATTGTCCTGCGTGATCAACTGTCCCTTCGGGATGTCAACGCTCGTCACATACACCTTCGCCTTCTCATACTTCGTGAGTATATTTTTCTCTGCCTGCAGCATCACTGCAAAAACCGCCACTGCGGCAATCAGAGCCGCAACGGCACCTCCGATCTTCCTCTTTTCAGACACGGAAGCATCCTTGCTTCTTTTCTTTTTTTCTCTCATACACTCTCCTAAAAAGCTTTGTCCTTTCAAAGGTTTCTTCTGTCAGAGTTTTCTTCGTTCAAAAGTTTTTTAAGCTTCTCTTTCATAAAATCCTCTTTCAAAAGTCTTTCAAAAGCCTTCCTTCACGGCTATGTCAGCCAGTTTTCCCTTATGCGCCCGTATTTCCATTCCGAACATCCCCCTGACAGGGTACGATATTTCGCTGTAGACGCCGGTGGAGACGATCTCCTTCCCGTTCGGAGCGCAGACCGTACCGACGGGTCTTTCACACCTTGCCGGGGAGCCTCCGGGCTGGTAGGTCGTGATCTCTACGCTGTCCTCCCGGACATTGTAGACAGTAAAATTCTCGATTTGCACCGGCCCCGAGATCAATTCCTTGTTGGGGCACTCCCAATCCTCATTCAGCCCGAGGTTTCCTCGCAGCGCGTTTTGATATCTGGTCCAGGCTAAGCCGGCATCGTCGATCAATATGGTGTGCGTCGTGCCGTACTCTTCCACATCGATCACGATTGCAGCCAGATTGGAGAGTGCAAGCGCATCCTCCATATACTGAGACGAGCTTTGAAATGCCTGCATCTGAACGGAGGCACACAGGAAGACTCCCAAGAGCAGAAGGAGCCATAGTCCGTATGCCCACCCGATCTGACCCTCGTCAGTACTTCGCAGTAGATACCCTGCTTTCCTCAAAATCATAGTTTCCTCTCAGTTTCCCCCTGATATGGAGCGTCAGGGTTCCCCCATAGCCGACCCGCGTCGTGCTGGTTCCGGCAAGGTCGATCTGTGACGCCCCGGCCTGTTCCAGTTCCGCGCACAGCTCCAGCCGGTCGGCCGCCGTCAGTTCCCCGGTGGTCTCCATCCTCAGAATATACTTTCTCATGATCTGATTCACATCCGCCTTCTGGTTGAGCAGGGAGAGACAATCCAGATACGCCAACAACAGGATGCTCATCATCAGCATTCCCATGCAGACGGACAGGAGCTCTCCCACGCTTCCGGCTTCGCTTCTCACGATGTAACCCCGGTCAGGATCTGCTGCGCCTTTGTCGTCATATTGGTCACCAGCGTCTGGATAAAGGCAGTCAGACTGTCCTTCATCACAACACACAAAAGCAGCGCAATGATACAAAGTCCCACCGTCACCAGGATACCGTCGATTCCGGCTTCCGCCTTCATTGCGTTCTCCTTAACTTTTCTTGCAAAATCAATTGCCTTCAGTTCCAACATAATCATCTGTTCTCTCATACTGTTTCCTCCGTGTTTTCTTATTTTGTTATGTTTTTTTGTAACAAGTTCAAAGCCTGTTCTTTCACTTCTGCGCGGCTTTCCTAAAAATTGACCGCGGCTCCGAACATGTATGTCATACAGGCATACAAGGCCAGTCCCAGGACAATGGTCAACACCCCGAGCTGGCAGAATGTCACCATTCTGTCCAGGGATGCTTTCTTTTTTTCCAGGACACTCTCCTCCATATCCTTGATCTGCTCGCCGATATCCCGAAGCAGTTCCACGGCCTGCCCCGACTCCAATGCCTGGAGTATGGTAATGCAGAGGGAGTCAACGTATCTGTTGTCGAATTTCCCCTGGAATTTGTTCAGGGATTCAAATACATCCGCCTTCATCACAATGTCCCCCGCGAGGTCCAACAGGGCTGTTTTTAATCTCGGCTCCTGCACAGAACTATAACACTCCGCCAGGGCGTCCGTGATAAACATGCCGGCCTTGATCTGAATCTCGAGCGCATGGTATACCAGCTTTAACTCCGGCAGCTGCTTCACTGTATCCTGGGCGTTTAGATAGACCAGCATTGCGGAGGGTGCAGCCGCCATCACAAGACAGCCGAGTATCCCCTGAAGGATGCCAAGCCTCAAGCAGACAGCTCCTCCGAACAACCCAAGCAGAAACGATACAAGGAGCATTCCCGCCGGATTCATCCATTTGCCGTAATGAAACGGCGCACCGTTTCGAACCAGCCAGCGGTCCAGTCTGCAATACAGGCTGCTGTTCGCCCCCCTGTTTTTCACCATTCCCGCAAACTCCCTGTAGGCTCCGAGCAATGCTTCCCTCGTATTGCCGCTTCGGACAATCATCCGGAAAATCCCCCACACCAACAGGGCCGCAAGCAAGGCCACCCCTTTCATCCCGAAAAGCAATTCACTCTCTTTCATCTTCGCCGTACTCCTTCCCCGGCCAACACTGCCGTCAGTCCAAATGATTCATTCTTCCGAGAAAAAACACCAGAATGCCGGCCAGAAGAATCAGCCCGATGCGTCCGGGCCAGGTTCCGGTCAGAAGGGTAACCATATTGATCCCCGTCAGACTGCCGATGGAGAGCAGCACAATCGCAGACATACCTGACAAAAGGGCAAGATTGATCATTCCCTCCCGCATTAAGCCTCTCCTCTCCTGCGCCGCCCGAAGATACTCCCTCAGGCTTCTCCTGCTTCCGTTCACCAGAGAGCCCAGATCCGCGCAGTACCGGATGCTCACCTCCAGATTTCTCGCAAGCTCCTTAAACTTCGGGTGTTCCACCCGCTCGGCCATCATCAAAAGCGCCGCAGAGGAATCCCCGGTCGTCGTCGCCTCATAGTAGCAGGCGTCCAGTGCTTCCTTTATGGGTTCCTCCATGTATCGGCCGATCTGGTCGAAAATTCCCGTGATCTCCCCCGTCGTCACACTATAATTGCCCAGAAAATCCAGAAGCTTCGGCAGATCTTCCTCCGTCCTTTTCCGGTTCCTCCGGCGCAGAGCGCGAATGATTCCAAGCTCTGCCGCGGCTGCGAGTGCGGTCACTGCTGCTGCCGCAGCCGGCCCCGCTGCCACCGACAAAATCACCCAGAGTCCTGCTCCGCCGAGCAGGTTCCATGCAAGAAACCATTCCCCTGTCAGGTGCGGAAATCTCCTCTTCAGTCCGCTGTACTGCAGCGTCTGCTCCAGCGAATACCAGAACGAGTGCGTCTGCTGAAACTGCAGCACATTCTGCCTCTGCGCCAGGTTTCTCTGCCTTGCCGCGGCATTCATCCCGGTTTTTGTTTTCAGATAGGCCTCTCTCATATGCCCGAGCATCCGCATCTCCTCGAAGCCGAGGAAAAACCCGGCAAACAACAGGCCAAATAACAACACCTTCATCTCCTGCTCCCCCTAAAATATCCTCTCATAGATCAGGTTTCCCGCCGCTTCATCCCAGCCCCTGCACACAAAGATCTCCTTCACGCGGTAATGCTCCATAAATACCACCGTTTTAAAGCAATCCAGCATCTTCATCAGCTCGCGTCTCGAATAACGGCTCGTGCTCATGCAGTAGTCCACCAGCTTCTCGGTGGCCCGGTCTGCCGAGGGGGCGTGAATGGTCGCCGCACACAGCTGACCTGTGTACGCAGCGTTGAGCAGGTAGGCGGCCTCAGCCCCCTTCACCTCTCCCACAATAAAGAAGTCAACATCCATCGTAAGCCCGGCAATACTGATGTGTTCCAGGTCATAGCTGACTTGCTGTTCCCCGGTTCCGGGCAGCGAATGCAAAAACATCATGTCCGGATGCAGCTTTGTCGTCAGTTCATCCGCCTGCTGAGCTACCAGCACGGCGCAATCATTGGGCAAAGTCTCTTTTAGGGCGTTCAATATCGTCGTTTTGCCGGAAGAATTGCCTCCGCAGATCAGAGTGGAGCTCTCCCGGAACCTTTGAATCAGAAGTTGGGCAGTCTCAAGCTCCAGCATGCCTGCCTCGATCAGATCCTTCATCTGCGGAAAAGACCGCGGCACCTTTCTGATGCACAGATACGGCTCGCTGCAGGTATTGACCAGCGGCATGGACACGGTAAACCGCAGAATAAAGTCCGGGTGGCTCGTGTAGTCCGTAAAGCGCTGGATGGCATTGAGATTCGATATGTTGACCTGATTGCGCGTCGCAATAGAATCGATAAATGCCCGATACTCCTTCGGTGAGGAAAAACTGATGTTGGCAGACATTCTCTGCCCCTTCTTTTTCATCCGTATGTTATCGTAGGAGATGACCCGGATGTCCGAAACCGTCTTGTCATCTATGAGCGGCGAAAGCCTGGAATACCCAAAGATGTACTGCTCAAATGCCTGCAGCAGAGTCTGGTCCAGTTCTGTCGACCTGTGATAGAACTCCGCAATGTGCATCTTCGCATCCTGCAAAAACTCCTCCTTCGACAAAATACCTTTCTTCATCTGCATCAGCGACTGTTGTTTGCGGCTGGTGTATTCCTCGACCAGAGCCTGCAGCAGATCCTCTGATGCATCAAAGTGATTCTGAATGATGCATTCCCCCTTTTTGCAGGAAAATACCGTGCACTCGTACCCGCCTGCCTGATAAAAAATAGTTGAGATACTTGGCAGAAACTGCCGGAAAAATAGAATCTTGAACCCGCCCGAAACAGCGGGTAAATTCATCATAAGCGAAATGTTCCCAAATGTCAACATCTTTTCTATGATAAATCGTAAATTTTTGGCCAAAAAAATCACACTTGCGGGATTCCGCGCCGGGCGCGGCCGCAAATGCGACATTTTCAGTTTGCGCGCATGCGCACTCTACATGCGGCGCATCAGAGCCGCTCCGTTTTCCTTCAGCCACTTATGACAGCTTTCATACCGGGGAAAGACGCGGTATACATGCGCATAAAACTGTTTGGAATGATTCATTTCCTTGCGATGGCACAGCTCATGCACCACCACACTGTCGATGACCTCCGGCGGCGCGAGCATCAGCAGACAGTTAAAGTTCAGATTGCCCTTGCTGCTGCAGCTCCCCCACCTGGTCTTCTGGTTCCGGATGGTGATTCTTCCGTAAGTCACCCCCACCAAAGGTGCATAATACCTGACCCGCTCGGGAATATACCTGCAGGCTTTATCCGCAAGCTCCTGTATCTGCGCCGCAGTCAGCTTCTCGGCGCCCGGGCTCTCCTGCTTCTGCTGCCCGACCCGTTCCTGATGCGCCCGGATCCAGCCCTCCTTCTCCCGCACGAACTGCAATATCCTGTCCTCCGACATGCGAAGCGGCGCTCTGACGATCACACTGCCGTCCTGTCTGATCTGAATGGCAAGCGTCTTTCTGGCAGAGCGAACCAGTGTATAGTGCAATGTATTCTCCATAGTAAATGCCCCTTTGTCACTTTATCTGCCGAAGCTTACGCTGCAGTACCGCTGCATCGCGCCCGGACATTTTCCATACCCGCCGCCCGAAAAAGTCAGCGGAAATAAAAGTCTGCATACTCGGTGGAAACCACCCTGTCGTAGTGATAATAATTCTCCAGATAGTACAGAATCCAGTCCCACTCCCAGACATGATAGGTCGAGCGGTTTACCGCAATGACATCGGGATACTTCTCGGGATACAGATTCCAGTATTCCTCCAGCTTCATCGAAAAGGTCGGCGTGGAATTAACGGAATAATGACAGATATTCACATCGTTTAGCAGGTAACAGTAATCGAGCAGCGTATTCTCGAAGCTGTTCGTCACGAGGACCACACCGGCCCCCTGCGGTACGTTTTTTGTAAACGCTGCGGTAACGCTGTTGTAAACTTCCGCAACCTTCCCAGAGGTAAAAATGCCCTTCGCAGGTCCTGCCGTAACCCGGTCTGTTGCATCCGACACGAGACAGCCTGCCGGGCTGCTGGGCAGGGTAACCAGCGTGCCTAAGAAAATCGTCGCCGTCACCACCGCAATGATTCCGTAGGCAGTGTTCTTTGCCTCCTTTGCGCGAAGCTGTACCATCAGCACCAGACTCCACAGTACGGATGACAGCAAAAAACAGAGGTTATTCGTCAGGGGCACATTGCTGACAAAGAGCACATTTAAAAAGACTGCAAAGCCAACGACCACCCCAAGCACGGGAATGGCAAGCTCCGGCTGCGCCGGGCGCGCTTCCTTTTTCATACCAAGCAACAGCACACCGGCACTCAGCACGCAAACCGGAATAAACAGTTTCATACCGTCATACCCGGAGCCCTGCCAGAGCCAGTGATAGAGCGTCACGGCGGCAGCAAACAGATTGCACAGCAAAAGCAGGCTGTTACCCGAGCACTTCCGCCCGCGTATCTTCCCTGCCGCATAGGTCAACGCAAGTGCAACTATAGTGATTGCAGCCACATAGAGAGCTATGGTGATCGTATTCTTCGCATAAGTGAGTATGACTGACTGTCCCATGAGATTGGCGCCGGTCGCGTGGGTCAGATCGCCGCCAAACACGCCCGTAACCGCCGTCAATACGGTGTCCAAACCATGTTTCAGCACAATGCCCGCCGCATACAAGCAGCCTGTCACCGCGCAGGTACCGAAGAACAGCAGGTTGGCCCGAAGCCTGCGTCCGCGAAACAGTATGCAGAGCGCAGCCGCCATCACCGGTACCAGCACAAAGCAGGCCTGGCTTAAAATCACGCCGCACAGACACAGCGCCGCCACGATGAGAGGCGCCGGCCCTACCTTTCCGGTCCCGCGGTATGCATCGTACGCCTTCCAAAGCACACACAGCATCACGGTCATAAACCACAGCTGCATGTTAGAAAAATCGGGGGATGCAATCAGCTTCTGGTAGGTGCAGAAAAAAGCGAATCCGATCGTCCATGCACCCGCGCGGTCCAGCCCTTTTCGCAGCAGTGTCCTGCCAAAGAACACACTCACCGCCAGCTGAATCAGAAGACCGCAGCCGCGTAAAAACAGCACCAGTCCTTCCGTGCCACCCGTCAGCCACAGATAGAGCCGAATCAGGGCCACATTCAAAAAGCCTGAGGTCTGAATGGTGTCCCAGGACCGGTTGAACAGCCCGTCTCCCTGCGACAGCCGATATGACATTGTAATCTGATACTCCTCGTCCGGCAGCAGACCGACGAAGAACATTTTCGCACCGACAAGCAGCCCTAACAGGACAAACATTGCCGGCATCCGATACTTTCTCATCGTTTTCATAGTTTACCGATTGCAGGACGAACTGCGCCTGTTACGCTTTGTCCTGCGTATTTGACTCTTTTCCGGATTCCTTTTCGCGTGACCGCTTTTTGCGCCGGCCTGCGGAATCCTTCTTCACTTTTTGATTGCCTTTTTTCCCGTCGCGGTCTTTGTTGCGCCAAAGCCTGCTCACCGACAGACTAAAGATCAGAACCGACAGCACAATCACCAGAATACAGAATCCAAACATGCCCCACAAAGCAGCCAGTCTGGCTCCGTTCAAATCCCTGTAGGTGAACTCCGTGACCAGCGTGAATGCATCCGTGAGGGCAGAGATACCCGTCAAGAAGGTCATGAAGCCCAAACCGATCTGGAACTGATTGTCCGCATCCTTCTCCCGCTTCTCCGTCTGCTCCTGAATCTCGCGGGCTTTTTTCTCTGCCTCTTCCTGCTTCTTGCGCACCGTCTCATGTTGGATCCTGCAAAGGGAATCCAGCCCCGCCGTCACACTTTTGACATCCTCTTCAATCGTAAATTTCTCACACAGATACTGATAAAACTCGTTCTGATGATGAATATGGCTCACGGAAGTCGCGATGCTTTTTACCAGAAACAGATTGATCTCTGTACTGATTCTGTCAATCTTTCCTGAGATAGCCTCTGTCTCATCCGAAACCAGCAGATACTTATTCACATCGTTCGGCAGCAGCTTCGATATTTTCACCGAGAATCTCAGAAGCGAATAGGACTGATAGAGGGTCCTGATGTAGAGTAGGAAATAATCATTGATGATCTTGCTGTACAGATTGCCGGTAAAAAACTGCTCATTCTTATCATCAACCCAGGCATAGTATCCGCAGCCCTCCCTGGAGGCCATCCACAGGACATTGGCAAACGGACTCCTTGCTTCACTCACCACCCGATCGCTCATCGCATAGGTTTCTGTGTAGCCGCTCGTCAGATAGTAGGCGGTGCGGATCTCCTCCTTGCCCATCTGCCAGTCACTGGCGCGTCGGAACACCGCATAGGTAAAAAGCAGTGCCTTGTCCGGACAAAACGACGGCAAACTCTCTGTCAGCTCCTTCTCCGGCAGCTTACACACCTTATGCAGATTCTTCACAAAGGAATTTTTTCTGGCCGTCTGATAGCTCGGATTTAAGAAAGCCAGTCTCTCCGCGATCCAGTTACCCAGCAGAAAAGGTATGTACTGATCGGTATATCCCTCGGGTGCCTCGATAGATTTGGTTTCCATCCACAGCTTGTTGCTATATCCCCTGTTGAGTTCTTTGAACGCATACTGAAATCGTATCAGGCTTGCAGAATCCTGAATCTCTCTGACAGGCTTGATCTCATACCACAGAAAACCCACGCCGCTTCGAAACAGGTACAGTCCCATGTCATGGATCGTAACGACAATCCCCTGCTCCGGTGCGGAGGCATCCTCCATAAACAGAAGCTTCACGGGACGATTCATCTCCAGATGCCAGAAGCAGCCGGCCTTCTCGATCTCTGTCCCCTGCCCGAAATCCTCTTCTCCGGAAAACTCGTCCCGGATATACTGATAGACATCCTGCTCTCCCTTTTCCAGAGACTGTCTCACCCACCTGCTCTTTTTGCGGCTCTTCTCCCTGCCCAGAAAAGCAAACAGATCATCCTGATGATCCGCAATCCTTCCGCACACTTCCTCAAAAGACTGTGAATCCGTGTCTATCTCAAACGGAATGACATATCTGTTTCTAAGTGTTTTGATTGCAAAGGATTTCATCCGTCGTACCTCCGTTACATTTTCTGAAATGTATATTGAGCAAGCCATGCCTGCGACAATCTCATGTATCATCTGCTGCTGCAGTAAATCATTATCTCTACTATAACATTCCTGCCCCTGTAATGCAATCGGTACGCACTCCATTGGTGCCGGGTACTGAAAATCTATCCTCCGGCACCCTCTGTGCCAGTGATTTTAGTTGCCCGCCTTTTCTTTTGCGGCGGATAACATGATCATCAATAAGGATAATTGTCGTTATCATAAATCATGAAAAAACGGGCGGCCTTCCGGCCGCCCGCATCGGTGCCTGGAACCGTACCTTGGCACCGGGAGGTTTTCTGCAAGGCGAGTGTTTCGAACATACCATGCATCTGGGCTTTTCCTTTGAACCATAACGGATAAGAAATAACCAATAACAGGATAATTACTGACATTGAACACTAACGCTTTTACCAAATTATCTATTGCAAACGCCTTGCACGGGGAGGGCTTTAGATCTCCACCTCAAACTCTATGGTCTGATTGTAGCGATCCAAAGCGATCTGCATCTCCATGATGGTCTCGGAGACGCGCTCATACTCCGCTTTGATGAGATCCAGATCATAGTTGATGTAGCGGTACTCGGGAACCGCATTTCTGGCCCTGTAAGAGTTGTTGTCGTCTCTGGTCTTGGGGAGCTGCTTGCGCATCCAGTCCAGAACGCCTTTTCTTTTATTCAGCTGTGCCATCCTGATTAAGATGGTGTCGACGCTCATCACCTCGTCGCCGACCTGAACCTGCGCGGTTGCATTGGAAAGGTTCACCGCGTGTCTGATGACTGCGATCTTGGCGTCGATCTGCTCGATGGTTGCCGCCACCTCGGCGTAATCATACTCGGGGATGACGGGCTCCTCGTTGTTCGCTGCCACATAGGTGCAGGATTCATTCTCCCGATTCACCCAGTAGGCTTTGTCCTCCTCGAGGCTTCTGAGCAGTTTGCCTGCATATGCGGAAGTCATTTTCTTCATCTTGGTATCCTCCTGTAAACAAATCTCGCAAGCGGGATTTCCGCGCCTGCGGCGTGCTGCTTTGGCGACATCTCTGCCTGCCGCCGCAGGGCGTTGCTTTTGAATTAACATTTCTGTTTCAGGCGGTTTTCGTCACCGCCGATTCTGTACCCAGTATAGCAGGTATCCGGCAGTCTGTCACTAAACCTGTGGTTTCATCTCTGCTATTTTTCACTGCCGTGGCAGACGACATAGTTGCAGGCGATCCGATAGGTCAGCAGGAAGTACAGCGCATAGATGCCCGCAACGACGAGGGCTATCACCGCAGCGGTTGCCACTGCCTTCATTTCGCTCAGTCCGGGGATATTCCAGATCTCGTACACTTTCGCGAAGATGATTCCCACCGGCACCGATACACTCACGGGCAGTGCAAAGGGAAGCAGGAAGAATCCGCCGATTTCCAGAAACTGGGCTTTCTTCTGCATTCTGCCGTCGGCGCCCAGACGGTACAGCATTGCAAAGCGCTTCTTCTCATCCTCAAGGGTGGACAGGGTCTTCACGGAGAGAATCGAGAGCACCATGCACACATAGACAGTCGCCACATACAAAGAGCCGATGATGAGGGTGCCGACCGTTGCGTTGGAGTACACTCTGTGGTACTCCAAAACCCTGTAGTCGCTCTTCTCTTCCTTACCGTATTCCGTCTCCACCTCATAGTGGAGCTCATCCACAAGGGCAGTCGCGTCAAACCTCTTGTTACCAAGGGTCATCCCCACGCAAGTGTCGGAGACTGCAAGACCTTCCAGCGCTTCATCGGGAATGACGAAGTATATCCACTCACTGTTAAAGCGAGGGTAATAGTCCGTACTTCCCGCCCATGTGTAGGTCCTGCCGTTCAGGGTCACACTCTTGTCGGAGAGGTCCTCATTGCACATCTCCCGCGCGGTGCTGATCATCATATATTGACCGTCAAGCGTAACCGGCTCATAGCCGGAGTGCTCAGCCAGCCGGTTAAAGGTACTCAGCGGCATGTAAGTATCCACCCATTTCATCACATCATACCCCACGATTCCGCTGATAAGCGTTGACTCGTTCGTCGTGTAGAGAGCGTAGGACAGCTCGGCTTCAATCGGGCTGTACTTTTCGATGATTTTTCTTCCCTCCTGGGGGGAAAGCTTCGATTCTTGGTTGGCGTCATACTGCGCCAGTATATCAAAGGGGCAGTCCTTCTGCAGCGACAGGTCGGAGCGGATCTTCTCCCCAAACACCACATTCGCCATGACGATTGCAAACACAAGCAGCGTTGCGAGCGCGCCGATCAGCATGGAATTGACCGTAATTTTTTCGGAAAAGCCGCGAAATACCACGACATTTGTGCCGCGGTTCTTCCACCTGCGGTTGCGCAGAAGTACTCCGGATAAGCACCTCGAACAGCCCGTATGAAGCAGATAGATGACTACCAGATCGGCAATCATCCAGCCAAAAAGGCTCATATGTTCCGAATCCTCAAAGGCCAACATCAGGCTTTCATAGCTCATGTACATACAAAAGATAAAGGCAAGCACACCGAGCACCGATATCATGGTCCAGAAGCCGAAGTGTCTCTCCCCTCTCTCCGGTTCCTTATCCCGCAGAAGCTCCGCCATCGTCACCTTGCCAAGGTATCTGACCGAGGCGATGGAGGAGACCACGAAGAGTCCCACACTCACCCCTACGGTGAGCAAGAAGCCCTGCACCGAGTAGGGCGCTATCTCAAACTCCATATCCATGATATTGGAGAACAGTGCCATCAGAAACTGGAAAATGACGAGCCCTATACCGGTTCCGAGAAGCATGGCCAGTCCTGAGAGAATACCTGTTTCACAGACAAAGAGCGTCCGGATGTTTTTTCTCGTCATGCCAAGCGTCAGATACATGCCAAACTCCCTGCGTCTGAGCTTTAACATATATCCGGTCGCATAGCTTAACACCAGCGCCGTGACGAAGGAAGCCAGGATCGTCACGACCTTGAATGTTGTCTCCATATCTGCGGAGTCCTTGATGATCTCCCTCAAAGTAGTATTACAGCTTAGGTTATTGACGGCGAACATTAAGGCCACACTCATCGCCACCGTCACAAAATAGATGAGATAGTTCTGAATCTGTCTGCGCACATTTCGAAGGGCAAGCTTAGCGAACATCCGTCTCACCTCCCAGCGCAGCCATGGTGTTCAGGATTTCCTGATACATCGTCTGGCGGGTCCGGTCTCCGCGATACAGTTCGTTCCAGATCTGACCGTCCTTTAAGAAAAGCACCCTGGAAGCATAGGAACCGACCACCGCGTCATGCGTAACCATCAAGATGGTGGAGCCGAGTTTCTGATTCATCAGCGTGAAGGTCTGCATCAGGCTCTTGGAGTTCGCACTGTCCAATGCCCCGGTCGGTTCGTCCGCAAGGATGAGCGCCGGGCGTGTGATCAAGGCTCTCGCGCACGCTGCCCTCTGGCGCTGTCCACCGGACAGCTGGCCCGGGAACTTGTGAAGCTGCTCCGTGATCTCCAGAGTAGCCGCAACCTCCTGCAGCCGCGCTTCTGTCTCCTTCACGGGACATTTCTGCAGGTTCAGGGGAAGCACGATATTCTCTCCGATGTTGAGCGTATCCAGCAGATTGTATTCTTGGAAGATGAAACCGAGACGATCTCTTCGAAACCTTGCCAGCTCCTCCTCCCGCATCTCCGCGATGCTTCTGTCTTCCAGAATAATATCGCCCGAGCTGGGGACATCGATCGTTGCGATCACATTCAAAAGGGTGCTCTTGCCGGAACCGGAAGCGCCCATGATAGCGGTAAACTCTCCCTGTTCCATGGAAAAGCTGACACCGCCGAGCGCCCTCGAAACTGACTCATCGCACCCATAATACTTTGTTACATTCTGAATCTCTAATAGCTTACTCATATGTTTTCAACCACCTTTCATAAGCTATTCTACCGCAGAAAGTGCCGATTTGTTCTAACGCTGTCTATCAGTAATCTAACACTTTTGTAAGGTTGGCTGTCGGTTCACAAAAAGTAAATGTAAAGCGGGTGAACTCACCCTCGCGGGAAGCAGGCTCCAGACCTATGCTCATCTTCTCGCAGAGCCGCTTTACGATATATAATCCCATGCCGGTACTCTTACCGGTACTTCTTCCAAGCGTTCCGGTAAAACCGCGATCCGTCACGCGGGACAATTCATGCGAGGGAATCCCCGGGCCGTTGTCCTCGAACACCAGCCTGTTTTCCGCAAGAATCATCTGAATCTGACATCCAGCACAGTACTTGGCACAGTTGATCAGAAGCTGCTTTAAGACAAACACGAGCAGCTTGGGATCCGTATACACACGCCCCGCACCCTGCACGGAGACAGCAATGCCGGCCGCAATCAGAAGCTCCATCTCCTCCCGCACCGCCTGGTCGCAGGCAGTACGCAGGTCGACAGCCCCGATCTGCAGATCCTTCTCCACCGTGCAAAGCTTCGCATAGTGCAGAATCGTATCCGACAGATTATCAGCGCGCCGAAGCTCCCTGCGAAGCTTGGCGGGGTCTCCTCCGTTCGCCAATATCAGAGAGCAGGCAGTCAGAGGCGTCTTGATCTCATGGACCCACTGCTCTACATAATCACTGTATTCTTCCTTCTCGGCACGCGCGCGGTCGACAGCCCCGATGGCAGAGCGGGAGATTTCCTTCATCAGCAGAAAATACTGCTGCTCTACAGCATCCTTGGGGCGCGCGAGCGTCTCCCCGATCAGGTATTTCTCCGGCAATGCCTCCAGCCTGCTTCGCAGATTCTTAAGCTTCCTGTTCGCGATCCACCAGCCGGTGACAAGCCATACGATGACCGCAAAGGCGCCGCTTCCAAGAAGAATGATCGTGACAGGCGTGGGAATCCTGCAGAAATAACTTACTAGGCAGATATACAGACCGCCTATTCCAAGCAGGCAGAGCGTCTCCAGCCTGGAGGCAATATATTCACCGATCCTCATAAACGATACCCCACTCCGCGCACGGTGCGGATAAAATCAGCCGCTCCTATCGACTTAAGCTTATCACGCAGCCGTCCGATGTTGACATACAGCGTGTTGCTGTCTATGTACATACCGTTCGTCCACAGATCCTCGATCAACTCTTCTCTGGTCCAGAGTTCTTTCTGCATCAGGCACCAAAGAATACGGGCCTCGTTCTTGGTCAGCTCAACATACTTTCCCGCGTACTCTGCCTTCATGCCCGGCAGATCCAGTGTCAGTCCGCGCTCCGTCATGCGCTCACTGCCGGTATTTTTCAGCATCCTCGCGATTCTCGCAAGCAGCACCGATGAATGATAGGGCTTTCTGATGAAATCGTCCCCGCCGACCGCAAAGGCTAACAGCTCATCCTCCGGCGTATCCCTTGCCGTCAGAAAAATCACCGGTGTGTCCGAAGACTCACGGATTTTCCGGCATCGGGCAAACCCACTCTCCCCGGGCAGATTCACATCCATCAGAATCAAGTCGCACTCTCCGCCGTCCACGGGCTGATAACCGTTGGCCGCAAGCAGCTGAAACAATTCCGTACGAATAGCCGTATCATCTTCCACAACGCAGATACGTTTCATAAAAACTCCCTTCTGTCTTCCTCATCCGGACAGTGATTGCCAGGCGCGGGGCTCCTTTGCAGATCACAGCACGCGGATTCCGCCCTGCGGACGCACCTTCAGCACATGACAGCTGTCTGCGCCGTAAACAGCCTCGATTCCTTCCTTGTATGCCGCAACAGCCTCGTCCTTCACAAAAGCCTGAATGGTTCCCGCGAAGCCGCCGCCGTGTACGCGGCAGACACCGTTCTTACCAAGGATACTCTCGCTGACCGCCAGCGCCACCGTAACATTCTGAGACTCCACATCCTTGGGGCTATAGATATTCTGCAGATATTTTGCGGAAGAATCACCGCTTGCTTTGATCACGGAGAGAAAAGCATCATAGTCGGAGGCTTCCAGCGCAGCAGAACCCTGCTGCACTCTCTCCTCTTCTTCGTAGAAGTGGATTGCCCGAAGCACTGCCCTTCCGGAAACCTGCTCGCGAAGCATGGGAATCGCCCGATAGAAGGTCTCTCTGTCGACCTCGCGGAGATGCTCCTTTCCAAGCGCCCGGGCCACCTGATTCATCTCTGCGGGAACCGCTGCATAATCAGGGGTCAGGTCTGCGTGAGAGCCCTTGGTATCCACGATACAAAGGCTTAAGCCTGCCTTCTCAAAATCACTGTGGATCTGCTTCACCACAGGTCTTGTCTTATCCTCAAAATCGATGTAGATCATGCCGCCGACACTGCACGCCATCTGATCCATCAGCCCGCAGGGTTTGCCGAAGTACACATTTTCAGCATACTGTCCGACCTGTGCAATCTCCACGGAAGAGATCCTCATATCGTTGTATAAGCCGGAAAGAATAGTTCCGATCAGACTCTCAAACGCCGCGGAGGAGGACATCCCCGCGCCCATCAGCACATCGCTGGTCACATATGCCCTGAAGCCGCCGACAGAATACCCTCTCTCGGCAAGATTGCCGACAACGCCGCGAATCAGCGCTGTGGTGGTGCTTTTCTCACTTTCCTTCATTTCACGGTCAGTGACATCGATTACTTCCATGGGAAAGTCTCCCGACACCAGGCGGATCACATCGTCATCCGTTTTCGCCACAATCGCGATGGCGTCCAGATTGATACTCGTTGCAAGCACCATACCGTTTTGATGGTCGGTATGGTTGCCGCACACCTCACTTCGCCCGGGTGCGCTGTAGATCTCTATTTCCCTCTCCTCAGGAAACAGCTCCGCAAACCGCTCAAGCGCGTCGATATATCGCTGTCTGTTGTAAGCTACTCTCTTCTCATCCACATAGATGTCCTTGAGCTTAGCATCCAGCATTCCTTTCTCCAAAGTCTCTCTGACCCTTGCAATATCCTGCATCTTACTCTCCTCCATACTCAGCCGCATTACCTGTTTTACCACTTTTATTGTTCCGAAAGGGCATGCCCTCCGGTTGGATTTTGGCGCCATCAGGACTCCTTCCGCCCCGCTTCCGCCTATTCCATCTGTTCCGTCCTCGGCTTTCCCTTCCGCTTCTGCACCGCACGCAGTACCTCATACCCGCCAAGAAGCAGGCAGCCCACCGCATAGCACACAATGTCCTTCCAATCAAACACAGAACCGATGAGCACACGAAAGAACGCAATCTCTTCCAATCCGAGCAGTTCCACGATATGTATGAATTGCAGCCCCTCAACTCCCGCCGCAAACAAAAAAATCAGCACAGGCAGGAGCGGGCATTGCTCCGGCAAAAAGCTCCTTACAAATGTGTAAAGCACTATGACCACCAGGACATCCCCCAAATACGGCCGCACGAAAGCATCGTGGACAAACAGGGCAATCAGTACTTCGATACAGAGGAGGATTACCGTGGCAACAAGGTAACAAAGTCTTTTCTTGGTCGTTGCATTTAACATTTCGCTGCTCCTTCCGGCAGGCTTGCTGCCCTCTCCTACGCAATCTGAATCACTTGCTCATAGATCAAGACCTCTTCAGCGTTTACATTTCTGTTGCCGTGATAATGCCCGAAGAACCACTTCTTAAACTTCGTCTTCTGTCGAATCTCCTCAAGATAATTGGTCAGAATATCCGGCTGATAGCTGCTGCCGCCAATCAAAGTCTGCGTACCGGTTCCACAGCAATGCGTCACAATGAAATCGACAATGTAACTATGTGCCGCCAGATTCCTGCGCCCTTCCTCCATCTCTTCCAAAGAGGGAAGCTCCTGCTGCCACCAGCTGATATGATTGATTCGATAAGATTGCCAGTTCATATCCAGTTCCTTCTTCTTTTTCTTATAATCCGGAGCATCCGGTTCCAGAATCCCGCCGCTGATGTCATGACTGCGTGCACCGCCAAATGTGAATATACTCTTTCCGTCAATCTCAAACACCTGCCCACGCATCATATGGATCACCGATGGCCTTATTTTATGAACCTTGCCTCCGTGCCATTCCTCCACAGGATACTCATACAGTCTGTCAAAATTCTCATGATTTCCATCCACGAACAGCGTGGTAAAAGGCTTGCTCTGCAGCCAGTCCATCAAATGCTTCTCTTCCTTGCTTTCTTCTCCCTTGCTCCAGACGCCGCCGAAATCTCCGCAGATGATCACGCAGTCTTCCTTCGTCATTTCCTTCTGCTCCGGAAAGTTCGTCGTATTCAGTCTCCGAAAATCCCTGTGACAATCCCCTGTTATGAAAATCATACCTGTCACCTCCCATACTGAACTGCTTCCGGGGTACAATGGGTAAATTTCTAATTTGCCTTCTCAAAATAATCCACGATCTCCTTGAGGCTCCTCGGCTCATAACCCATCCACGGTTTCATGCAGCCAACATTGATTGCCCGGGGAATCGCCCCTTGAATATGCCGGCATTCATTTTTTGTCATCTGAGACAAACACTTCTGATAGTATTCATCTTCCGCATTATCGTGTGTATGTCCATAAAGCAAATAGGTTCCTCTGCCCATATTTTTCCAGCTGAAAATCGGATAATGGCTAAGAACCAAATCATAATTCCTTCCGCCGACAGAATCATGTACTTCCTTATAATCGACTATCTCATAAAACAACTGTTGATATCTGTAATCGGACAAATCATCATGATTCCCTCGAATCAACACCTTCCTGCCCTTTAATGTAGCAACCAAAGCAATCAATTCTTCCTTTTTGCCCCGCAAACTGATATCGCCGAGAATGTACACGGTGTCTCCGTTTGTAATCTTGTGATTCCAATGTTCGATAATTGCCTTATGCATCTCGTCCAGAGAGGCAAACGGTCGATTATCGAACCTGATTGACGCTTCATGAAACAAATGCAAATCACTGATGTAATAATTCAAATCATCGCCTCCCTCAAATTTTGTGTTTCACCTGTTTTCTACAGAAACTTACGAAAATAATCACACTGCTCCTTATTACAGCGTGCCGCCTCCTCAAGTCTCATATTGCAGTGAAAGACATGGCCCAGCTGATGGTCCGCATCCCCATAGAAATGAAACTCGTGCGGAATCTGCTTCTCTATCAGCTTCTGTCCTAAGATCACTGCCTGAGATTGCAGAGAATCACCCGTACAGGTCATATAGAAAGTGGGCGGAAATGACTCCGTGATATGCGCTACCACATTGATCCGCTCAATCTCGTCATCTGTTCCTCCGTCAGGAAGGGCCTCCTCCAACAGTCCATGCTCCAAGCGCCCGGTTGTTTTATCGCGCAGGATCGCATAAACGCCGCAGTTCAAAGCAATCGCCGTGGGTACAAAGCCTTCCGGAACCTGAAACGGAAAGCGGGCGGCAAGTTCCTGATTGGAACAAATCGCCGCATACAGTGACAGCTGGTGCGCACCGGCGCTGTCACCGACTCCGAATACATGCCCGGTATCAAATCCATACTCCTTGGCATGCTCCATAACCCAGGTAAACACAAGATTGGCATCCTCCATAGACGAAGGGAACTTAAACTCCGGAGCCAGTCTATAGGTATAGTTCACAACCGCAAACCCGTGCCGGGCGAGGCTCATACAATAATACTGATATCGCTCCTTGTCTCCGTACACCCATCCGCCGCCGTGTACACTGACGATGACCGGAAGCAGCTGTTCTGC
The DNA here is from genome assembly GCA_016293615.1 of Acetatifactor sp. GTDB lineage: Bacteria > Bacillota > Clostridia > Lachnospirales > Lachnospiraceae > Acetatifactor. Next base: position 44,258 of record JAEDDX010000011.1, read on the forward strand.
CTTGTCCTTCGGTCTGTAGACATCCAATACCTGCCAACGCGCATCCTCTCCGTAACAGATATCGTCAAAGCGGACAATATCCTCCGGCGTGGTCAGTCCGGCGTCTCTTATATCATCGTATTCTTTAAAACTCTTCCTGATAAAATCGCTTCTCTCTGACATATCAATGCTTGTCCTTTCGTTATCATCCAATCTTCCACACAACTGTTACGGTATCTGATACATCAATATCATCTGCCTCGATGTCAATGTTATACGCCCTTGCCGGTGCGCAGGCAATCTCAGTCCGCTTCATCATCAATTCGTTGACCGGTCTTGTCACAAAGTCAATTTCGCCCCAGGAATAGTCGATCGCTACAATATCGCCCAACTTTACGCCGGCCGCGTCTGCAAGAACCGCTGCCTTTTCCCCGGAGTCCCGAACCGCCTTCGCAAGCAGCTCGTTTTTACACTTTTCAGGGTCTGCCACCGTATATTCGATCGTGAATTCCGGTTCTGCGGGACAATGACTCAGGGCATACAGGACCTTCCCCAACAGACCATTGTCTGCATCAAACTCAATCTTCATCCGATGAACATACTTGTAACCGTCAAAGCGTCTCTTCCATGCATTGCTGCTGTCCTGGTAGCTCTCATAGACGGTTTCGATATTAAAATGCAGTGTCTTAAGCTGCTTTCTGTCAAAACCGAGGCTTTCAAATACATCCTTCAATGCCTCCGTTGTCTCTCCCGACATCTTCAATACCCGGTCATACTCGCGGCATGTATCCTCGCAAGTCAGACACAGTCTGATTCTGTCAGGCTTCACCAACAGTCTTCCTTTCCCGGTTACCTTAAGTGTTCTTTCCATCCTCTGCTTCCTCTCTTTCCCGTAAACTTTACTGATATCCTTTGGTCAATGCCGGCATATCAAAATGATTGAGTCTCCTCTCATGACTTTTCACTGTCAGCCGTCAGTGCTGTCTCTTCTCAGTCCCATGCGTCTCATAGTAAATACTTTTGTTCCGATACATTCTCTGGTCCGCTATCTATATGTCGGCAAAAATCAACCTTACACTTCGACCGGTGTGCGGGTGTTACAATGATTGTAACAAATACCACTGTATTTTACAATTCTCTTTTGGCAGCAGCCGCCCCCGAATCAACACATATAGGAGTTGAAATCTCTCCCTCAAACATGCTATAATTTACATATAAAAATACTTGGGAGGAACATCCTATGCGAATCTTTGAGAATTTCCAAAAGGGCGTGAATCTGGGCGGATGGATTTCACAGTTTGCCAAATACGATATCGCGCATTTTGACACCTTCATCACGAAAAAGGACATCGAATACATTGCCGGCCTTGGCTTTGATCATGTCAGAGTTCCGGTCGATTACAATGTGTTGGAGACTGAAGACGGAGAGCCTATCGAAAGCGGCTTCCGGTATTTGAGAAACTGCTGTGACTGGTGCAGAGAATATAACCTTCACATGCTTATCGACCTGCATGAGTGCTATGGATACTCCTTTGATCCCCTGAAAAAAGATATGGACCGGCGTAAATTCTTCTACGACGAGGAGCTTCAGGCAAGATTCTTCAAGCTGTGGTCACGGATTGCCGAAGCATTCAAGAATGACCAGGACATCGTTGCGTTCGAACCCCTAAACGAGGTCGTTCTTCAGGAGGTATCCGATGCGTGGAACGGTATCGTCAAGAAATACATACAGCTGATCCGCTCCATCTGTCCCGATGTATACATCGTTATCGGCGGCGTTATGTACAACCATGTGTCAAATGTAAAGCTTCTTGATCCGCCGGCCGATGACAAAATCGTTTATAACTTCCATTGCTATGAGCCCTTCCTGTTTACCCATCAGGGTGCTTACTGGGTTGACTATATGCCCTCCGACTTCCGCATCAAATACCCTCTTCCCATCGAGGAATACCGCAGAATCAGCAAGGAAGCAATCGATGTATCAAACGGCGTCATCTTCTTAGACGAGGTGAAGGGATTCGGTCCGGAATTCTTCGAAATCATTTTCCGGGATGCCGTCGAAGCCGCCGAAAAGTACAATGCTCCCTTATATTGCGGAGAATACGGAGCCATTGACCTCTCCGACAATCCTTCCAAAATCAACTGGCTGAAAGATATTCACACCGCCTTCAAGAATCATGGCATCGGCCGTGCGCTTTGGAATTACAAAGAAAAAGACTTTGGATTTGTGGATGAAAGCTTTGCCGAAATCAAGGATGCTTTTGTAGCTGTTTTGTAAGCAGTATCCGTGAACGAACTTACCCCCCTCTGTTCCTGCGAAGAACAGAGGGGGGCTTTATGATTCCGTCATTATTTACAGCTTCCTGTTTGATGCCTCCAACACGACCCTCACGGCAGTCACCCGCCCCGCAAAACTTGCCTCTAAGAACCGAAGAATCATGCCTGAAGTCAGCAATCCCAACTACTCTTCCTGTATCATCAATCACAAAGAAAGTGTCCGTCAAAACCCAGTTCGGATTGTTCTTCCTTCTCCATATTCTCTCCAAACCATCTTCTCGTTTGGCCTTCCGCAGATTACACTGTTTCGTTTTAATGATCCAGAATCCATTGCAACAGGTCTTCATACTCTATGCTTCCTGCTGCAACTCCAAGAATCGTTTCGTATAATTCTTTTTGCGTATACCTAAGCTCAATTCCGTTCAAAACAAGAAGAACGAGCATTGCATGGGTTCCGATCCTTTTGTTACCGTCTAACATACAATGGTTTTTGATCAGCCCGTATCCTAATCTCGCAGCCTTCGCCCGGATGGTAGGATACAATTCATCCCCTCCAAAGGATTGAAAAGGAGCTTCTATCGCTGATTCCAACAAATTATAATCTCTGACCCCATCGCTTCCGCCGGTCTGCTGAATCAGTTGGGTGTGAAGCATCAGAATCTGCTCTTTACTCAGTTTTTTCATTCTGCCAATACCTCATACGCTTCCTTGTTCTGTTCCATAAGTTGCCTGGAAATGCTTAACACCTCGTCATCCGACGCAGTTTCATCCTTGTCTGCTTTGGGATATTCTACAACAAGATATCTGGGCACATTATCCTCCATAATGACTGCCGAACCGTATTGATCTACCAGTCCGGCTACTTTAGAGAAATCCTGATTCGCCTCTGAAACAGAAACCATTGTTTTTGTATCAATCGTCATAGAAACACCTCCGTGATTTTTTACTATAGTATACATAAATCTGAGGATAAATACAAACAGTGCGGACGCACACCCCGACCAAACCAGCGGGTTCTGAGTTTTATGTATCAGGTACCTCGATTTTTATTGCCCTTTCTTTGCCGTTCCGTATCCGGTAATGATAGCCAGAAGCAACATGACAAGCATGCAAATGGAGTAGAAATTTACCAAAGGAATGGAGGCCGGCGCTACTGCAAAGTTTTCTCCAAACTGAGCCGACTGTTGGGCCGGTATCACGCAATGAACCGTCCACGGAGCCAAAAAGCAGAATACGCAGCCGGTGCAGTCGAGCAGATTGGCGCGGCGATAAGGATCCACTCCGTTTTTTTCACCGATTTCGCTGACCAGGTCGCCCAATGCCACGATTGCCACAGAAATCACTCCCGTAATCATGCTGAGAATTCCTGCGGATAAAACAATGGTAGCTTCCGCACTTCTCTTGGACTTCGCGAAACGATTTAACAATGCGCCCACACTTTCAAACATCCCGCTCGCTTCCATCACACCAATCAGGGCAAACACTCCAATCAGCATACACACGGTGCCGGTCGTGCCTGTGATGGCTGAGATCACCAGACCTTCTACCGCAAATCCTCCGGGGAAAGCCAGAAAATCGCTTACGGAATAAAGCCCGCTGAGCAAGCCTGCTACAGCCCCGGCTGCAATCCCCCAGGACAATGCCACTACAAGATGCTTCCGCTTAAGGCACAGGGTGATAATCACAACAGGAATCACCAGCATCAGAAGGCTCAGGGGTTTCATCGCGGTTTCTTTTATGCCCTCCAAAACAACGCCGGTATCTGTGGTTTTGGTCAGCACGAAGAACAAAATCAAGGCTCCCACTGCTGCCGGAACAGAATACCGGGTCCTGGTCCTTACCACCATTCCCAATTCCGCATGCTGGGTCGCAGAGGACGCAATGGTTGTATCCGAAATGGGGCCTAAATTGTCACCGAACGCGGCTCCCGAAACGATTGCACCAATCATATATTCCGGGGCTACTCCCGCCATCACACCCACCGGAAACAAAATCGGAATCACTACAAAATAGGTTCCGACCGATGTACCTGTCGCAAACGCCAGCAGGCAGGTCATCAAAAATGCAGCGACCACAAACAGCCGTCCGGTGAATCCCACCGAAACCACATATGCCGCAATGGTTTGTACCATGCCGCTTGCGGAAATCATTTTCCCGGAAATGGCTGCCAGTATAACGGCCAGTACAATGACCGGAAACATGGGCTTACTCAACCCATGAATGATCGCCGCCCCGTAAGCCTTATCATCCTTGGCAAAAAGTGCTCCCACAATTACCGCCGCAAAAAACGCAACCACATACCCGTTCACATTGGACTGACTGCATGCAGCCCATACAATCATGAAACATGCTGTGAAAAGCGGCAATAATCTTCCCGCCTTTCCAAAATAAAATTCTACTTTTTGCGGTTTACTTTCCATTTGTCATCGTCCTCCATGCTGCAGCAACAGTCAAAACAATCAGTGCTCGTTTTCATATCTCTGATTCAGAAAAAGTCATAATAGTTCACTTGATATTATAGCAAATCCTATACAAATTATAAACCCACCTTCAGCATCCTCTCACTATTACATTACAGCAAATTCTTTTTCCCCTACGACGCAATCAGCTTCCATGTTAAAACAGCAAACATAATCAGCCCCAATATCGGGAACTTTAATGCCAGCAGGATTGCAATCCCTATGAGAATCTGTATACAAAATACAGAACCCGGGCCTCCTGAATGCCCACCGCCGGTGCCGTCATACGAACAGTCATCGAAATGGTTTCCGCCGCTTCCTCCACACTCCGGACAATCACCCATAATCACTCCTCCTTCATCAACAGTTTTTCTCTCAAAATGTTCCGTCCATCCTGCACTGTCTGTAATACTTACAATTCAGACAACACTTTCCGCAAGCCCTCTTCTCGATTCTTTTTTTCTTCTGTAACCAGAACCATATACATTTCATAACAACCTCTAAACTAAATTATGGAATCAGCAGATTCCCTTATAGGTTTCTTACTGATTCCATCATAACCGGTTCCACTGTCAGAAAACAGGACTCGGAAGTTTATTTTACAGGGTAAAAATGAATTTTTAACTGCTTGTTTTTGCTTGCAACTGCTTTTGCAAACTAGCAGTTACTTTTTTCATTTAAAGAGTTAAAAATTCATTTTTAGCAATCCTCATTTCTAAGCCAACATCCTATAAATTTAGGATTATTTTAGAACATTCCCTTTTGAGTGTCCAGAAGTTCCCGCAATGCGTCCTCGCCCACACTGACCCAGGCATCCTCTTCCTCCGCATTCAGTCCCAGATACTGAGCAAGAGTTCTCTCATCCTCGCTCATTCCCCATCTGTAGCTGTACTCATCAATTTCCTCAAAATCTATCTCCCCGGCTAAATACCGCTCTTTAAAATTCGCCATAAGAACTCCTTTCCTAACATCCGCGTATTTCATTTTCTTTACTACCATCTATCTTACAATAATTCCTGCTTGCAGGCAAGATTCTCCATAAGTAATTCTTTCCAACGAAAAAAGACCATCTCTATGACTAAAATAGAAGACAGTCTTTTCATGGTTCTCTTATTTCCTGTTATTCTACATATCCTAATGCCTTTACCGGTTCCATTTTTGCTGCTTTTCCTGCAGATGAAAGAGAACAGAGCAATCCAATCAGAATTCCAAATACCACACAGAAAAAAATATGTGAAATTTCTATGTGATACAAATTAAATGCATTTTCAGGATATAATATACCAACAACAGCATTAATCATTTTTCCATTGAAATCTGCTAATATCACCCCTATCATGCCGGAAAACAATCCTACCGTAGCGCCTTCCATCAAAAAGATATTCTTGACATCCATAGAAGAAAACCCTATCGCTTTCAATATACCAATTTCTCTTGTTCTTTCAACAACACCGATATAAGTAACCAGTGCAATCATGATACCCGCAATAATCAATGAAATGCCTGCTATTAATGCAATTACAGCTATTACCATGTCGATTACCGTTCCGATTGCTCCCAATGCCTCCTCATCTATGGTTGCATTCAACCCCATTTCGCACAACTCATTTTTTACCTCTGTCAGCTTCTCTTTATCTCTAACAGTAACACAATATTGTCCACTGGTATAATTCTCTTGTTGAAGAGATTCTTTCACAATATCTTCTGCTAATAGATAAGGCAGGCTGACCATTTCTGTCATTCCTAAAAATGCCTTTCCTGCAATACCGACAACTTTTATCCGTTTCTGTACCTGTTTGGGAATACAATCCTTTGACGAAGCCACAAATACCATATCAATTTCTTTCCCGACTATGCTCTCGACATCACCTTCTTCCCCGACAAATTTTTTCGCCATGGTCTCTGTTATCACAGCCTCATTACAACGATTACTTGCCGGCAAAGAACCATATAGTAAGTTTTCCTGCCAATAGGAAACCGGCTGCTCTACCGGGCCTATTACCTGAACCAGGCCGGCGCAAACGACATCATGATACAAACCCATTACTTCTGGTCTCTCGTTTGGATATATATTGAGTACTTCTTCTTTTTCCAGTATTTCAGCTACGGTCGTTTCATCCAGTTCATTGTTTGTGGCTACAACATCAATAATATTTTCATTAACAATGCTGCCGACTTCTTTTAAAAGCTTATTTTTTACACCAAAACCAATTCCCATTGTCAACAATACCCCCATCACCCCTATGGATGTTGCCAATGACGTCAAAATGACCCGCTTTTTCTTTGTTAACATATTTTGAAAAGCTATCGTTGTAGAAAAAAAACATCCTGCTTTTTTATTCCATTTTTCTCCCTCTTCCTTTTTGCAGACATCCTTTTTACAAAGCTTGGTATCCTGAACAATTTTTCCATCCAGCATACATATTTTTCTATCTGCTTGTTCCGCAAGAACGTTATCATGGGTAACCATGATTACCGTCACGTTTCTTTCCTTGTTGATCTGCTTTAATAGGGCAAGTATCTCTGTTGCAGAATTAGAATCCATTGCTCCGGTAGGTTCATCTGCCAATAGAATGTCCGGGTTCCCGGCAAGTGCTCTGGCAATCGCAACTCTTTGCTTTTGTCCACCGGAAAGCTGTGATGGGCGATGCTTCTCACGTCCTTTTAAACCGACCATTTCCAATAATTCAATACTTTTTTTCTTCCTGAGACTTTTTTCCACACCGTTTAATTGTAATACAATTTCCACATTTCGCTGGGCAGTCATAAATTCTATTAAATTAAACTGTTGAAAAATATAACCGATATGGCTCCTTCTCCATTTCGCTAATTCTTTATCCTTTAAATTGTCCAGTCTCTGTCCATAAAATTGAATTTCTCCCTGACTCACCCTATCCATACCGGATATTAAATTTAATAGAGACGTCTTCCCGCAACCGGATGGTCCGGTGACTGCTATAAACTCTCCCCTCTCTACAGTCAGATTAATATCCTTTAATACCTTTACTTCTTCTTTTCCTATTTTATAATTTTTACAAACATGGCTTAATGTTATCATTTCTGATCTCTCCACTACACAGTGATTATATTATGCAAAAGGGCCCATATCTTAGCTATAAAGCAAATGCAGCAATACAATATAACGCAACAATTTAGAACACCATACAATAAAATGAAATAATCTTTTAGTGTTGTAAACTCTTCTTTATTTCTTATGCTCTTTATTTTTTTCATGGAATTAACATGTAAGTTTTGAACCTTTAATCCAAAACTCAAAATCCAATATCCATCCAACCGGATAAACGGAATTGCATTTATTATGATGGATGTTGCATTCAGTATTATCAACGCACTCCACAAATTCGATTTATCAAAAGATAATAGAATAGCAAATACACCTATAAAAAAACCATTTACAAAAAAACCTGCCATACTTGACAAAATTTGTTTATAGGTTTCCTTAAACATCCTCACGCCACTAATATCCCAATAATAGCTGGATTAAAGACAATAAAAGCCACTCCGATTTTTCCAACCTTACCGTACTTATCCTCCCATAAAACGTTGATATTGTCAATATTGGTTGACACATTTATCTCAAAGATATCACTGCCTATGCA
>JAEDDX010000123.1 GCA_016293615.1 Acetatifactor sp.
TTTCATCGTATTTCACCTCAACCCCAAGAATACTGTGCAGATTCCAAAAGTCCAGCGAGAATCGGAAAAAAGCTGAGATTTTTACATAGATGGGCCGAAGGGCAGTTCCTCATCCTCGTCAAGGGTATCCGACTGTTCCAATTTCTGCTCATAGGCATCCAAAACAGTCGCATTCAGTTCCTCACGGGCATTGGCTGTGATGGGATGAAACTGATCCGTATAGTGCTTTTGCCCGCCCTTTTCATAGGAAGACTGGGGCATCTGCACGAACAGCCCTTTCTGAGAATCGATGACCTTAATGCCGTGGACGGCAAATGCGCCGCCGATGGTCACGCTGGCGACAGCCTTTACTTTGCTGTTGGCGGAATCAACCATGCGGTCGATTCTTGCTGAAATACTGGTCTTTGCTGACATTGTGATATCCTCCTTCTTTACATTCCGAAAAAGAATGCGAAGCCTGTATCACGCTGGACTTCTTCGTCCGTGATATCTTCCGGCTCCGCAAATCGCTGCATATACTTATCCACTTCCGCATCTGTCAGACTGCGGAAGTCCTCGCCGGTATCTCCGCAGACAAAGAAAGGCCCCGCAATGATGGAACTGCCGTCACCGATCCTTCGGTTGCCCTGCATTCCCATCAGTTTCGATTCCTCATTACCCACAAGGATTGTGTCATCCTCATTGTAGATGGGTTCAATGAGACCGCCCACCGCTTTCTGCTCCGCCTGCAAGGTGTGGAGAATCTCGGCGGTGTAGGGCTTTTCTCCGGGTTCCACATACACCACCCGCATAAGGTTTTCCGGCTTCTGCGTTTTGGACTCATCAAAGGGAATCTCCTTGAAGCCGATGCTGTCACAGAAGTAAGCACCCTGATCCGTGACCACCACATCCGAAACGGAGAGCGAATGTCCCCGATGGAGTGGGTGACCTTCCGTATTGAACCGCCGGTAGATTGCTTCCGGGTCGGTTTCCTTGATCTCTGCATTGAACACTTCATCGTAGATGCTGGGATCGATCTTTTCATTCAGGTGGAGCGATTTCCGGGCATCCGTCCCCATGAATTTGACGTTGTCCGCATCCCGATCCATATTAATCTGGTAAATCTTCACTCTCATACTACATTCCTCCCATCGTCATTCCGGCAGATTCCTCTGCCGGATTTTCCAATTCGTCGAGTTTTTCCGCAGCCCACTCCGGCAGAAATTCTTCTTTCAGAACGCCCAAAATCTCGTCCCGGTTGTAGTATGCCTTTTCGCCGTCCTTCAGGAAACAGCCATACACCTTTCGCCCACGGGAGTTTGGACTGGCTCCAAAACCGCCTTCTGCCAGGAACAATTGATCCTCTGGGGTTTTGTATTTGTCCTTGAGGATATTGGGGTCAATCACGACCACCTTTCCGGTGTAGTCCTGGTCGTTATCATCCGGCAGGCAGTGGGACGCGTCGAACAAGCCAAGGGACTGCCAGGCATCCCGCACCTGTTCTACAAACAGGTTGGTCAGTCCGGGATGGGATTCTACCGTGAAGTGCCATCTGATATCGTCGTTAGGGATATAAAACTGCCTTGCCCACCGCTTATTGCCCTCAGAGAACCTGCCATCGTAGGATTTCTGCTGCATGGTATTGGCAAGCACCCAATTGACACGGGTGAATCCATAACGATCCAGGATGCCGCCGGCGCAGTCCTCCAGACAGTTATCACGATAGTTTTCGCTAATTGCCCGCTCGATGGCTCTGGCACAGTCACAGTTTTCCCGATAGCTGTCACGCCATTGATCTCTCTCACCGTGCCGGAGAGCTTCTTCCCGGGAGTAGAGATACAGAGGTTTATGCTCCTGCATGGCTGCCGCCTTTCTGTGCCGACCACTTGGCAGAAAGATGATACAGAGCCGCGCACTGCTGCTCGTCGGACAGACTGTTGAGAAAATCAAAGAGCGTAACAGAGTCGGTTTCTTCCTTCCTCTGCTGCGCTCTTTCCGGCTTGCAGTTATCATCACAGAGCTTCTCCCGCTTCACCAGCACCGTTCTGCCATCCGGCGATTCGGTGAAGGACAGCACATCGTTCTGCGAGAAACCCACCCGCTGGCGGATTTCATAGGGGATGGTAATGCGACCTCGCTTACCGAGAATACGATACATCTGTGCCATAGATATGATACTCCTTTTCTTTATGATTGATTTCGTTGATTACATTTCACACTGTTGACACGAGTCCTGTGATTCATCTGTTTCCAAGTCTTCCAACCGATTGGGGATATAATCGGACAGCCAGGTTCCACCAAACTGCTCATGGGTGGCAAGCCGCCAGACAGCAAGCCTGCCAATATCGATATCCACACCATCCTCGAAAGGAAACAGCAGGTTGGTCAGGCCATCGTGGGAGAAAGCATAGGCTTCCGTGAATACCGTGCCGTTTCGCAGGATTCCGCTCTCTGTCAGCAGCCCGTTGATGCCGTCCACCCATTCTTTCAGGTCGCCGCCGCACCCTTGCAGGACAAGACCTTCCTGACCTGCCATTGCGCGCACCTCCTGTTCGGAGATGTGCCGGATGCCTTGCTGTTCACACGGAGGCGATTCCGCACCCGGAAGATGAATACCGTCATACACATGGGGCATTTCAAACGCACCGGCCACCACATAGCAGTTTCCAACGAAAACACCGCCGTCCACATCACGCTGGAGCCTGCCGATCCGTTCCAGATCCAGCAGATACAGGGAAGTCTCCGGGATGGCATTGACATCCTCGTTCAGTTCGTTGTCGATTACGAACTGCCCAAGCTGCCTGTCGGTACCCACATTGGAGGCAATCATCACGCTGTCCAGACCGTAGGTCATATTGATCAGGTCTGTCATAGAGACAAGCTCGTCTGCAAAGCCCTTTTCGCTGCACAGATATTGAAGAACGCCGTTCATAACGGTGCGCTCACCGCCATCCATGGCATCCAGCCGCAGGGCAAGGAAGTTCAGCTCATCCAGGGTAGGGCTGTCCAGCCGAAAGCTTGCCAGCTTAGGAAGATCGCTGCAATGCGCAATGCTGATATCACGGATACCGTTTGAAGCTGAATTCCAATTTGCCCTTTCCTTTGCTTCTTCGATTTCTTCTGCACCGGCAGGCAGGTAAAGGTCTGCGTAACAATAGCCGGTTTCATTTTCTCCAACCAGCTCAATCAGAATTTGTTTGCTCATGCACACACCTCCTTACATCGTCATTTCAAAGTCCTCGGATTCTTCCATGGGAGGCTCTGCCATAATGAAGAAGCGGTTTTCAT
>JAEDDX010000012.1 GCA_016293615.1 Acetatifactor sp.
TTATGAATCAGTCTCTGACCTTAAACAGAGGTGAATGGACCAGAGGAAATCCGGAGCAGGCGCCCAAAACCTTCTACGGCGGTGTCATCGGCTGCGTACTGGGCGGAGATAACATCATTGAGAATGTGACGGTAAAAGCGGTGAAAAGCAGCGAAACTACTACCGATGGCTTTTCCTACACCTGTACCGGGACCAATCCGCACCTCATACCGGTGGGCGGATATGTGGGCGTCATCGCAGGGGGCGGCGTGATCTTCCGCGGAGAGTATAAAGGTGTTTCAACAGGTATAACCGGAACGGACGCTGAACTCTATCAAAACCCTATCATCGGCCGCGTGCTTGGTGGTTTTGCCTTCTATGAAGGGACCGGAACAGCGCCCGACAACGGTGACAAAAACTATAAAATCAATCAACTGACGACCCCGCCGCCGGACCCGAAAGATTTGAATCGGGACGGATCGACTCTGACAGTCAATACAGCGCAGGGCTTATTGGTGCTGTCCGCAATTATCAGCAGCGGAGCCGGCAGCAGCAGTTCCAACGCCTACGCGAAGGGACGCGCGAGAAATGCAGCGTATGACCATATTGGAGAGGAAACGGAGCCGGAGGATTATGAAACTGCAAAAAAAGATGCCGGGGCGGTATGGTCTAAAGGCAATACCCCTTACCTGCTTCAAAAGTATGCAGGATACACGGGTAATGCTTCGATTTGCAGCAGCGGAACAGATGGTATTGAATTGAAATTTTATAAGGATACAACTTTCAATATGAGCAATTATGGCAACGGCTACCGTGGCCTGTCAGCCCGCTATGTTTCCAACGCCGCGTTTAATCAAAATACAGTCGATGCTTCTCTTGTTGTGCTTCGTATCAAAACCTTTGACGGTCAAAATGCGACGGTACAAAACATCGATATGGATGTGAAAGAGTACGCCGATGATGACTTCTTTGCGGCTTCCGTGGGCGGTATCTTCAATATTGTCTGGACGAAGAAGCAGAGCGGCGGTGGTGAGGATGGCAGCAGATTTGCACAAAATCTGACGCTGTCTGATTGTAATGTAAGCCTGAAATATGTGGATAATAGTGGTGACGAACAAAATGAAGCATCTATCGATTATTTTTCAAACAAGGACGGAAGGCGCGCTGTTTCGGTCGGTGGTTTCATCGGTATGGCAAATGATGTTGAGGCAGATCAAGGCTCGATCAATCACAACTACCTGATTTCAAATATTCGCATTAAAGGAAATGCTGCAAATAATAAGTGTAAAATCTACGGCCCCAACGCTGTCGGCGGGCTGATCGGCGCAACGGCAATGGCAAGTACCGGGGTGACCGGTTATCCCGGAAAACTGCTGGCGAACGGGAAGTGGGCTTTGTTTGGACCGAATTTCCTGAACTGTTCCTACAGCAATATTGATGTGAGTGGCGGACTGGCGGCAGGCGGTCTGGTGGGCGATGCATATGTGAATTCAACAGGAACCATTCCTAATTTCTCCGGCTTGGGACTGGCATATAACAATGGTAATTTCAAAAGCTACACAAGCTGTACGGTAACAGACGGTACCCTGATTGTCGGTCAGAATGCAACGATCACGGCCAGAGCCAAAGCCAGCATCGCAGGCGGTCTCTTCGGCGGTGCCGGTATGCGTGTCGGCGTCAATGATCCGGAAGTCAACACAAAATCAGGCATTACTGTTTCGGATATTGCCGCTATCAAACCACTTCGTCTATCCGAAGTAGCGGTTCTTGCATCTACGATTAACTTTAATGCCGAAGGCTCCTATCCGGATAACGGTGCTAATAATGCCTATGTTGCCGGGATTATCGGGCGAATCGGTAATGTGAACCCGTCGTGTTTTTATGATATCATCATTAACGGTGGTAGTGCTAAAACAAATGCCTCAAACTCCCGCGTTGGAGGTATTCAAGGTTCCGGTTATACAAATTCTGAGATTACGATGGAGCGCTGCGAGATTTCTTCTTTTACACTTTCCGGTGCGAATACCGGAGGGTTCCTTGGAAATGGTCAAGACCCGTCAGGCTTTAAACTCAATATATCGGATTGTAAATTGGTGGACAGTAAAGTACAAGGAACCAGTACCGCAGGAGGACTGGTCGGAGATGCAAAGAGTTCTTATTACCTTCATAATATTTTGATCAAGAATACTTCTATCACTGCAAAAACTGCCAATGCGGGGCGCCTGTTCGGTAAGATTTCCTTCGGTTCCGCCGGAAATGATTTCAAAGTATATGGCGCCGGCATTTCCGTCTATGCCGACAAAGAGGGGATATCGATTCCTGAGAAGGATGGTAATATTGATGCCGGGAAGTCCTACATCGGCTACATCGCTTACGCCGACTATGCCGGAACGGAGACTAAAGTAGATGGTTATCAGGATCCTTATGTCACGGTAAATCCGAACTATAGATTGACACAAGATAAGCTCCTGACCGGGGACGCTGTGGGCAAGATTGCAGGCGATACCTATCTTTCTGTCGCTGCCAGAATCTGGGCAGATCATAATGGTGCCGCCGACAGGAAGAATCGGGTCACTTATCCGAAGGCGGCAGGCATCGTAGAAGAACCTGTAGTATCGACATTTAGCGCTGAGCAAGGGTGTGGGCCTGATGATTTGCCTGTCCTGGTGATCAGCGACTCAGATGCCGGTGTGATCGAGGACTATCTGAATGTGATCACCAACGGAGGATATTCAGAGGCAAAAGCAGCCTCAGCGGTTATAACAACAGTTGCTTACTACGAATACAAATACGAAAACGGAGAGCATACTTTTTCTGCTCTTACCGCGGAGAAGTTGAATCAAGAGCCTGCAGCGGTCTATCAGAGAAGCGACAGGACACTTCGCATCAACAGCAGCAGTTACGACAATACACGAAGTCGGTTCAACCTGGTCGAGGCAAGCTTCACGGTGAAAATCAACGGCAAAGATAGAACTTACACCGTCAGCGTCCCGGTTATCGTTAAGCGTGAATTGCAGTACAACTCCATAACTACACTCACCTACGGAGCAGAGTTTGATGCTACGGTCTATTCAAACTTGAAGACACATGTACTTGAGAGCGCAGGGAACCCGATTACGGCATACCTGACACTTCAGTATAATCGCAATTGTGAAAAATATGTAGAATACGACTGGCAGGGATATCTGGAGGGCGGCGGAGATATGTTCGGCATAGACAAGAAACTGAGCTTTTCCTCAGGTTTGCCGGCGGGAACAAAGCTTTTGCTGGTAGACTGTCAAAACGGAAACCGGGCGTACAGTTATGAGGTAAATGAAAGCTTTGCGGGGACTGCGGAGATACTCCTTAGCAGTTTTCGGGATGTCGCAGATGCAGGCGTTCCTTTCCATGCCTCTATGGCGGATATTCTCGGTGTGCAGGCAGTAAAAGGCGCAGAGGGTAACTTCGTAGCAACGGATGCGTCACACGCCACCCTTCGAAGAAACGGAATCTATTACCGTCCCATAAAGGATGGCGAAACTGTGGCTGAAGGAACGCAGCGGTATACATTGACGGTTCCGGATCTGAGTCAGCCACAGCATCTTCCGGAAGAAAACTATTTCCTGGTCATCACTGTACCGAAGCAGGAGAATGAGGATTTTTATTTGAACGGAACTTTGTCGGTCGGGCTGGAGTGGTCTATGCGCCATAGCGGAACAAAGATTCATCGCTATAACGGTAATACCATTGGCGTCGACAACAAAGTTGTCGGCAGCAATGACGAATCCACCTATCAGATATCGGAAGGCTACCAGCAGACAATGACGGTACTGACCGAGTCAAAAACCGTGGATATGGCCGGCAACGCGAATCAAATGCAGATCCGTGTAAAAGACGAGATCACTTTTTCCAATAACCAAGCATACGGTGACACTGACCATTTGTTCTTTGAATTGACTACCGATCTGCAGGAACACATTCTGGACAAAGACAATGCAGATAGTGTGCGAAAGCTGGCCTTTCCGTCCGGTACATCGGGTCAGGTTGCTTTCTTCATACAGGATTCAGACGGATATTACTATGTGAAGACAGACATCGGGTGGGCGAGAACGGCGCACGAGCTGACCGCTGCCTCTTATCTGTGGAATGCGCAGGGAACCGACATGAGACTGCTCCTGTCGATGGATGGAGAGCAGGCGCTGGATCTGTCGGGTGTTCGTAAAATGATCAAAGGCGATAAGGAGGACGGAAGAAGCAGTATCATCATCACAACAGTGATGCCGGAGATCGTGTTCACGGGACAGAGCGCTGTTAACGACACCATTCCCGATTCGGAAAATTCCGGCACGGATACCTGGGCACAGATGAACTTTACTGCCAGAATCTCAGTGCTGGAATCCAACCTGTCCTACAGCTCCGCCAGTGCAGGCAAACAGGACAATACAAGATACTACCGCGGTGTGCAGAACGCAGCGGAACTTGCACTCTACGCGCGAAACATCAGTCAGCTGGGCATCAACCCGCTTGAACTCATGCCGGAATACCTGTCGGACGACCAGAGCGGCAGCCGAATTGACCTCATTGCAACACTGGATTTTACGAAGCTTGCGAGCGAGGAGCGTATCAAAGAGCTTCTGAAGAACACAAACAGAATTACTTTCAAGCTGTCCCTGAAGCAGGGAGGAAGAGCAGCGTACGAAGAAGAACTGGGCAATCTGCAGAAGTATATCTCCTTTGACACGGGTGCGGCCTGGACAATCGACAGGGATCAATACTATGATGAAGCGACTGACTCGCTTCTCCTTGGCGAGAGATTTGACGGTACCCGGTTCCTTCTTCCCATCACAGCTTATGTCAACCTGACAAACAGGGAATTCGCAAACTACCGGATCAGCCTGAGGGCTGACTTCGAAATCAACGAATCGGGGAGCGGAATCTCCGTCACGGATACCGATGCCTACGTTATCTATACTTACGCCTGCATCAAACCCGATTTCTACGAATCATCCGTGTTAAAAAGCGGTGAATGACAGCCCCCTCGCAGCCGGAAACGGAGAGGGAAACCATCCTGAAGACCGGCTTTACGGTGGAAGAGATTGAAAGCTTAAAAAAAGAATCACAGGAAATACAGACATGGATCCCCGGGGACTGGTGACAGTTTCCGGGGGTTTTGCTTTCGGGAGTGTATATGAGAAATCGGATAGTCGGCGAAGAAGGGATGGTCGTTAACACTTTAGTGATTTTTGTTGAAATATGTAATTTGTTATTGTATAATTATCATAAATAATAGGGATATTATGCTCTGAATTCAATGCTTTAGGAAGGAGGGAATCAGTCTTGAAGAAACAAGTAGATAGTCGTAAGTCGGTTGAATACAAAGCAGAAGTAAAGGCTGGTTTCCTGTCTCTGCTTAGGACAACCCTTTTCTTATTGCTGGCTTTGGTGGTTTTGGTTGCAGCGACTATTGCCTGGTTTGCCAGCAACAAGGATGTATTTGCCGATCAGATGGCGATTTCGGCGAAGCAGGCGGGGTTCCGTTTGGTGACGGAAGGTGATAAACTGTTGCAAAAAGATTTGGAACAGTATGTGGACATGAGCTTGTACTGGCTGCTGACTGCGGATAGTCATATTGAAAATATTAACAACCAGTTCGGTATTCGCCCGGATACAAGCGGTGACCTGACCTTTTATGTGATACCCAATAGTGATGAGACATCCTTGGTAATAAATTGTACTCTGGATATCAGCCCTGTGATGAGAGACAGTGCTCCTGCCTCGGATACTGTTACAAAAATTATGCGGGGGCATTTGTTGTTTGCCTGCGAGTATGTCTGCGGAGATAGTACTTATCAGGAGTTAGTGGATGTCTGTAACGGAACATTTCAAATCACGATTCCCAATGCAAAGGCCGGTGAAAAACAGCTGATTCATTTAAAGTGGTTTTGGCCCTATACCCTGTATGATGCGAATACACATTCCAAATATGGAAGTCAGATTTCTGCTATGACAGCCAGCCAGGAGTATTTTGATTACTTTTACTATGACAATACCGGAAGCGCGAATATTGGTTCGCCTTTTAAAATCCTAAATCAGCATTATAATGATGCCGACCAGTTCATTGGAGATATGGTGGATGCGGTGGTAGTAGAACTGAGTGCTGTACCGGCTAATTCATAATGACAGGAGGTGTATACATAATGTCAAGACAAATTCAATGGAACCGACAGTTGAAAAACCGACTGTTTTACGCTCTGGCAATGGTGGCACTGCTGTCTTTCATCTCCGGATCATTGGCATGGTATGCACATACGCAACGGGTACAGACGGCTACCCTGATTAATATGCCGAAGATATATATCGAGGGACCGGATGGCTCAGTGATAGATTTGATTGAACTGGGCGATATCGATGTTACGAACGGCACCGGACGCGAATATGTGTTTCGTATTGTAACGGCACAGGGTAACAATTATCGCTTACAGCTGGCTCATACAACAAACATACCGTTTACCTATACCATCTATCCTGTGAGTGAAAGCCAAACGGAATACTTTGTGATAGATACAGGGGAAACTTATTATTATGACATGGCAAACCCGCTTGGAGGAGAGTATCTGGAAAAAAGTGACACACACGATATTACTTACGCTCCCAGTACCAATACAGTTCAGTCAGATGCAGAACCGAAATATTGGCAATCGGTACCGATAATGCAGAACGGGAACTATACCTACTATGTTCTTCGAATCAGTTGGAATGAGGGGCTTAAGAATAATAAGGAAACAGATATGGTATACTTGACGGTAAAACTTGTCAAGAAACAACAATAGTGTAGACGAGGATAAATGAATGAAGCATAAAGCAACACGCCGGATTGCCTTATGGCTGTTTGTGGTCAGTGTCGTATTGTTGATATCAGGTACAATGGCTGCCTATAACAGAGTGGAATATGTAAAAAGAGTAGTATCCACTAAGAACGAAACAAAAGACTTTCTGTTTTCATCGAATTACCTGTATCTGAGAGATGCTTCTGCGCAGCAAGTACCGGTGCGAATGATTCCGGTATCCACGCAGACAGATGTCTCGGTAACAATTACGGTGTGCAATTATCTGCAAAATGATCTGACCAGGGCCAATGAAGAGACAATTACATATGTTTTTACAGCGCAATTGTTGGATTTCAACGGAAATCCACTGACTGCGGGAACTGGATTAATCAGTAAGCTCAAGATAGACAATCAGAATCTGGACAGTACGGGTACCTATACGACAACGAAAACTCTGACGGGAGGGACAGCAGAAACACATTTTTATGAGATCACCTGCAGTCAGGATTCCGTTGAGGCATTGAGCGGATGCTATCTTCAGATTACTGCAACACCGCAGGAAAATGGGCAGCGGCTGATAGCAAGGCTGAATATCGGCTCAGGAGCACAGAGCGGGACGCCCTGGAGCGGTAGATTTTTAGAAGTGACAGACGACAGTCAGTCTACGACAGAACTGGACGGCTTTAACTATAGCATCAGCGGTACGGAAGTTACGACCATACAGCTGGTGTGGAATCCGAATAGGGTCACACTGAGTCAGTGGTCGATCAATATGTTTGGTGATAAGATTACATTAGACGAAAACTCAGCGAGAATCCAAGTCGGTGAAGATGCTACGAACTATACTTTGCAGTTTTACCGCGTCAATGGTATCCCGGAGAATGAAACAGGTGCAGATGTTCGTGGGTATGTAACCTTCAGCAAGGTAATCAATTAACGAGAATCATTAAATGTAACGGAAAGGAATGATACTATGAGAAGACGGCCTCGTATCACTGCCATGATTCTGGCAATAGTATTGTTTTTTAATATGTTCCCGATGCCTGCTTATGCAGATGAGGGATTACAGCAGGAAAAAGATCAGATTGTCGTGCACACGGAAGATCTGATTGTCGAGGAAATCAAGGATACTCTGCTGCAAACCGGGGAGAATGTCGAAACGAATGAAGAGGTCATGGAAGAACTGACAGCAGCAGAACCGGAAGAACCTGTTGAAGAACAGACAGAAGGTACTACGGAAGCACCTGCCCAAATTGAAGAACAGCTGCTCGGAGAAGCGTCGGATGCGATCATGACGGTGACAGAGGAACTTTCGGCAGCAGACGCGGGAGGGGAAGTCGACACACCCGAAGTGCAGACCGATGAACAGACCGATGAGCAGACCGATGAACAGGCACCGGTGTATTTGGCCGAACCTGCCACTGTGAGTGCAGACACCGACAGAAATTTTACACTTGAGCAGCTTGGACTGACAACTAATGAAAGTGGTGCAATTGTAATTAAAAGCGGAGAGGATTTAATCAAGCTTTCTCACGCCCAAACTACAGAGTATTGTGAGAAGACACTGCGATTTGCCCATACTGGTGCAGGAGATTACTTCGATACCACAGAGACAAAATCCGTGACAATTGCCGGTACGGAATACCAGCTGGAGTTTATCGGCCTGGAGAAGTTTCAAGGTACGATTTCTGTCGCAGATGGTACGCAAGGATACCCCATAAAGCTGAAGCGTTCCTTGTTTACCAGTATTTATGCCAATGCTGCTATCCAAAGCGATACAGGAACAGGACTGTTGCTCATGTTCGCAGCAAAGTCCGAAGATGTTAATGGAGGTACTGAAACGGAAAACCCGATTCCTACAGCGCTGCTCGCGGAAACGGTAAAAGCAAGCCAAAGCCCGGCCCAGACCCCTTGGAAGATTCATACGGCGGCATCCGACGTAGGTGGCGTTATTCCCAATATCCTTGGTACGATGGAGGAGAATGCAAGCGTCAGCCTGTCAGTCGATGTCAGCAGCAATAGTGATGCATATTTTGCTGTAACACATGTAAAGGGCAGCTCCGGCGCCGGTTTACTGTGTGCAACCCTTAAGAGTAACGCAAGCCTGACCTTCAGCGGCTATACAGGAGCTTCGGCTCTCCCTCAGGTTACAGCGAGCAGCGGTAATGCAGGTTCCCTGGTGGGTGCCATGGAAACGGGTGCTACGCTGGAGATCACTGCTTCCGATGGTCGTGTCAATCTTGTCATTCAGAATGTAACGGCAACAAACGGAAATGCAGGCGGATTGGTCGGGGAAGCAGCGGATGTTGTATTGCCCGGGATAACAGTCAGCGCATCTGACTCCGGGGCCATCATTGACGGTAAGGATTATGCAGGTGGATTCATCGGAAAATATGTCTGCTCTGAAGAACAAACAATCGAAAATATAATAGTTACAGGAGTAACAGCGTCCGGTAAACGTGCCGGAGGCTTATTCGGCTTGCTTCATAATACCGGTAAAGGAACGATTACATTGGCTGATTCAACAAGCATAGAGGTCAGCTTAAGAGCTGATAATGATGCGGGCGGATTGTTTGGAGAGTATACAGCCGACAATCTCAGTGCGACACTTTTGTTGAATCAGGGGCCGGTATCCTCGATGTTATTGGGGAAAAAGGACAGTGGAGATGCTCCTTATACCTACGGCGGTCTGATCGGCTGGGTGCGCGGCAGGGAAGATAATCAAGGAAACTATAAAAATGCTTATATTGAGGTTGCTTCTGAGAAAAACATAGCGGTAAAAGGAAGTGCAAACAGTTTTGGCGGTCTGATCGGTTCTATGTCAGAAGCTGATCATATGCTCAAGGTAAGTAAGGCTATTTTTGTCAAAAATGGGGATGACAAAACTGTAGTAAAGGGTAATACCTATGCCGGTGGTCTGGTCGGATATTTTGAGAAAGGTGTTCTGGAAATTGCAGGAGCGGTACAGTGCAGCATACACACAGGTGGCAATCAGAATTATTGGGGCAACTATGTGGGACGGCGCGACAATGTATTGGTATTTGCAAGCTATGAAGGTGGCTGGAATTTCAATGATAGTAATCGCAACGATATCGGCAACTGGGGGCAGGTGCTGCAGGTGCAACGCGGTAGTAGGCTGAATGGACTTCTCAGTATTGATTCTACCAATCATACAGTGACGGTGAATGGAGCGGCATCAAACAATTCGATTACAGTAAATGATGCGCTGTCCTTTGCACAGGCGGCCTTGCGCTTTCAGTTGGATCAATCGACCACAGAAAATAAAGTGCTTATCATTGAAAATGATCTTACAATAAGCGATAATAATCCGGTTACGATAGCTTTATCCGGAAGTATTGACTTGACCGGTACCGGCTTAACCGGTTTTCAGAGAGATGATAATAGCGCACCGCCTGCGAATGTGGTTGTGAATTGTACGGATAATACTAAGATCAACTTTTCTTCAAAAACCGCAAATAACTCTGTCACTGCAGAGTTTGAGACCTATAGTTACGGCAACGAATCCCATTCTCGTCAGGGGTTGTTTGCAAAGACCAAAAGCCTCACAGTTAATTGTGGGGAGAATGCCAAACTAACTCTGGATGGCGCTATCTCAGTTACGACAAATCATAACAATAGCCATATCGGAGGACTTGTGGCAGAATCTTCCGGCGATATAACTGTTGCAAATGTGGTCGGCAGCGTAGATATAAGTATGACGCGAAGCGGCGGTCAGAATCAATGTATTGGAGGCCTTGTAGGAAAGCAGGACGGCGGAAGCAATGGTGCCATTGTTTCATTTGCCGGATGTGAATGGAACTCGACGATTACATATACTACTACTAATAATAATGCAGCACCCTGTTTCCTGGGGGGATTTCTTGCCCGCGCAGAGAACAATAACACAATCAGTGTAAGCAATTGTACCATCAGCGGAAGTATCACTAAGACAGATAACAGCGAGTGCTATGTGGGCGGTCTCTTTGCGTCCTTGCGTGATGCAGGTGGGAAGAGTATAACCCTTACAATCGATGGCCTTACTGCTGATCGCGTGAATATTAATGTGCAGAGTTGTACTTCAAGAACCGGCGGTATCCTTGGCTGGGAATGGATGACGACGACTGCAGATATTCAAGGAATAAAGATAAAGAATTGTACATTGAATGCCAACACTGCACAATTTGGCGGTCTGGTCTATAAGGGCAGCGGATATTGGAAGGTACATGATGCAGGCATTCAGTTTCAAACAGGAGAGAATCAATTCACCGGTCAATCGACTGCGGCTGCCCCCAGTGGTCTGCTGTTAGCTTACGGAAGCAAACTGGAGGGGCATAATAATGCCCTGTATCTGGAGATTAAGAATGGTGCTTATCAGATAGAAACGGGAAGCGTCAGTGTGAACCTCAGTGATAGTACTATATTTGATGAAATCGTGGGCGTTACGAAGGGTGAATTAGGGAATGGTATTGTTTCCATAGGAACTGCCACGAGCTTGGAGGGGTTGGATGCCTCAAATTGCGATTACACAAACAAGCTCGGTACAGATTACAGTAATAATCAGTCGAGATACTATTACAATCTTGATTTATGCGGTGGCGGTGCCGTAGATACTGTCCCCAGCGGCGATATTGACTCAGCGGCGAAGCTGACATTGTATAGTGTGTACACACATTGCTACAGCGGACTTCGGAGGTATTTCTATCAGAATCCCGGAATCATTGGGACAAAAACAGAAAATAGTAAAAAAGAGATTAACCTGATAGGCTATTCCTATTATCCTGCGGAAGCATATAAGAACATTCAAAATTCTGCAATCACTTTTGATTACGCAGCATTGAACGGTAATAGCCGCAAGCCTTCCGACGCCACGCGACAGAACTATGGCATGCATACCGGCATCTTTACGAAAGTCAGCATTGGGGAGAGTGCTACAGATTCAATAGAATTAAATGTAAGTGGATTGACCTTGATGGGTACGGTAGGCGGCAGTGCGCTGATATGCGGCAATGCAAAGGGCGGCAATACCAATGCAAAGCTGACGATGAATATTCAGAATGTGACATTAAACGGCATCCGAAGATACCCTTATGTAACGGATGCCACAACAATTAGTCCTCTGCTGCTGAATACGATCGGAAGCTATACCAATGTCAATATCAGCAATGTAGATGCTAACCCTACTGCATATACATCAGACGGGAAAGCAGCCTCCAGCCTGATCGGAGTAGTAGGAGATGCCACAGCAAGTAATATTCATGTAAATTTCTCTGATATGGGACTGGATGGTGCAGAGCATGATCTGCGTATTTTTAGCCGTGCCTATTTCCTGGAGTCATTCCAATATACTGCGGATAGCAGCGGTACCTATAATTTCGATGAGAATACTGTAAACTATACTCTCGGTCAGGAACTTTCCAATACGGATAGATCAGAGGGAGAAAATGGCCCTTCCGGACGAAATAATGGAGAACAGTATTGCTTCTTTGGTTCCGCTACTACCGTTTGCTCTAAAGTAGAAGGAGAAGGTACTACGCCGGACAAGACTAACTACTTCAATGAATATCCTCGTTATGTCCGTAAGGTGGAAGGTTCGGATATCGGTTTCCATGAGATCGATGTCAACCTTACCAGAACGGGACTTACTGAGGGGTGTGGTACCTATAATGACCCTTATATAATTACCAATGCAGCCCAACTGGAGAATCTGGCGAAAGCACTAAATCAAAATGTAGCCGGCTTTAAGATTCAGGTTGACGGGAATGTTTTGGTGGGTGAAACACTGAAAGCTTTTAACAATTGCCATGAGAAAGATAATAAAGTACATACTGTAATTACATGTCAATCGAATGGTTGGTTTTTAAATGATGGTACGAATGATATTGATATTACAGAAAATGTGAGACGATATCTGAGAAATGCTTATTATAAGATTAATGGAGAAATTACTCTGTCCGCTGAATGGAGCGGTTTGGGTACCGATGCAAATTCAGCCTTTTGCGGTGTCATTGACGGTAACGATAAGACAATTACGATATTGACCGGAGAGAAGTCTCAGTTCGGCGGCATCATCAAGTTCAGCATGGGCAGTGTCGTAAAGAATCTGACCATTACCTATCAGTCTGCTCCTACGGTATCATGTCAGGGTGTGCCTTCCGCTATCTCTAACGCATCCTTCTTTGGCGGAGTGGTTGGATGGTGCCTTGGCGGCGATACGATTCTGGATACAGTGACAGTGAATCAGATTGGTGATCAGAGTACAGAAAACGGAAAAAACAAAACCACATCAATAACACCAACAATAACCGGAACTTCTCCGTATCTCGCAGCAGTCGGCGGTTATGTCGGCATGGTCGGCGGCGCGATGATTGATGGCGGTTTGAAATATGGCGGCGGAGTAGTATTCCTTAACAGTGTAGGTGATGGCCTCAGTTCCACGTCCACGGAAGCGGCAGCCGATTCGACATATTTCTATGTGAATCCCTATGTGGGTCGAGTGCTGGATGGGTATGCTATATCAGAGATCTCTGAAACCTCTGATAAAAGAATCGATAATACGGATAAGAACTATCAGATACCATACATAGAAAGCGTCAAAGAAAGCGTCAAACATTTAACATTAACTAGTAACACGATAACAGTCCATGACGCACAAGGTCTTTGGCTCTTATCCGCTATCGTCAACAGCGGTGCCGGTGCCATGAATGATGAAAAATGTTTGGCATATACACTTGGCAAGGCCAGAACAGGTAGTTATGATGCCTCTATGAGTGGCGTTGCTGATGATGAGGCCTATATTGGCGGTCTTAAAAACACGGGTAAATCGAACAGTTATTTGCAGAAATATGTCACTGGTGACTTCTATAATATTTGCATCAATAGCGTTTCAATCGTAATCGATGAAGATTGCAATATGTCCGAGTATGGCAACGGCTTCCGCGGACTCGGCACCAGTTATGGAAACATTGACACAGATTATAGATTGCTGAAGGTGAATTCCGTTTCTTCTACTAAAAAAAATAATTCCACTGAAGAATATATTTTCACCATCACATTGGCGCAGAATAGATATGAGTACACCGATGAGTGCCAGAATTGGACGACTCTTGGAACAGGACTGTTTCCTGTTTTGAATCCTGATACAAACTTTAGTGCGGAACGGCTCATCCTGGCGGGAAATACCGGTATTCATTATTATACTTATGCTAATTCGACACTAAAAAACACGGTTAATCCAATCCCATCCGATAAGAAACTTATGGATAAGGATGGCTATCGGCTGGGCTGTTCCGGTGCCGGACTTTTGGCAGGTACGATGAAAAAGAGCCTTGACACCATAATTACCATGAAACTACAAAGCATTAGGATTACAGGCAATGTAACCGGATCGGCAACCTTCGCGGGTGGTTTGATTGGCCTTGCGTGTATTAATAATGCTTCAAAGAACAATTATATCAAAAGCATTACTGTAAATAACTGCAATTATACAAACCCAAGTAATTATACAAACCTAAGTATAGAGGGATTTGCCTGTGTCGGAGGTTTCTTCGGATATGCGTATGCAGACACGATCTCCATAACTGCGACTTCTGATTACCCCATGAAAAACATCACCGTGACATCCAGTAATACAGCTGTTAATGGGGCGAGAACCGGTGTTGGTGCATTGATCGGCCGGTGTGGAGTGAAGAATCTAACCATCGCGAGCGAAAATGCGAATTCACCTATGGTGTTTTCCGAAATGACGATAACTAGTCAAAACATTACGCAGAATGCTGATAGGTACTTTACTGGAGGACTGGCCGGATTTCTAGGAATTCGGGACAATGCTGTTATAATAATACAGAACATTGAATTCAAGGATGCTGTTACGATTTCCAACCAGAAAGCCAACAATTCCAGCGGCGTTCTTGCAGGTGCGATGGCTTGTTACACAAAAGATGAATCCTTCAATAATGATGAATTCACATGGGGTGCCGGAGGCAATATTAAAGCTACTATTTCAAACATCAAGATTGCAAAGAATAAGGAGGATTCTGTTGTTGTTAAAAATACGAAGCAAGGCGGAGCGTTGTTTGGGTGGTTGATGGTTCAATCTGCGGAGATCAGCGGTGTTTCCATCGGCTCTGATAATGCAACTGTGACCTTGGCTACAGAGACTGAGCAGGAAGATGCTTCCTTGAGCGGCCTTATCGGAACGGTCTCGAAGGCTACTCTTACGCTCAAAGATTCGGCTCTGAAGAAAATAAATGTTTGGGGACTTTCAAAGAAGAAGAATAATAATAATAGAGGAACAGCTCTCCTTTTTGGTTATGCCGATAATAACGCGACCTTCAACATACAAAATGTAATACTAGAAGACTGCAGTGTGGCAATTCATAGGGACAATGAAAATGCCGGCATCATTTTTGCAGAGTTCAATGGTACTAGTGTTAGTGGACACAATATACTGATAAAAAATTGTACCGTAGGGCTTTCCTTGAATGACGCTAAAAATGGTTTAGCCCAATTTACATCAAAAAATGGAGATGCTACAAGGATTGGCTTGAAATATAAAACAGGAAATGTCTACAAAGCTTATTCAGATATTGAGGCTGCAGATCTCGCGAACTACACAGGCGCTACCAATGTTGCTCTCTTCGGCGGAAAAGCAAACAATAAAAATGTGAAACTGGTCGGTGTCAGTGTTCAGAACAGCAATACCCCGATGAAGGACATTGGATCGGGTCTTGGAACTGCAAGCTACATCATCCGTGCAGATTATACCGGCTCCTGTATGGGAGAATCGTCTAATAAAGAAGGCACAAAAAGCCCTTATGTTACCATCAATCCCGTCAGCCCCTTGGGCGAAATCTGCGACAAAACCATCACCGGTGACGGCGCTGCTTTCTCAGAAGGTACGACTCCGATGATTCAGAAGATTCTGGGGGAGACTCTTTATTACAATTGCGGAACTTCACGGACTTATCTTAAGAAGGTAAATGATATTGTCTCATTCACTCATTTTAAACATGCTGAGATTAATCCGGAATATACGGGAACTGATTTTCCTGTCGTTGCCTTGCAGACCAACAGCAGCACTGAAGCAAACAATTGCCTGCATAGTGTCATATCCATGCTGACCAACTGGGAATTATGTGCAGCAAGCGGAGATAGTGTGACTGTTAGCAGCAAAGATTTTTATACTATCAGTGCGACCTGCTACGAGTGGGATAATGGTCAGTTCGTGCTAGACGATTCGTCCGCTTTGAAGGTGACTGGTAATCGTTTCTACTTAACAGCAGGCGAGTATGATAATAATCGCAACCGGTTTACTCTGGTAGATGTGGCTTACAAGGATCCAAGCACTAATAAGGATTGTGTATATCATCTTTATATCCCTGTTGTGGTAAAGAAGATGTTCGAATACAAGTTCTGGGCAGCGGCAATGATTGGAACGAATTACAATAAGGATGCTTACCGGGATCTTAGCAAATCAGTCATTGCTTCTCATGGAGAGAATGTGACTGCTCTTCTGAATTATGAGTATCAGTGGACAGAGGAAGAGTGGATGGATGCCATTGTGAACGGACAGAATCTGCTCTGGAACTTTGACCTTGGCGTGAGTTTTGCGCCGAATGCTTTACCAAGTGGTGCGATGCTCACTCTGATTGATCGCAATCGTGGAGATCAGGTTACTTATGCAATCAGTGACGGCAAAAAGAATGAGATTCGATTCAGTTCGTTTATCGTCAATGGGACTTCCTGGAGTGAGGACCGTTATCTGTGTGATGATCTTAAGCTTACAGCAACAGAGCTCGGTACTGAGGGTAAGTTTTTCAGACTCGCTGGAAGAGAAGGAGCTACACTGCGCGATAAAGAAGGCAATTATTACCGTCCTGCTACGGATGAGGACACTGAGAACAGATGCGACCTTGTAATTACGAATCTGACGGATGGTAAGGTTAATGCACAGTTCTACCTTACAATCTGTATGCCGTCGGATACAGAAGGGATTGTTAACACGAGTATTCAATGCCCGGAAACTCTCGGTGGAAAACTGCCGACGAAGAGGCTTGCGGCTGTAGAGGCTGTAGATAATAAAAAAGAGTATACGAAGAATGGAAGCGAGAACAAACTGATTATCGGTAATTTCTTCAACCAGAGTTTTTCCGTAACGACGGCAAGAGGCGACGCGCTGATGACTGATACCAATTCCGAGATACCGATTGTTCTGACCACAACGATAAGCTTCAAAGATAATAATGCGGAACAATTATATGGTGATTATGCGGATGGTCAGCGGCTGTATCAGAGATTTGATTTAGGTCTGGTGGAATATGCCGGAACCAACGGTACGAAGAAGAACATGGTTCAGGGAACACAGATATGGGCCCAGCGCTATCTTGGTGAGAATCCGATAGGAGATGCTATTGATGAGACGCTTATCAGCCCGGAATCCTCGTATCCGATAGAATACTATTGGACAGACGGTGAAGCAGGTATTCCTGCGACGGAAGTTACAAATGGTATGCAGCTTAAGGCGGAGATTATCCTTACCTATCTGTCGCAGGCACGCACGGAGCAGTTCCCTGTCCGAAAGAATGCGGAGATTGAGGATGGTATTGCAGTAAAAGCGGAATCACGGCTTGCGTATAGCGCAGAGTCTCTGAATAACAGTTCCGGTCATGTTTCCGGAGAAGCAAAATTTAATGAGACTACCCCGCATTTTTATCGTGAAGATACCGGCTCTGCTACCATAAACTATGTGGCATACGAACAGGTCAACGGTGCGCCTGCCGAGGGCGTGAGCGAGCTGGGCGTCAACGGAAGGGAGGATTCGCGATTCATCATTCATTCCGCTGCACTTTATAATGTCAGTCAGGTGCAGGAGGTCGCAACAGCGGACGGTTTGACTGTGACAGTCACATTGTTAGAAAAGAAGGAAGGATGTACTTATAACCAATTGAACTATCAACAGGTGGAGAAATCTTTGACAAATTATATGACATCGCTTCAGGTCAATGCTCACTACAAGCAGGGCGACAGTATGAAGGCAGCGGGAGAACCGTTAGATGCTCTGAGTGCAGTTGATAACACAGTACATTTCGAATTGGGCAGTTTCGATCCGGATGTACAGATTCAGATTCCGATAACGATGACAGTGCTTACCGGTGATGAATTTGCCGGTAGCTATGCAAACTATCGTGTACGGGTGACTGCGCAGCTGACCGACAACGGAGAGCCGATAGCAAGCTCAGTTGCAACTGATTTCATTGTATATACTAACGCCAAGGTTTGCCTGTCATTTATTGATCTTGTAAGAGAATAGTGTGCATAACCTTTCATGTGCTGCACTGTATCCCGCCATAAAACAGCGGAAAAAACGATAAACCAATCCTTGAAGAAATGCTTTCTATGTGTTACACTCAGCATAGAAAGCGTTTTCTTTTGCGCCGAATCGGTGTGTCTGTTTTTTTCTAAATCTCTAAAGAATCCATGCTTTTCACAACAAACACTAGAAAAAGCAGGGAGTTCGGAAGAGAAAGGAAATGCGCCTTGCCGAGGTTCTTCGGGGCTATACCGACTTTGTGGAGAAGGTGAGAGGACAGAAGAAGGCGTGATGTGCCATTGGGGCGGTGTCAATTTAGTAGAAAAAAACAATCCAACGAAAGGTTCCGATATGACAACTTATTCCGAAATCAAACAAAACAAAGAGGTACTGGCTTATCTGAAAAAGGCAGATGACAATCTGAAAGTACTTGGCTACACGGAGCATTCCGCCGCGCACACTACGCTTGTGGCGGAGCGCGCCGCCGGCATTCTTCAGGTGCTTGGGTATTCCGCACATGAGATCGAGCTGGTGAAGATCGCAGGCTTTATGCATGACATCGGCAATGCGGTGAACCGCAAGAATCATGCGGAATACGGCGGATTGCTGGCGGATGCAATCCTTCGCAATACGGATCTGCCGCTGGAGGACCGGGTGATGGTGGTTTCCGCCATTTCCCATCATGATGAATCGACCGGCGGGGCAAGGGATGCAGTGTCGGCGGCTCTGATCATTGCGGATAAGACGGATGTGCGGCGCAGCCGCGTGCGCCCGCAGGAGCGTTCCGCGTTCGACATTCATGACCGGGTGAATTATGCTGTTACAGGCAATCGTCTGGAGATCGACACGGAGAAGCGTCGCATCCGCCTGGAGATTGAGGTCGATGAGGAAATCTGCACGATGTATGAGTATTTTGACATTTTCCTTGGCCGTATGCTGATGTGCAGGGCGGCTGCGGAGATGCTCGACTGTAAATTCAGTCTGGTAGTTAACGGCAGCAAGGTACTGTAGCTGCAATTACAGCGCAGTCCCTGGATCAATTTCTCGAGGCGAACAATTTACAGTAACATTCAGTTCTGATTTTTCGCATTTTTTCTATCAATCATAAGTATAACCTTAAATTGGTTGTTCCGATCAAATCGACCGTATATACAAAATAAAGAAAATCAGAGGAATCCGCATTTTTTAGATACAGATGATGTACAGTTTCGATTGTGAAAGAGCTTCCTGAGTGTTATAATACTACTTAGGAAGCTTTTCTAATTTGTCTTTTGGGAGATGCTGCGAATGTACATGAAGAGAACCATTCTTATCGTCGATGACGATGAGGCGATCAGAAATACGCTGGTAAATATTCTGTCGAATGAGTATGAGGTTTTTACTGCGTCCAACGGTAAGGAAGCGCATGACATGCTTATGTCCAGGCAGTATATGTTTTCTATGATGCTCGTGGATGTGCAGATGCCTGTCATGGACGGACCTGAGTTAATTGATATCTGTCATAGGAATCGATTCTTTTCTGAGATACCCATAATGGCGATGTCAGACCCGATTGTCTCGACAGAGGTGGAGATTCAGTGTCTGCAGCTTGGCGCAGTTGATTTTGTGCGAAAGCCGGTACGCGCGGAGCTTTTGCTTGTCAGGGTGAAGAATCTGGTTCGCATGAGGGAACGGGCCATGGAGCTGTCCGAGGTGGAGTTCGACCGTATGACGGGGCTGTTTACAAGAGAAGCGATGTTTCGCAGAATGAAGAATCTGCTTTTGCAGTATCCGGAGAAAAAGTTTGATTTTGCGGTAATCGATATTGAGCATTTTGGCTTGGTGAATCAGCAGTACGGCTCGGAGATGGGCAATCGTGTGCTCAGGACGGTGGGCAGGAATCTCGACGCCATTCCGCTGGAGCACAGGCTGGTTTCCAGGATTCGGGATGATATTTTCGCCTGTTTCGCGGTATACGGACCGGAGTGGAATCTGGCGGAGCCGGAGGAATTTACGAGTCGTATTTTCGAGGACTGTCCGATCTGTAATCTGCAGTGTAAGATCGGGGTATATAAGGATGTCGATCATAGTATGCCGGCAGAGGAGATCTGCCAGAATGCGCTGGCGGCACTTGACAGCATCCGCAATCAGTTCGGAACCGGCGTCGGCCTGTATGACAATCATCTGATTGAGCTGCAGAGAATCGAACGGCAGATGGAGATGTCGTTTGAGAAGGCGTTAGCCGAGAACGAGTTTGAACTCTGGCTGCAGCCGAAGTATGAGTCTGATTCGCAGAATATTTGCGGCGCGGAGGCGCTTGTGCGTTGGAGAGATGCGTACGGGAAGCTGATTCCGCCTACGACCTTTATTCCCTTGTTCGAGAGGGACGGTCTGATTCGCAGGCTGGATGAGTATGTATTTCGCGAGGTGTGTATGCTGCAGCGGCGTCTGATCGATAAGAAGATCATGACGGTGCCGATTTCGGTGAATTTATCCGGTGCGAGTCTGTATCGGACCGAAACGGCGCGAATCTACAGCGAGATCGTCAATGAAGCCGGTATCGATCCTTCGATTGTGCCGATTGAGATTACGGAAAGCATGGCGATTCAATCGGAGACCGCCAGAGAATTTTCCGACCTTTTGTACAAGAAGGGATTTTCCTTCCATATGGATGATTTCGGCTCGGGTTATTCCTCGTTAGCCAGTCTGCAGTCTCTGCATTTCGATGTGATCAAGCTGGACAAGTCGCTGATTGACTATATCGGTACGCCTGCCGGCAACAGTATCATCAAGCACACGATTGCCTTCTCCAAGGAAGCGGGTATGCGTGTGGTCGCCGAGGGCGTTGAGACGAGAGAGCAGAAGGACTTTCTGATGAAGATGGGCTGTGATTACATACAGGGGTATTATTATTCTGCGCCTGTGACGATGCAGATGTACGAAAAGCTTCTGACGGACAATGCGACCGTTCTGAAAGAGGCGGAGAAGGAGATAAAGTTCTCTCTGTTAGAACGCAAGGAGTTGCTCGGCATCATCAGCAACAATATGGTGGAAAAGGATGCCCTCAACAAGATCATGGGTGCGGTGGCCTTGTGCTGTCAGGAGAGAGGAAGATTCCTGTTTTCGGCCGCAAATGAAGCATTTATGGACATTTTTCAGATCGATCCCTGGTTCATTGAAGAGCAGCTGCATCATTCGGTCATCAATTTTGTGCATTACGAGGACCGTGCCCGTTTTAAACAGATGTTTTTGGAGGCGGAGCACAATCCGGAAAAGGGAGCCGTCGTGGAATGTCGTTTCACCTCACGCAACAAGCTGCACTGGTGTCGTGTGCATTGTTATTATCTGCGCCGCAGCGAGGGAAAAGATGAGTATTACCTCTATGTGGTCGACAAAACAGCTGCGCACTTTAACGACGAGATTCTCGCAGGCGTACCGGGAGGTTTCCTGATCTATCATGCGGATGAGCAGGAGCGCATTGTGTTCTCCAACAGTCAGCTCTGGAACATTTATGGCTGTGAGACGGAGGAGGAGTTTCATGAGCTCGTCGGACCTTCCTTCCGTGGGATGGTATACAAGGATGATTATGAGAGCGTAACTGCGTCCATCAAGGAGCAGATGCAGAACAATCACAAGAAGCTCGATTATGTAGAATACCGGATTCAAAGAAAGGATGGGACCCTGACGACGGTTGCCGATTTCGGGCATTTGGTTCACTCGGAGGACGGAGAGGATCTGTTCTATGTCTTTCTTAGTGAGAAGAGTAAGTAAATCAGACTCCACACGGTGAAAAGCCGTGTGGAGTTTTGCGTCGGAATACCATTTGCCTGCAACAGACCGGAAGGGTCTGCCGGTTCCTCAATTCTCGGGCCGGCAAATTAATAATTTGTTTAGTTTACTTATTTCTGCCAAAATGGTAAAATACTATGATAACAGGGTCAAAAGGCTATATAGACTCCTCGTGCTGGCACGAAGGAGTCTATATAGGCCTTTATGACCCGCCAAAACATGAGAAAGGAGCCATTTTTCGAAGAAAAATGAGCGGAATTCGAATGTTTTGAAGATTTCGGGAGCTCGAAGAGCGAAGAAATCTGTTGTTATCAAAGCGAGCAGGGATAGGAGGAGCCAATGAGTGGGTTTCGTAAGCCCGAAGGCCGGAGAAAGGAAACTGTATGAATAAGTGGGAAAGAAAGTTCGGTAAGTATGCAATTCCGAATTTGACGACAATATTGATCGGATGTTATGTGGTAGGCTATATTCTGAATATCGTGTCACCGACACTGCTGAATTATCTGCGGCTTGATCCGTATGCCATCTTACACGGGCAGATTTGGAGAATCGTGACCTGGGTCATTTCCCCCCCGTCCACGGTGGGCTCTTCCATGGACATTTTCTTTGTGGCGATCATGCTGTTTTTTTATTACAGTCTCGGTACTTCGCTGGAGAGAATCTGGGGAACCTGGAAATATAATGTCTATCTCTTTACCGGTATGCTGCTGACGGTTGCAGGCTCGTTTCTCTGCTTTGGTATCTATTCTGTGATGTTAAGCGCGACCGGATCGGAGCTTTCCTCATATCTGCCGGTCATCTCATCTCTGGGAGCCCTGCAGATTTCAACCTACTACATTAATATGTCCATTTTCCTGGCATTTGCGGCAACCTTTCCCAATGCGCAGGTATTGTTGATGTTCGTCATTCCCGTCAAAGTGAAATGGATGGGGTATCTCTATGCAGGCATGCTGGTCTATGAGATGATTCAGTACTTTGCGGTGGGATATTGGTTCGCCGTAGCGGCAATCGGTGCGTCTCTTTTGAACTTTGTCATTTTCATCGTGCGAAATAAGAACGGTATGCGGCTGTCGCCAAAGCAGAAAAAGCGTCAGGCGCAGTTCAGGCAGGAAGTGAAGCAGTCGATGGCTCCCCGGGTGACGAAGCATAAGTGCGCGGTCTGCGGGCAGACGAACGAGGACGATCCCGACCTGGAGTTCCGGTTCTGTTCCAAATGCAATGGCAATTATGAATATTGCTCGAATCATCTGTTTACCCATGAGCATGTGAAGTAAGAGAGGATGTTTATGAACAAAGAAGTATTATTTGCGCAGACCCTGGAGCAGGTGAGAAAGCTTGCCAAAGAGCAGGGCAATACGATCAGTGAAGAGCAGGTAAGGGAGGCGTTTTCAACGCTCGGGCTGTCAGACGAACAGCTGCAGATGGTATTTGATTACCTGTTAAAGCATAAAATAGGAATTGGACAGGTTCTGGATCCGGATGAATTTCTGTCGGATGAGGAGAAGAATTATCTGCAGGATTATCTGGACGAGATTGCCGCACTGCCGCAGTATACCGCAGGGCAGGTCGAGGCGTTCACCATCTCGTCAATGGCAGGAGATTTGGATGCACAGCAGAGGCTGGTCGAGGCGTATCTGAAGGATGTCATTGATGTGGCGAAGCTGTACGCGGGACAGGGTGTTTCTCTGGAGGATCTGATCGGCGAGGGCAATGTCGCGCTGGCGGTTGCTGTGAGTATGGTCGGCAGTCTGGAGAAGCCTTCGGAGGCGCAGGGAATGCTTGCGAAGATGATGATGGATGCCATGGAAAACCTGATCGATGAAGTGGCCCTCAATGAAAAACAGGATAAAAAGGTCGCGGACAAGGTAAATGATGTCGCAGACAAGGCCAGGGAATTGGCCGGAGAGATGCACAGAAAGGTGACGGTCCGGGAGCTTGCCGATGAGACGGGGCTTTCCGTCAGGGCGATTCAGGATGCCTGCCGCATGAGCGGTTTCAAAATTGAGGATATAGACTATGCAGAAGACAATTTATGAAGATTATAAATACGGGATGCAGGATACCTCGAGAGTCTATGTGGGGTGTAAATATACTTTTGCTGAGTTTCTCGAGGCGGAAGAGGTGATGTTTAAGTTCCGCCTGTTGGTTCAGAAGTATATTTTGCCGGAGGCGG
Source organism: Acetatifactor sp. (assembly GCA_016293615.1). Classification (GTDB taxonomy): domain Bacteria; phylum Bacillota; class Clostridia; order Lachnospirales; family Lachnospiraceae; genus Acetatifactor. The sequence continues at coordinate 24,035 of JAEDDX010000012.1, forward strand.
ACCCTGAGGACACCCTGGAAACCCACCTGTATTACTTACAGCCCGGGAATTTTCTGGTGAAGCTTTACGATCAGATGAAAGCCAGGGTTAAGATCAACATCATTGAGGAAAAGAAGTCTCTGGTCGGAAAGCCGAAAAAAGAGTATGTGACCAGACAGCTGAAGGTGTCTGAGCTGGTGCAGATGACGCCGGAGGAAAAGGAAGCGGCCGGAATCGTGATTCAGGAGCTTTCTGCGAGTAAGCTCGCGATTATGATGATGTAGAATGGAACATCCTATCAGAAAAAGCCCATGAAACGGGCAGCATATATGTCGGACGGACATAAAAGAAAACAATATATGAGAGGGAGAATGTATGAGAGTAGAAGATTTGGCGGCATATGAGGTGCTGGAGAAGAGCAGGATAGAGGACCTGGACAGTGTCTCCTATCTGGTAAAGCATAAGAAAACCGGAGCGAGACTGGCTCTGATTTCCAACGATGATAACAATAAGGTATTTTACATCGGTTTTCGGACCACGCCCGAGGATTCCACCGGCGTGCCGCACATTCTGGAGCATTCCGTGCTTTGCGGCTCCAAGAACTTCCCCTTAAAGGACCCTTTCGTAGAGCTTGTCAAGGGTTCCCTGAATACCTTTTTAAATGCCATGACCTATCCGGACAAGACCATTTATCCGGTCGCAAGCTGCAATGACAAGGATTTTCAGAACCTGATGCATGTGTATCTGGATGCAGTGTTCTATCCGAACATTTATACCAACGAAGCAATCTTTCGTCAGGAAGGCTGGCACTATGAGCTGGATGAGAACGGAGAGTTGATCTACAACGGCGTCGTTTACAATGAGATGAAGGGTGCATTCTCCTCCCCCGAAAGTGTGCTGTGGAGAGAGATTGCAAGTCTTTTGTATCCTCACACCACCTACGGGGTGGAGTCCGGCGGCGACCCTGAGGTGATTCCCGAGCTTACCTATGAGCAGTTTTTGAATTTCCACAGGACCTATTATCATCCCTCCAACAGCTATATTTACCTCTACGGCGATATGGATATGGCTGAGAAGCTGGACTTTATTGACAGGGAGTATTTGTCAAGGTTCGATCATCTTGAGGTGGATTCCGAGGTGGGTGTGGAGCCTGCCTTCGAGACTCCGGTGCGCAGTGTAAAGGCAGTGCCCGTCAGCGAGGGTGACAGCCTCGAGGATAACACATATCTGGCACGGGTCTGGTCCTTCGGCGATACCTTGGACCGAGAGAGATATATCGCTCTGAAGATTCTGGATTTTGCACTTTGCAGTGTGCCGGGGGCACCCATGAAGAAGGCTCTGATCGACGCCAAAATCGGCAAGGATGTCTACAGTGTCTACGAGAATGGCATCAGACAGCCTTACTTTGGCTTTGTTTCCAAGGGCGTGGATGCTGCGAAGGAAGAGGAGTTCGTGAAGACCATCCGCGAGGTCCTGGAGAACATCGTAAAGAACGGCTTTGATAAAAAGGCCCTGCTTTCCGCAATCAATCACTTTGAGTTCAAGTACAGGGAGGCTGATTTCGGAACGACTCCGAAGGGCTTGATGTATGGTATCCAGATCTTTGACAGCTGGCTCTATGATGAGACGAAGCCTTTCATTCATATTGCGGCGAATGACACCTTTGCTTCCCTGCGAAAGAAAGCGCAGGAGGGCTATTTTGAGTCCCTGCTGGAAACCTATCTTTTGAAAAATAACCACTGTGCGATGTTGATTCTGCAGCCCGAGGAGGGACTTACGGAGAAGAGGGAAGCTTTGTTAAAAGAAAAGCTTGCCGGAATTTTGGCCGATATGAGTGAGAAAGAGCTGCAGGCAGTGCGCGATATGAAGGCAAAGCTGGATGCGTTCAGGGAGACTCCGGACAGCCCTGAGAATATTGCAAAGATTCCTTTGCTGCAGAGGGAGGATCTGACCAGAGAGGCGCCTGCGATCTACAACGAAGAATTCATGCTGGGCGATACGCCCGCACTGTATCATGAGGTCTTCACGAACGGCATCGGGTATTTCCGGCTGATTTTCAATCTGAAAGAGATTCCGGGCGAGTATCTGCCTTACCTTGGTATTTTGAAGACCTTGTACTGTAATATGGACACCGAGCACTATACCTACGGTGAATTGTGCAGTGAGATCAACCTTGTGACAGGTGAGATCTTCGTTGCGCAGAATAATTACGGCAATGTGAGCGATCCTGACTGCTATCGTTTGACTATGGAAGTCTGTACGAAGGCTTTGAATCGCAATCTTCCCAAGGCGATCGAACTGATGGAGGAGCTGATGCTCACCACGAAGGTCGAGGATACGCAGAGACTGCGGGAGCTTCTCGAAGAGAATATCTCAAAGACACGCGACTCTATGGCAAATTATGGTCACATTACCGCTATCGACCGGGCGCTCAGCTACATCAGTGCCGGAAGCGCCATGGATGAGACTTTGAGCGGTCTGGAGCTGTTCCGCTTTGCCTGTGAGCTGAATGAAAACTTTGAAGACAGAAAGCAGGAGCTTGTAGAGAAGCTGAAAACGCTGACCAGAATGATCTATCGTCCTGAGAACCTGATGGTTGATTTTACCGGTGACAGAGAGGCTTTGCTTTCCCTGGAACCGCAGATCACTGCACTGAAGCAGAAGCTCTATACCTGTGAAGTACCCGCTGCAGGGTATGCTCCCATTCTCGAGAAGAAGAACGAAGGTCTGACCACTTCCGGTCAGGTGGATTATGTCTGCCGGGCAGGAAACTTTGTGAAGAAGGGTCTGGAGTTCACCGGAGCACTGATCGTACTCCGCGTCATGATGGGATACGAGTATCTGTGGACCAACATCCGTGTCAAGGGCGGAGCATACGGCTGCATGTGTAACTTTAACAGAAACGGAGACTGCTATTTCTGCTCTTACCGTGATCCGAACCTCGGACAGACCATCGATGTCTACGAGAAGGCGGCTGAGTTCATCGAACACTATGAGGCTGACGAGAGAACCATGACCCAGTATATCATCGGCGCCGTCAGCGAACTGGATACGCCCCTCACCGCGGCAGGCAAGGGTCATCGCTCCAGAGGCGCTTATATGACGGGGCTCACCGGTGAGATGGCGCAGAGGGCAAGGGATCAGGTGCTCGATGCCACGCCGGAGGATATCAGGGCTTTGGCGAAATATATCCGCGCATTTATGGAGGACGACTGCCTCTGCGTTGTGGGCAATGAGCAGAAGATTCGCAATGAATCTGACAAATTTATGAAAATTGAGAAACTTTTTTAAGGCATTATCGTCTTATTGGATATCCGGACCTGAAAAAAGGACCTTTCTTCTGCGAAAGAAAGCATGCATCCGGTCTTGAAGAACAGACCGGCCGCTCTGATTTTGCAGAGGAGAGGCATAATCAACCGGAGGGGAAAATCCCGGAAAGGATAGAGAAGATGAGAAACAAAATGCTTACAAAATGCTTTGTGCTTGGGCTTACACTCTGCATGCTGACAGGCTGCGGCAGCAGTGCAACTGACAGCATAAAGGGCGAATCTGGCATGATGAATTCCGCGACGCAAGGAGCTGCGGCGGAGGAGATATGGTCTGAAACCACCGATGGGTATGAATCGGAATATGTGACCGGATCGAATATGCAGGGGAGCGAAAGCTCCGTAAATAAGCAGGCGGATACCCTCGTCGACCGGAAGCTGATTAAGAATGTCTCGCTGGAGGTGGAGACGAAGGACTATGACGGGCTGATGGGAAATCTGGAGGCTCAGATCATGGATATGGGCGGCTACATAGAGAATATGGATTCTTATAACGGCAGCAGCTACAACGGCCGCAAGAACAACCGTTATGCGAATATGACCATCCGCATTCCGCAGAATAATCTGTATGCTTTTCTGACAACCGTTTCCGACGCCTGCAATGTCGTTAAGAGAAATGATTCCGTCAATGATGTGACACTTTCCTACATGGATACCCAGAGCCGTAAGGAGGCGCTGGAGGTCGAATACGATAGACTGCTTGCCCTGCTGGAAAAGGCGGATGAGCTGGAAACGATCATTATGCTCGAGGAGCGTCTGACCAATGTGCGGTATCAGCTCGAGAGTCTGGAGAGTCAGCTTCGAAGCATCGACAATAAGGTGACCTACAGTACCGTCCGCCTCAATATCAGTGAGGTACAGGAGTTGACTCCCGTAGTCATCGAGGAGCCTACCGTCTGGGAGCGTATTCAGACCGGCTTTACGGACAGTTTGACCGATGTTGTCAACGGGGCCCTTGAGATTGCGATCTGGTTCATCGTGAAGCTTCCCAAGCTCATCATCTGGGCAGTGATCCTTGTGATCGGCATTCTGATCTTCCGCGGCCGCAGGAAGAAAAAGGCTGCAAAGATGGCAGCGATGATGTCGGCTGAGAGAGGATATATCGACAAGACTGAAGGCGTGACAGAAGAGCGAAAGCTGACGAAATAGAATAAAAAAAGAATAGAAACCTCAAAAGAGAAACCTTAAAATAGAGACCTCCATGCAGGTGTTTGGCGAAAGGGCAGTCGGTATCGGCTGCCCTTTTTAACCGCTTCTCATACTTACCGCTCTTTTATTGACAATAGACGGAATTTCCCGTATATTTATTTGTAACTATTCAGAGCCATGCAAATCTGTAACAAATTGACCATTTATGGTCAGATTTTTACAGATTTATATGGCGAAGTAACCACATGAGCAAAAGGAAAGCCTTGAAAAGGCGATTTTGCGAATGGGGTTCTGAATAGTTACATTTATTTCTAGTAAATATGGGAGATTCTATCTATGCAAAAGATAAAAAGATTCATCAGTGATCTATATGAGTACAGACCTTTTCCGAAGGGTTATGAATTGATCTCAATGTATTTTCTGATATTCTTCGCAGGCTGCGTGACCGGCTGGATCTATGAGGAGATATTTTATTTCGTGGTCGAGCATAAGACGCTCAACAGCGGCTTTTTCTATGGACCGTATCTTCCGGTCTACGGTTTCGGCGTATTGTTGATCTTAATCTGTGTGCAGAGAGTAAAAAAGCATCCGCTTCTGGTTTTCTTCGGCTCAATGGTCGCGACGGGAGTTCTGGAGTATGTGACCGGCAAGGTCATGTATGCCATCTGGCATGCGAGATGGTGGGACTATCGCGGACTTTTCCTGAATATTGAAGGCTTCGTGTGTCTTCGTTCCGTGCTGACCTTCGCGGTGGGCGGGCTCACGGCCGTCTATGTGATGGAGCCTTTTATCCGCAGATTCTGTGTCGATCGGCCCAAGCATAAAAAATACATTGCCCTTGTCTTCTTCTGCATCATGCTGACGGATGTCATCCTGACTTTTCTGTTTCGGGAACACACACCGCAGATATAGACAAAGCGAAACAAAAAAGGTTCCATAAAGGAGAAAACAAATGAGTGAAAACAATGCACATAAGTCCGGTTTTGTGACATTGATCGGGCGCCCGAATGTCGGAAAGTCCACCCTGATGAATCGGCTGATCGGACAGAAGATCGCAATTACATCCAATAAACCGCAGACGACCAGAAATCGTATCCAGACAGTGCTTACGACGAAACAGGGACAGATCGTCTTCCTCGATACGCCCGGTATCCACAAGGCAAAAAATAAGCTGGGCAATTACATGGTGAATGTCGCAGAGCATACGATGGATGAGGTGGATGTCATCCTCTGGCTGGTTGAGCCGACCGACTACATCGGCGCGGGAGAGCGGCATATCATCGAACAGCTGAAGAAGACGAAAACCCCCGTCATCCTGGTAATCAACAAGATCGATACCGTGAAGAAGGATGCCATCCTCGGGTTTATCGATGCTTATCGTAAGGAGCTTGATTTTAGCGAGATCGTTCCCGTGTCAGCGTTGAAAGGAAACGGAACGGAAGACCTGATACAGACTATTTTCAAATACCTTCCCTACGGTCCCGCGTTCTATGACGAGGATACCATTACCGACCAGCCCATGCGGCAGATCGTTGCGGAGTTGATCCGCGAAAAGGCGCTTCGTCTTCTGGAGGATGAGATTCCCCACGGCATTGCGGTCAGTATTGAGAGCATGAAGGAGAAGGGCAGCCTCTGCCACATTGAGGCAACCATCGTCTGTGAGCGTGATTCACACAAGGGTATCATCATCGGCAAGGGCGGCGCCATGCTGAAAAAAATCGGTTCTCAGGCAAGGCCGGAGATCGAGGAAATGTTGGAGATGCAGGTCAATCTAAAACTCTGGGTCAAGGTGAAGAAGGACTGGCGCGACAGTGATTTTCTGATGAAAAATTTCGGGTATAATCCCAAGGACATCACCATGGGCGATAAATAGAGCGATAGCCGTAACGGAACAGGTAATATTTACAAGGTCTTACACCTGCGATCCGGGAATAGAAACCATCCGGTCTGCAGACGCTAAATGCATACAAAAGAGAGTATACAGACATTGCGGATGAGGTGTGGGATGGACTATTGGAAACGGTTTGAACAAAGCGGACGCATACAGGATTATCTTGATTTTGCGACCGCCAGAGCGGTGGATCTGCAAAACGAAACGGGGGAGAGTATTCATGCAGGACAATCTGTTTTTGACAGGAATCATATTGAAGCAGTCTCCCGTGGGGGAATACGACAGGCATATCACGATACTGACGAAGGAGCGCGGCAAGATCACGGCCTTCGCGAGAGGAGCCAGGAAACCTTCGAATAAGCTTGCGGCGGCAACGAATCCTTTGTCCTTCGGCAAGTTCAAGGTGTATGAGGGAAAAAGCTCCTATACAATTGTCGATGCGGAGATTCAGAATTATTTTGAGGAGCTGCGCACGGATTATGTCGGAGCCTGCTACGGAATCTATTTTACGGAGGTTGCGGGCTTCTATGCGCAGGAAAACAATGACGAGAGAGAGCTGTTGAAGCTTTTATACCAGTCTCTTCGGGCATTGTGCAGGGATTCTCTGCCCAACCCGCTGGTTCGCTGCATTTTTGAGATCCGCTGCATCGTTGTAAACGGTGAGTATCCCGGCGCGCCGGATGAGAGACCGCTGCAGGAATCCACGCTTTACGCCCTGGATTACATAGCGAACAGCCAGATTGAAAAGCTCTATACCTTTACGGTGTCGGATACGGTTCTTCAAGAGCTGGAGTATGTGGCGGAACTGTTCGCGAAACGGTTTGTGAGACATACCTTTAAAAGTCTCGAAGTTCTGAAAACTTTGGGTTGATTCAGAAACATCTTTTTGGTAAAATATCCAGATAGAGATTTTGAATGAATTGCTGTCAGCAGAGGACTTCAAAGGAAAGGCATAGATCATGAATATTGGCAAACGAACAGCAGGAGTGCTCTGTCTGCTAATGATACTGCTTAGCGGCTGCGGGCAGACAGAATTGCCGGAAGGTAAGGAGACCTGCATCTTCCTGCAGAAGGGCGGCTCTCTCACCTACACCCTGGTGGATGACTTCGACAAAGAGTATTACAATGTGTATGAGCTGGCCGATATGGCAAAGCGGGAGACGGTGGAATTCAATCAAAGGTTCTATGATGAGGTAAGCGGCAATGCCGTGACGGTCGAAGAAGTGAAGCTGCTGGAAGACGACAGCACAAAGGTATCGCTGCAGTATCGGTTTGTGAACGGGAAGAGTTTTGCCGAGTTTACGGAGAGCACCTTTTTCTACGGAACCGTAGCACAGGCATATGAGAGCGGGTATTCCCTGAAGGGAAAGATGACCTCCGTGAAAGGAGACAAGACGCTCTCGGACATTGAATTAAAGCAGCTGTCGAAGAGAAGTCTGGTGATCACTGATCTAAGGCTTCCCATTTACAGTGCTGTCACCCCCGACTATGTCAGTGAGGGCGTCATGGTTTTGGAGGACGGTACCATCGACCCGTCGAACAGTCAGGGACTGGTTTTTATTTTGCTGAAATGACGGACCTGACCGGTGATAACCGGGCGGTTCTACATAAATTAACCGTGTGAACGGAAATATGAGGAGAGAACAGTATGGAAAAAACAATGGACAAAATCGTAGCATTGGCAAAGGCAAGAGGTTTCGTATATCCCGGTTCGGAGATTTACGGCGGACTTGCAAATACATGGGACTACGGTAATCTCGGCGTTGAGTTGAAGAATAATGTGAAGAAGGCATGGTGGCAGAAGTTCGTGCAGGAAAACCCTTATAATGTCGGCGTCGACTGTGCGATTCTGATGAATCCCCAGACCTGGGTAGCCAGCGGTCACCTCGGCGGCTTCTCCGATCCTCTGATGGATTGCAAGGAGTGTCACGAGAGATTCCGTGCAGATAAGCTGATCGAGGATTACTGCGCGGAGAAGGGCATCACCCTGACAGAGAGCGTTGACGCATGGAGTCAGGAGCAGATGAAGAACTTCGTAGAGGAGAACAATATTCCCTGTCCTACCTGCGGTAAGCACAATTTCACGGATATCCGTCAGTTTAACCTGATGTTCAAGACCTTCCAGGGCGTAACGGAGGATGCGAAGAATACGGTTTATCTTCGTCCCGAGACCGCTCAGGGTATCTTTGTCAACTTCAAGAATGTGCAGAGAACTTCCAGAAAGAAGATTCCTTTCGGTATCGGTCAGATCGGTAAGTCTTTCCGTAATGAGATCACACCCGGCAACTTTACCTTCCGTACCAGAGAGTTCGAGCAGATGGAACTGGAGTTCTTCTGTGAGCCCGGCACGGATCTGGAGTGGTTTCAGTATTGGAGAGCCTTCTGCCGTGACTGGCTGCTTTCCCTCGGTATCAAGGAAGACGAGATGAGACTGCGTGACCACAGTCCCGAGGAGCTCTGCTTCTACTCTAAGGGTACCACAGATATCGAGTTCCTGTTCCCCTTCGGCTGGGGCGAGCTCTGGGGTATCGCTGACAGAACTGATTACGACCTGACCCAGCACGCCAATGTGTCCGGTGAGGATATGACTTACTTTGATGATGAGAAGAAGGAAAAATATGTTCCTTATGTCGTAGAGCCTTCCCTCGGTGCGGACAGAGTGGTTCTGGCCTTCCTTTGTGCAGCATACGACGAGGAGGAGCTGGAGGGCGGCGATGTGCGTACCGTATTGCATTTCCATCCCGCACTTGCACCTGTGAAGATCGGTGTGCTTCCCCTTTCCAAGAAGCTGAACGAGGGTGCCGAGAAGGTATTTGCACAGCTCTCCAAAAAGTATAACTGCGAATTTGACGACAGAGGAAACATCGGTAAGAGATATCGTCGTCAGGACGAGATCGGTACTCCTTTCTGTGTGACCTATGATTTCGAGTCCGAAACTGACGGCTGCGTAACCGTCCGCTTCCGGGATTCCATGGAGCAGGAGAGAGTTGCCATCGCAGATCTGGATGCTTATTTTGCAGATAAGTTTACGTTTTAACAACCGGAATACCGGACAGGAGCAGAAGTGAAATCTGCTCCTGTCTTACTATGGGGGAAGTTATGGAGCGGTTTGAAATATTTCGTATTCTCGGCGTGGAAGAGACCACGGACGAGTCTGTGCTGAAAAGAGCATATCGTGAAAAACTGAGTGTGACGAATCCTGAGGACGACCCTGAGGGGTTCAAACGCCTGCGAAGCGCCTATGAGGAGGCACTTCGACTGGCGAAGGAGCCAAAGCAGGAGCAGACGGAGGAGGATACAACGCTCTCGGGCTTGTGGATCAGGAAGGTGGAGAAAGTCTATACTCACCTAAGCAGAAGGTGCAATGCGGACGAATGGAAGAAGCTTTTTAGGGAGGATGTATTCCTGTCGTTAGAGGAGGAAGAGAACTGTTCGGAGAAGCTGCTGGTCTTTTTGATGGAGCATTTCAGACTGCCCGGAGAAATCTGGACACTGTTGGACCGGCAGCTTGGAATCAAAGCGCGGGCAGCGAAGCTTCGGGAGAAGTTCCCCGCCGATTTTATCAGTTTTCTGCTGGCCCACATTGAACAGGGAGAGGAGTTTGAGTTTGAACTGTTCGAGGGGGAAGACGATGCGCCGTATGATCAGTATCTGCAGTATTATGAAGGCTGTTGGCGCTGTCTGGATGACGAGGACTATGTCCGTGCGAAGGAGCTCTATGAGGCAGCGGCACAGCTGCCCGTTCATCACCCGGCGATGGAGATCTGCCATGCAAAACTGCTCATTTGGGAAGAGCAGACCGATCAGGCAATCGAACTGTTATATGCCGAGCTTCAGAAGCACCCGGACAATATCACCCTGCTGTTCAATACAGGTGAGATACTCTGGAACCTCGGCGGAGAACAGAAGGCCAAGGCAGCGGAATGTTATTATCGGCTCAAGGAAAAGAATGACAGGCATTATATGTCCAATTACCGCCTGACGGAGTGGCTGTATGAGACGGGAAAATACGACGAAGCCAAGAAATGTGCCGAGAAGGTGCTGACACACGGAGCCCAGGATGAGTTCATCGAACTGCTTCGTAAAATCAATCAGAAGCTGGAAGAGGATCTGGTGACCAGGTGGGAGACGCAGCACAAGGTCGAAACCGGCCTGGAGCTTTGCTGGTGCTATCTGCAGGACGGAAGAAGGACGGAAGGACTGAACATAGCGCTGGGGCTGGAAGCGGAGATTCCGGCGGAGAAAGAAGCTGAGTGGAAGGGGCTGATCGCCAAGTATTATCTGGAACTGGCGGAGTATGAAAAAGCGATAGCGGCTGCCGGCGCCTGGGAGGAGGCTTTGCACCGTAAGATAGAAACAGATGAGGATGAAACGGAGAAGGAGCGGGACATTGACCGCGTCAGACAATCCCATATGCTTCGGATTCAATGCTTCCACAACCTGGGCTTTACGGACAGCAGGTATTTTGAAGAAGCGATCCGGGAATCGGAGAGCATCCTGGAGGACAAACTCTCCGACCTGAACATATTGATGGAAATGGCCCAGATCTATATTGAGATGGGCGAATATGAAAAGTGCGACGAAATCGTGCAGAAACTGATACAGGAGTATCAGGTGTATGCAGCGGCTGCCTCCGGCATGGAAGCCTGCCGCAGGCAGCTAAACGCCTCCGGCGTAGTGCAGTACGCAACCATGTGCATCCGGTACTTCCCGGATTTTGAGAAGGCATATGAATATCTGGCAAAGGTGTATCTGGATCTGGAGTATCCTGAGAAGATGGAAGAACTCGTTCAGGCTGCAGAGGAAAACGGGATCCACAGCGATCTTCTGGACGCCTATGTCTATCTGCAGGATCATGAGCCATACACTTCCGACGAATTGAACGATAAGGTGTCTGAGTTCAGACAGCTGTACCGTAAGAAGGCAGAGGAGGGGAATGGGAAAGCTTATGAGACAGGTCTTGCGGTGATCAATGACCTGCTGCGGCATAACCCCGAATCCTTCATGTTTGTGGAGAGGGCGATTTTTCACAGATGCGCGCATCACTATGAGGAAGCCGAGAAGGATCTGGTGAAGGCTCTGCAGCTTTCCCCCTGCAATCCGTATGCCTTGAACGCCCTGAGCTTTGTATACAGGTATCAGGGAAAATTCGATGATGCGCTTGTATTCATCCGCAAGGCAATTCTGTATATGACGGAGGATATGTCGCCGATCATCTATACGGATATGGCGGAGCTGTACTCCCTGCTTGGGGATTACGAGAATGCGCTTGCGGTCTGCCTGCAGTATCAGAAACTCACAGGTGAGAAAAGCATCTGGTTTCTGAAGCAGCTGGCTGAGGTGTATGTCAATCTCGGCAACGCTGCCGAGGCTTGCAGGATCTATTCTTCCTACGAGGAGAAAAATCCATGGCTTCGTATGGACCACTGTGTAGATGCCTGCATCAAATGCGGGGATGAGGAGCAGGCAAGGAAATATCTGAAGGAGTGGGCGGACGGACTGGGCTTTAAGACGACGCTTATGGACCGTGTCAAAAACGCAGGGAAGCGTTTTCTGCCAAATGCAGACATCGGTGACAACAAGGAGATCATCCGATACCTGGTTCAGGCGCTCTGGACGGAACTCATTTACGGAACCGCGGAAAGTACCGCCTGTGTGATTCGTGAGCTGATGGTCTATGATGAGCCGATTCGCTCCGGTGAGGCAAGACTTTCGGATGTCACTTATGCGTGCATTTTGTGCGGTGACAGTGTACAGGGTAAGAAGACCGCGAAGAAGCTGCAGCAGCTCATCAGTCTGTTCGAAGCGGAGGGAAACAAGAAGTATTTCAACAGCGGAAAAAGTTATCTGGAACTGTTACTTCTGGCCTCGTGGTACAGCAAGGATGAGGATACGCTTGCGGCGCTGCTTGACAGCGAGGAGGAGACTGAAATCTGCCATTTCTGTACCAGCAGTGTCTGCAGAGAGCTGGAAGGAATGCGGATCCTGTTCCTGCTCAGACAGGGGAAACGCAGGGAAGCTGAGTCGAGACTGCGCTCCAATCTGAAGAAGCAGCCCTCCGATGAGTTCATGCTTGCCATAAAACATATGATATTTGAACAATAAAGGAAGTAAGAAAATGATAGTAGGAATTGATTTGGGGACGACGAACAGTCTCGTGGCCTGCTTTACGGAGGAAGGTCCCAGGGTCATACCCAACCGTCTCGGAAAGCATCTGACGCCGTCCGTTGTCAGTGTGGATGCGGAAGGCAATGTGTTCGTGGGAGAGACGGCGAAAGAACGGATGAGTCTGTATCCGGACACGGTTGCGCAGACCTTCAAGCGCAGTATGGGTACCGAGCGAGACTATGTGTTGTCCGGCCGGCATTTTAAGCCGGAGGAACTGTCAGCCATGGTGCTTCGTTCCCTGAAGGAAGATGCGGAACAGTTCCTCGGAGAGGAAGTGACCGAAGCGGTCATCAGTGTGCCGGCCTATTTTGACGATAAGAGAAGAAAAGCGACCAAGCGGGCCGGAGAGCTTGCGGGATTGAAGGTGGAGAGAATGATCTCGGAGCCGACTGCTGCCGCGGTTGCCTACGGTCTGTATGATAAGACGAAGGATACGAGGTTTCTGGTGTTTGACCTTGGCGGCGGCACTTTTGACGTGTCCATTTTGGAATTGTACCATAATATTCTGGAGGTTCGCGCTGTCGCAGGCGACAATTATCTCGGCGGCGAAGATTTTACGCAGGTCATGGTGAAGCTGTTCCTTCACAAGGCAAAGCTTTCCCTGTCAGACTTGACCGCGAAGGAACAGGCGAGACTTTACAGACAGGCGGAGAAGGCAAAATGTGCGATCAACGACCGGACTGAGGTGACGCTGAGCTTCCTCCTTAGCGAGGAGAAACAGGAACAGACCATTACATACAAAGAGTATGAGGAGGCCTGTGAGGAGCTGCTGCTGAAGATCAAGGAACCGGTCAAAAAGAGCCTTTCCGATGCGGGGCTGAAGCTTTCGGACATTGACGAGGTGATTTTGATCGGCGGCGCGACCAGACTGACCATTGTGAAGGATTTCCTGATCAGACTGTTCCGCAAATTCCCCGATACGAAGTTAAATCCGGACGAGACGGTTGCCATCGGCGCAGCGATCCAGGCGGCGATGAAGGAGAGAAAGGAAGAAGTAAAAGAAATCATCCTGACCGATGTCTGCTCCTTCACGCTCGGTACTGAGGTCGTGGTGGAATATGAGGAAGGTCAGTTTGAGGACGGACGCTTCTGCCCGATCATTGAGAGAAATACGGTGATTCCCGCCAGCCATACCGAGCGGCTCTACACGACGCACGACAATCAGACAAAGGTCCGTGTGAAGGTGCTGCAGGGAGAGAGCCGGTTTGCGAAAAACAATTTGTTCCTCGGCGAACTGACGGTCGACCTTCCGAAGGGACCGAAGGGCTCAGAGAGTGTGGATGTCACCTATACCTATGACATCAATTCCCTGCTCGAGGTGGAGGTCAGGGTCGTATCGACCGGCGAGACGAGGAAGATGATCATCAAGGGACAGGACAATCAGCTCACGGACGAGGAGATCGAGAAGCGCATGCAGGAGCTTGCGTACCTGAAGGTTCAGCCAAGAGACTTTGAGGAAAACAGACTGGTACTGCTTCGGGCGGAGAGAATGTATGAGGAGTCGCTCGGAGCCAGACGAAAGAAGCTGGATCATTTTCTGTCTGATTTTGAAGCGGCGCTCAAGAGCGAGGACCAGAACCGGATCCGTGAGACGAGGGAGGAACTCATTCGGATTCTGGATGAAGAAGAGGAGTAGCTTTTTCGGATCATTTTTTTCTATACAAATACGAAAAAACATGATACTATTGGTACGATTATGTTGATTTTTAAGAAGTAAGGAGAATAGATATGAAAAAATTCACTTCAAATGAACTGAGAAAGGCGTGGATCAATTTCTATCTGGAACGCGGACACAAGGATGTCGGAGCTGTGTCTTTGGTATCAGACGGCTCCACAGGCGTTCTGTTTAATGTGGCAGGTATGCAGCCTCTGATGCCGTATCTGCTGGGGGAAAAGCACCCCATGGGCACAAGACTGTGCAATGTGCAGGGTTGTGTGCGTACCAACGATATTGATTCCGTAGGCGACAAGAGCCATGTGACCTTCTTTGAAATGATGGGAAGCTGGAGCCTTGGCGATTACTTTAAGGAGGACCGCTGTAAGTGGAGCTTCGAGCTTTTGACGCAGGTGTTCGGCTTTGATGTAGACCACCTCGCTGCAACCGTGTTCGCGGGGGATGAGAACGCGCCCAGAGACGAAGAGGGAGCTCAGTGCAGAATCAAGTCCGGCTTCAAGAAGGAGAATGTGTACTATCTGCCCGCAGAGGATAACTGGTGGGGGCTGGAGTACGGTCCCTGCGGACCCGACTCCGAGATGTTTTATGTTTCCGACAAGCCTGCCTGCGGACCGGACTGCAAACCCGGCTGTCACTGCGGCAGATTTACCGAGATCGGAAACGATGTATTCATGCAGTACGAGAAGCACCATGACGGTCATCTGACACCTCTTGCGAAAAAGAATGTAGATACCGGCTGGGGTCTTGAGAGAAACCTTGCTTTCTTAAACGGTACCAGCGATGTGTACAAGATCGACCTGTTCGCACCTGTGATCGCTTATATTGAGAAGGCAAGCGGTAAGGAATACGACAGTGATGAGAAGCTGACCAGATCCATGCGTATCGTTGCGGACCACATCCGTACCTCCGTGATGCTCATCGGTGATGAAGCAAAGCTTCTTCCCTCCAATACCGGTGCAGGCTATATCTTAAGAAGACTGATCCGCCGCGCCGTAAGACACGGAAGAACCCTCGGCATCAGCACAAACGATCTGCTCACCATTGCCGCAATGTATATCGATACCATCTATGCAGAGAGCTATCCGCTGCTTGGCAGGAACCGTGAGTTCATTTTGACTGAGTTAAAGAAGGAAATTGCCCGCTTCGAGAGCACGCTTGAGAACGGTATGAAGGAATATCGCAAGATCATGGATACCTGTCTGGCTGAGGGCAGGAAGGAATTCGCGGGAAAGGATGCGTTCTATCTCTATGATACCTTCGGCTTCCCGATTGAACTGACGGTGGAGCTTGCCGCAGAAGAAGGCCTCAAGGTTGATGAGGCAGGGTTTGCCGAAGCCATGGAAGAGCAGAAACAGAAGGCGAGAGAGAACCAGAACTTCTCCGCTAAGCTTACCGGAGACAATTCTGTTTATGACAAGTTAGGCGATGCTCTGACCACAGAGTTTGTCGGATATGACAGCCTGAAGGCTGAGAGCACCATCGGCGCCATTATAAACGGCACGGATGCAAAGGAAGCATTGTGCGAGGGTGAGGAAGGTATCATCATCACGGCAGTGACCCCCTTCTATGCTACCATGGGTGGTCAGCAGGGCGATCAGGGCGTCATCACAACGGAGGAAGGCGAGTTTATCGTAACCGATACCGTTAAGGTTCCCGGCAACAGAGTGGGACATGTCGGCGTGGTGAAGAAGGGCGTCGTGAAGGCCGGTGCTGCAGCAGCCTTGTCTGTGGATGAGACCAACAGAGCAAATGTCTGCAGAAACCACAGTGCGACCCATCTTCTGCAGAAGGCGTTGCAGGAAGTGCTCGGAGACCATGTAGAACAGCAGGGCTCTTATCAGGATGCAGGCCGTACCCGTTTCGATTTCAGCCACGGACAGGCCATGACGAAGGAAGAGCTGGAACAGGTGGAAGCCCTGGTAAACCAGAAGATTGCGGAGAACCTCTCTGTGGTAACCGAGGTGATGAGCCTTGAGGATGCCAAGAAAACAGGTGCCATGGCACTGTTTGGCGAAAAGTACGGTGAGAGCGTCCGCGTCGTAAAGATGGGTGACTTCTCCATCGAGCTGTGCGGCGGTACCCATGTTTCCAACACAGGCTTTATCCGCGCATTCAAGATCGTCTCCGAAAATGGTGTGGCGGCCGGCGTGCGTCGTATCGAGGCACTGACCGGAAGCAATGTGATGAGCTATTATCAGAACCTGGAAGCAACTCTTCAGACGGCAAGCAAGGTTTTGAAGACGACTCCTGCTTCTTTGGTTGAAAGATGCGAGCATATGAACGAGGAGATGAAGGCGCTTCGCTCCGAACTGGAATCTCTCAAGGCGAAGGCAGCCAAGAGCGCACTCGGCGATGTCATGAGTCAGGTGGTTGAGGTAAAGGGCGTAAAGCTGCTTGCCACCAGTGTGGACGGCGTTGATATGAACGGTCTGCGTGACCTTGGTGATCAGCTGAAGGCAAAGCTCGGAGAGGGCGTTGTCGTGCTTCTTTCCAATCAGGACGGCAAGGTGAACATGATCGCAATGGCGACCGAACAGGCAGTGTCACAGGGCGCACATGCCGGCAATCTGATTAAGGGAATCGCTGCATTGGTCGGCGGTGGCGGCGGCGGCCGTCCCAACATGGCGCAGGCCGGCGGCAAGAATCCTGCGGGAATCCCCGCTGCGATTGCGGAATGCGCAAAGGTTCTGGAAGGTCAGCTGAAATAATCTAAAAAAATTGTTGACGCATGAGTTTTTTGTGCTATAATGTTTATTGTGTATGCGGCAGAAAGTGTCGATACATAATATATTAACCCAATCAGTCATGTTACTTGAGGGACTGAAGGGAGGTCAGGTAGAGATGTCAAACGTAATCGTAAAAGAGAACGAGACTTTGGACAGCGCGCTTCGTCGTTTTAAGAGAAGCTGTGCAAAGGCAGGTATTCAGCAGGAGATTCGTAAGCGTGAGCATTACGAGAAGCCCAGCGTAAGACGTAAGAAGAAGTCTGAAGCTGCAAGAAAGCGTAAATACAACTAAAAAATGCAGACCCTCGGTTGAAGCATCAGCCGGGGGTTTTGTTTTGCAGTTCTCCCTGGTCGGAAGGCGTCCTGTGCCTAAGCCCTGCATGTCCGGTTGCAGACATGGGGACGGTCGGGATGCGTCCCTGCGCCTAAGCCCTGCATGTTTGATTGCAGACACGCTCTCGCTTGGAGTTCGTCGTAACGGTACATAAGGACTCAAAGAACGAGTCCTAAGTACCGACGACTCACTACAGTCTGCAACAGACACACAGGGCTTGGCGGGGACGCATTTCTATAGAGGGGTCCTGCCTGCAACTGGACACACAGGGCTTGTCGGGACGCATTTCTATAGAGGGGTCCTGCCTGCAACCGGACACACAGGGCTTGGCGGGTGAGTCATTTCGAAAGGGGACTTGCTTTTCGGCATATTCGAAGATATTCTGCCATACAAATAAACATAGGTCGTAGATAGGTGTGTGTCTGTATGTTTTTAAGAAGATGTTTTCTTGTTTCTCTGTGTGTAGCGGTGTGGATGTCGGGCATTCTTACGGTGCAGGCAGAGATGGCGGTTGCGTCTCCGTCCGTGATTCTCATGGAGGCGTCCACCGGGCAGGTGATTTTTGAAAAGAATGCCGCGCAGCGCAGAAGCCCGGCCAGTGTCACGAAGGTGATGACGCTGCTGTTAACCTTCGAAGCGTTGGAGAACGGGAAGGTGAGTCTGACCGATGAGGTCTCGACAAGTGAATATGCAAGTTCCATGGGAGGTTCGCAGGTATTCCTTGCGCCGGGGGAGGTGCAGACGCTTGAGACTTTGATCAAGTGCATCGTCGTCGCCTCAGGAAACGATGCGAGTGTGGCCGTGGCGGAGCATATCGCAGGCAGTGAGTCTGCCTTTGTCGAGAGAATGAATGACAAGGCGGTGGAGCTTGGCATGATGGACACACATTTTGTGGATTGCTGCGGACTGACTGATTCAGACGATCATTACACCTGCGCCCGAGATGTTGCGATCATGTCGAGAGAACTGATCTTTCATTATCCGCAGGTGTACGAGTATACGAAGATCTGGATGGAGGATATCACGCATGTGACGAGGCAGGGAACTTCCAACTTTACGCTGAGCAGCACCAATAAACTGCTGAAGCAGTATCAGTATACGACGGGACTTAAGACCGGTTTTACGAGAAAGGCGATGTACTGTGTCTCGGCAACCGCGAAGAAAAATGATGTGGAACTGATTGCCGTGGTCATGGGAGCTTCGGATTCCAAGACCAGATTTCAGGATGCAAGAAATCTCCTAAACTATGGTTTTGCAACCTGCAGGCTCTATACGGATCTGCATGAGGAAACGCAGGCGCCTTTGAGTGTCAAGGGAGGCGTGGAGAATAGCGTGTCTCTTACCGTGGAAGAACCCTTTCGGTATCTGGATATCACAGGGTTGGATTTGAGTGCCATGGAGAAGAAGAGTGTGCTTCCCGAGAGTATTCCGGCGCCTGTATGCAGCGGACAAAAGGTCGGGGAGATAGTCTACTCGCTGGGCGGACAGGAGATGGGAAGAGTGAATATTCTCGCTGCGGAAACGGTAGAGAAGGCCGGTTACGGTCACTATTTGAAGGCGGTCTGGATAAAATTTCTTTTATCCCCATAAAAAAGGTGGTATAATGGGCAAAGATGATTGCGCAGACAAAGACAGGAAGCGTTCGCTGCGGCAGTCGTCCTTGCCCGATTTTTGGGAGAAGGGGGTTGCATGAAAATACTGGATATTATACTCACGGTTACGGTCGTGCTTGCGGTCATCTGTATCTGGCTCAATCTGCTTGACTGCAACCGTTTTGTGGTAAGGCACATTACCTTAACCGATAAGAGGATCAGACATAAAGTTCGTGCTGCCATGATCTCCGATCTGCATAACAAGCGCTTCGGAAGAGACAATGAACAGCTGCTGGAGGCGATACGGGCACAGAAACCGGACATCATCTTTAGTGCGGGGGATATCATGACTGCCCGCCCGCGCGCGAAGCAGGATGTGGCAATCCGTTTTCTGGAAGCACTGTCGGGAGAATACCCTGTTTACTATGCAAACGGTAATCATGAGCACCGTATCAAATTATATCCCAAGACCTATCATGATATGGCACAGACTTATGCAAAGGAGCTTGAAAGACTTGGGATAGAACCCATGGTGAATGTGCACGAAAGACTCGGGGAAGCCGGCATCACGGTCTACGGACTGGAGATGGATGCCCGCTTTTATAAACGGTTCAGGCACACGCGGATGGAGGAATCATATCTGAAGTCTGTGCTCGGGGAGCCGGATGAAGACTCCTATACCGTGCTGCTCGCGCATAACCCCGACTATTTTCCGGAGTATGCGACATGGGGCGCCGACCTGGTGCTTTCCGGTCATGTACACGGAGGCCTGGTAAGAGTTCCTTTCTGGGGAAAAGGGGTGGTTTCTCCTTCCCTTCGTCTGTTCCCCAAATACGACGGCGGTGTTTTTTCCGAGGAGGACAAGACTATGGTACTAAGCCGCGGACTCGGCCTGCATACCATTCCGCTGCGGCTGTTCAATCCGGCAGAATTCTGGGTCATTGATTTTGTGCCCGCGGCGGATGAGACACGGGCTACTTCGGAGCAAAGCTGAGACCGGGCCGCGCAGAAATGTTTTTCTTGCGCATTCCGGCAAAAAACGATACACTGAGATGGAGATTTTCCAAAGAGGTAAGTTACATATGGCTATCCCCGTTAAGCTTGAGGCGTTTGAAGGTCCGCTGGATCTTTTGCTGCATTTGATCGACAAAAACAAAATAGACATTTACGACATTCCGATCGTCACCATCACGGAGCAGTATCTGGAATACATCAGACAGATGGAGACAGAGGATATGAATGTCGTGAGTGAGTTTCTCGTCATGGCGGCGACCCTGCTTGACATTAAGTGCAGGATGCTTCTTCCCAAAGAAGAGAACGAGGAGGGAGAAGAAGAGGACCCCAGGGCAGAGCTTGTGGAGAAACTCCTGGAATACAAAATGTACAAGTATATGTCGCTGGAGCTAAAGGACAGGCAGTTGGATGCAGCGAAGTACCTTTACCGGGAGAAACAGCTTCCGAAGGAGGTCTCATCCTACCAGCCGCCGGTGAACTACGAGGAGCTTATCGGCGATATGACACTGAGCAGGCTGCATGAAATGTTCAAGTCGATCGTGCGCAGGCAGGAGGATAAGATCGACCCGATCCGCAGTAAGTACGGAAAGATCGAGAAGGAAGAAGTCGATATGGAGGCTAAGGCCCTGTATGTTGAGACGTTCGCAAGGACGAATAAGCAGTTCAGCTTCCGCAAGCTTTTGGAGCGTCAGGGGAGCAAGATGGAGATCATCGTCACCTTCCTGATCATTCTGGAGATGATGAAGACCGGTAAAATATCGATCGTACAGGAAGAGATTTTTGACGATATTCTGATTGAGTCTAACATGTAAGAAGAAAGATGAATTCACAAAGGGGAAAATAAAAATGGGAAGACACGGAGGAGGCTCCAGAAGCGGAGGAAGTCATCGCAGCAGTTCCGGACGTTCCGGAGGAGGTTCCAGAGGAGGCGGTTCCGGAGCAAGAACATCAAAGACACCGTTTGCGGGGTGCTACAACCGCACCTATTATGACAGACGCGGAAGAAGGCACAACTATTATACCAACGACAAGAATTTTGGTAAGAAGAGCGGATGGAGCGCCGGAATCATCATCGCGCTGATCTTTATCACGCTGCATATGTTGGCGATGATGACTGCCATGTGCACGACGGCTGTTACCTTCGGAGCCAAGACGAGCGGAGATCCCGGACGGATCCGGATTGTGGATCAGGCGGATGTGCTCACAGACCGGGAAGAAGCGGATGTTTTGACAGTGCTGCAACAGGTCTATGAAAAGTCCGGAATGCCTGTCACGGTGTATACCGATGATTATTCCTGGAAGGAACACTACAGTTCTCTGGAGGTTTACTCGGAAGAACTCTATTACGGAATGGGGATTGATGAGTCAGCCATGATCATTCTGTTTACGGTAAATGACGACTCTGATTTTTACGATTGGGAATATGATGTGTATTGCGGAGATAACACGGAAAAGTGCTTTTCCGACGCCACTTTTGACGATTTCCTCGCTGCTTTCCAGAAGGGAATGGCCGGTCAGAAGCCTTCCGATGCACTGCTTCTTTCCTGGCATACTGTCATGGATGATCTTGCGAAGACGAAGGTGGACCTGACCTTGATTCCGATATTGATTATCCTGATGCTGTTTTACGGAGTATTCTATGTTGTGATCCTGATTCCCGTGAGAAAGAGCAATACAGCGTATCGATATTTTCGGGAGAATCCCGAAAAGCTTACCGAGCCGCCCATGTTTTTGCACAGCGAATGTCCAAGCTGCGGAGCATCGAATGCCGAGCAGGCGCAGGTGTGCCCGTACTGCGGCACTTTGCTGAAGATCAGTGACGGAAAGGTAAACTTTGTATAAATAGTTGGTGTGGAGAGACCGGATATGGAGAAGACAAAAGCAAAAGCGGTGATGGAAGCGGTTCTTTTTACCATGGGAGAATCAGTTGAGATCCACAGACTCGCCGATCTGATAGGAGAAGATCTGCGGACAACGAAAAAAATCCTTCGTGAGATGGCGGAGGAGTATGCAGGCGAAGGCAGGGGAATTGCCCTGATGCAGTTTGAGGATGCCGTGCAGCTTAGCACGAAGCCGGAGTATTATGAATACCTGATTCAGATTGCAAAGACGCCGCGGAAGGTGACTTTGACGGACACCGTGATGGAGACGCTGGCCATTGTTGCCTACAAACAGCCTGTCACCAAGATCGAGATCGAGAAGGTGAGAGGCGTCAGCTGCGAATACGCCATCAACAAGCTTCTGGAGTATGACCTCATACAGGAATTGGGAAGACTGGATGCGCCCGGGCGCCCTCTGTTGTTCGGCACCACGGAACAGTTCCTGCGTTCCTTCGGCGTGGAGAGCATCGAGGATCTGCCGGAGATGAATCCCGTGCAGCTGGAAGAGTTCAAACAACAGGCAGAAGCAGAAATTCAATTAAAACTGGATATTTAGTGATACCGCCTCATACAATTTACAAATTCCGATTCCGAAGGATGAACGATGCAACCTTTGTCCCGCCTTACGAAAAAGCTTCAAAAAAGGAAGATTCCGGGAATTTGTAACAAAGTATGGGGCGTTTTCCTTTCCCTGATGATACTGGTACAAAGCCCGTTCACGGTCCGCGCGGACGACAGACCGCTGCCGGATGCGCTGTATGCCGGAGCCGCCGTGCTGATGGATGCCGGCTCCGGCAGGGTATTGTATGGAAAAAATGCTGACCGGAAGCTGCCCATGGCAAGCACGACGAAAATCATGACCTGTATACTGGTGCTGGAACTGGCCGACCCGGAGGCCTCTTTCGGCGTTTCGGCGTATGCGCAGAGCATGCCTAAGGTGAAACTGAATGTGAAAAAGGGGGAGCAGTATACCGTCAAAGATCTCCTGTACTCTCTGATGCTCGAATCTCACAATGATTCTGCCGTCGTGCTGGCAGAGGGCGTCGGAAAGCAGTTTCTCGGGAAGGAAGCGGCAGAGAAACCGACGGAGCAGTTTACGAGGGAGGAGAGCAAACAGGCTGTCGCGGCGTTTGCCAAACGGATGAATGACAAGGCTTTGGAGCTTGGCTGTAAGGATACGCTGTTTATCACGCCCAACGGTCTGGATGCTTCGGAAGAGGTGATTCTCGAGGACGGCACGAAAGTGCAGACAGGGCACGGAACCACGGCGAAGGAGCTTGCAAGGATCATGGCGTACTGTATCGGCGAATCCTGCATGAAGGAGGAGTTCTTAAAGATCACACGGACGCCGTCCCATTCATTTTATGCGAACGGGCGCAGCTTTTGCTGCGTCAACCATAATTCCTTTCTGCAGATGATGGACGGAGCGCAGAGCGGCAAGACCGGTTTTACCAATCAGGCAGGTTATTGTTATGTCGGCTCCCTCCAACGGGACGGAAAAACACTCATCGTGGCTCTGCTCGCCTGCGGCTGGCCGAACCACAAGTCCTGGAAATGGTCAGATACGAGAAAACTCATGCAATACGGTCTGGACCGGTATGTGTTTCACAGCTTTTCGGAGGATACGAAGGCGTTTCCCGAGAGCGTACTGCAGCCGGTTCCGGTCCTGCATGCCAGGAGCAATCGGCTCGGGGAACAGGTCTTTTTGCGGCTTAGAATTGCCACGGAGGACACGGCAGGCTTAGAAAAAGGGACGGAGGGACTGCTTATGAGTGAAGCGGACGAGGTCCATGTGGAATACCGGGTCAAACAGGTGCTGGATGCGCCGGTGCGCGAGGGAACGGTTGTCGGAAGCATCAGCTTTTTAGTCGATGATGTTGTCTACAGGCAGGAAAAAATCGTGACTGCGGAAGGTGCGGAGGCGATCGATCCCGGCTGGTGTGTGCGGCAGATCGTGAAACGCTTTCTTTTTCTGTCAGAAGCAGTCTGAAGCGTGCAGCGCCCTCCGGCAGGACAAAAAGAGCAGTCCGGTATTGCGGAATGTAAAAATAATAAAAATTTTGAAAAAAAGAGCAATTCGTCCTATACGAGTTGCTTTTTTTGTGTTATACTGTAACGGAATGATAATCGGGGGAATATGGCTTTTCTTTTCCCCTGTATCAAATATTTTTCTTTATCAATAGTAACGGAGGACTGAAAGCATGAGTACTACTTCAAAAGCGAGTCAAAGAATTGCTTCTTTACTCGATGACAACAGTTTCGTTGAAATTGGTGGTCTTGTTACTGCAAGAGCTACGGATTTCAATATGAAACCCAACGAAACTCCTTCAGACGGCTGTGTTACCGGCTATGGAGTGATCGGTGGTAAGCCCGTGTATGTATACAGCCAGGATGCTTCTGTGATGAACGGAACCGTCGGCGAAATGCATGCGAAGAAGATTACCGCCATCTACGATCTGGCTATGAAGACAGGAGCACCTGTGATCGGCCTGATCGATTCTGCAGGCTTAAGACTGCAGGAGGCTACCGATGCATTGAATGCATTCGGAGCAATTTACATGAAGCAGGCTCTGGCTTCCGGCGTAATCCCTCAGATTACCGCAATTCTTGGAAGCTGTGGCGGCGGTCTTGCATTGTTCCCCACAATGACAGACTTTACCCTGATGGAGTCCAAGAATGCGAAGCTTTTTGTAAACGCCCCCAATGCACTGGACGGAAACGAGATCTCCAAGTGTGATTCCTCTTCCGCAGCATTCCAGTCCGAGGAGAGCGGTATCGTGGATGTCGTTGCTGACGAGGCATGCGTTCTTTCCAAGATCCGCGAGCTGATTGCATTCCTGCCTTCCAACAACGGTGAGGGAAGCGACATCGTTGAGTGTACGGATGATCTGAACCGTGTATGTGCAGATCTTGCGGGATGTGCGGGAGATACTTCCATCGCACTTGCCATGATCGCAGACAACAATAACTTCTTTGAAGTGAAGGCAAACTACGGCAGGGATATGGTCGTTGGTTTCTTAAAGCTTGACGGTGTGACCATCGGCGCTGTTGCAAACCGCAGTGAGATTTACGATGAGGAAGGCAAGCTGGCAGAGAAGCTTGACGCTGTTCTTTCCAAGCGCGGCTGCGACAAGGCTGCTGATTTTGTTAATTTCTGTGATGCATTTGATATCCCCGTACTGACTCTGACCAATGTGAAGGGTTACAAGGCAACCATGTGCTCCGAGAAGGGCATTGCCAAGGCTGCTGCGAAGCTTACATATGCCTTTGCAAACGCTACCGTTCCCAAGGTAAATGTTGTGATCGGCAAGGCGTTCGGTACCGCTGCCAGTGTGATGAACTCCAAGGCAATCGGCGCAGATATCACAATGGCATGGCCTACGGCAGAGATCGGTACCATGGACAGCAAACTGGCTGCTAAGATTATGTACGAAGGTCAGGGTGTTGATGTGATTAATGAGAAGGCAGCTGAGTACGAAGCACTTCAGCTTTCCGCAACGAGCGCTGCCAAGAGAGGATATGTGGATCAGATCGTAGCACCTGCAGATACCAGAAAGTATATCATCGGTGCGTTCGAGATGCTCTTTACCAAGAGCGAAGATCGTCCCGCTAAGAAACACGGCACAGTATAAGAAAGGTGATTATGAAGATGAAGAAGAAATTATTGGCATTCGTATGCATGATTACCTGTATCTTTACACTGGCAGCCTGCGGCAAAGAACCGATTTACACTGAATTTGAACAACAGAAACTGAACTTGGCTGAGGAGACCGCTACCAGCTATGTGGAATTTTTCGCAAACAATCTCTGCCAGGGAGTTCCGTTCGACAATATCGGCCTTCCCATGGGAGAGCTGACGATGGAAGAAGTCAGCGAAGTGATCTATCAGACGACCAACGGCACTTACAATGCTGACGGCGCTGCAATCGTCACCGGTGTGGAGTCCTTCCGGACCGCTCTTGAAACAATGGGCGGTATGGTAGGCGTCAACGGAGCAAAGGCTTCCATCGACGGCAATCAGATTGTTGTCAATGTGGATGTGGAAGGTTTCGAGAAGAATGCAACCGCAGAAATCGTTTTTTCCAACGACATATTCCTGCGTCTTGAGTCCGCATCCTTAAATCCCACCGCATCCTTTGGCGAGTTGATGAAAAAGGCCGGCCTGAATACCCTGATAGGTATGACAACCGTATTTGCAGTTCTGATTCTGATCAGTGCGATTATTTCCGCATTTGCAGTGATTCCTAAGATACAGGCAGCTTCCGCCAGACGGAAAGCAGAAAAACAGGCGGCACAAAAAACCGATACTGCACCGGAGACTGTTTCTTCCCAAGAGTATGCGGATGAGACAGACGACCTTGAACTGATTGCAGTGATCGCAGCGGCAATCGCAGCCAGCGAAGGCGCGCAATCTACAGATGGATTCGTAGTGCGTTCCATCAGAAGAAGAGTTTAATTCATTAGAATTGGAGGAAAATAAAATGAAGAATTATACCATTACCGTGAACGGAAACGTATATGATGTAACTGTAGAAGAGGGCGCATCCACAGGCGCACCCGTAGTAGCCGCAAAGGCACCCGTTGCTCCCAAGGCAGCTCCCGCAGCAGCACCTAAGGCTGCAGCAGGCGCAGCTGGCGGCGTGAAGATCGAAGCAGGCGCAGCCGGCAAGGTGTTCAAGGTTGAAGCCAAGGTTGGCCAGGCAGTGAAGAAGGGTGATGCAGTGGTTATCCTGGAAGCAATGAAGATGGAGATTCCTGTTGTCGCTCCTCAGGACGGAACCGTGGCAAGCATTGAAGTGAATGTTGGTGATCCTGTTGAAGCAGGTGCAGTTCTTGCAACCATGAACTGATCTTAGAACTAATCTGAAAAGAAGCACTCAATAACAACAGGAGGTCAACAAATGGACTATATAGCTTCAACATTCAACAATCTGCTCCATCAGACAGCGTTCTTCAATTTGACTTGGGGAAACTATGTCATGATCGCAGTTGCATGTTTTTTCCTTTACTTAGCTATCCGTCATGAGTTCGAGCCCTTACTTTTGCTGCCTATCGCATTCGGCATGTTGCTTGTAAATATCTATCCCGATATTATGTTACATCCGGAGGATGCAGCAAACGGAGCAGGCGGATTACTGTATTACTTTTATATGTTAGACGAGCTGGCAATTCTGCCTTCCCTGATTTTCATGGGCGTCGGTGCGATGACAGACTTCGGTCCCCTCATTGCGAACCCCAAGAGCTTCTGGCTTGGCGCAGCGGCACAGTTCGGTATTTTCGCGGCATATTTCGGCGCAATCTTCCTTGGTTTCAACGACAAGGCTGCAGCTGCCATTTCCATCATCGGCGGTGCAGACGGTCCTACCTCCATTTTCCTGGCAGGTAAGCTTGGACAGACCGCCATCCTGGGACCGATCGCCGTAGCGGCATATTCCTATATGTCACTGGTTCCCATCATTCAGCCTCCCATCATGAAGGCGTTTACCACTGAGAAGGAAAGAAAGATCAAGATGGGTCAGCTTCGTCCTGTATCCAAGCTTGAGAAGATTCTGTTCCCTATCATTGTTACCATCGTTGTATGTCTGATCCTTCCTACCACAGCTCCCCTTGTCGGCATGCTGATGTTAGGTAACCTGTTCAAGGAGTCCGGCGTTGTAAGACAGCTGACTGAGACAGCATCCAATGCACTGATGTATATCGTAGTTATTCTGCTGGGTACCTCCGTAGGTGCGACCACCAGTGCGGAAGCATTCCTGAATTGGGCAACCCTTAAGATCGTCGGTCTCGGACTGATCGCGTTCATGTTCGGTACTTTGGCGGGTGTATTGTTCGGTAAACTGATGTGTGCGTTTACTCACGGCAAGGTGAACCCTCTGATCGGTTCTGCAGGCGTATCTGCGGTGCCTATGGCAGCCCGTGTGTCACAGAAGGTCGGTGCGGAAGCAGATCCCACAAACTTCCTGCTGATGCATGCGATGGGTCCCAATGTAGCAGGCGTTATCGGAACCGCCGTAGCAGCCGGCACATTCATGGCGATATTCGGGGTCTTTTAAGCAATGCAACTTTCCGTCCGCGATTCGGGATGCCGTGCTTGCACGGGCAGACCAAAGCGAGGACGGAAAGATATATCGCGCATAGCGCGATGAAATAAACCCGCAGGGTTTATGAATTGCATTGCGCAGGAAGCAGTAATGCGCAGGATGCAGCAAATGCATGTCCGCGATACGGGATGCCGTGCTTGCACGGGCAGACCAAAGCG
>JAEDDX010000055.1 GCA_016293615.1 Acetatifactor sp.
GTTAAGCACGCCGCCAGCGTTCATCCTGAGCCAGGATCAAACTCTCATGTTGTATACTAGTATTTCGTGCGATTTTTATCAGACGGCAGACGCCGTGCTTGCACGGGCGGATGTCTGGTTGATGAAAATCATAGGAGATGCAAACTCAATGAAATAAGCCGCAGGCTTATGAATTGTGGTTGCATCACGAAATACGAACCAATCTGTTTCGTTTGTCCTGCCAGTTTTATTCTGGCATTACTGTTTTTAGGTTTGATTCTTTCGAATCTGTTCTCTGAATAATTCTTCTTGGTAAGCTCGAAGCTTACGCTTCTCGCTCCCGTTTGATTCCCCGATGCTTCGCATCGCTCTGCTTTTCTTTCCTGCGCTGATGAGCAAGCTCCTCATCGCCCTCAAGAAAACCCGCCTGCGCTTCGCGCCGTGAAATCTTAATCTGGAATTTTCAGGGTTGCATTACTGTTTATTTGTCAAGGTACGAAACAAGGCAAGGCTTTCAGAAAATGATGCGCTGCAAGCTCGCTTGCGTAAGCATCAGTTTTATGGAAGGCTTATCATGCGCCAGCATGCATCGGACAAACTTTGTTTGGCTGATGGCCTTGCTGCTGTCTCAGCGACAGCTTACTTAGATTATCACACTTAAATGGCATTGTCAACAGCTTTTTTCAATTTTTTCAGAACTTTTCTTCTCCTTTTTTTGACCCCCAAAACTGCCCACAAAATATAGTATTTTCTCCCTTTTCAGACCACAAGAGTATCAGAAATCCGGACCAAAATAACATACACATGACCCACGATAAAAACCGCCCGGAATTGTCCCCCGGGCGGTCGTCTGTCGTACCATTCGTTCACAGGCACAGCGAGTGTCTGACATTCGCCGCATACAATGAGCAGGCCTCTTTGCTGTGGCTTGCCATCTCTCATTACATCAGGAAAATCACTGCAGCCGGTTTGGAAAGGATATACTTAGTGACGAAATACGCCAGATAGTTATGCTCGTAGAGCCAGCAAAGGACGGGGCTTTCCTGCGTCTGGGTCATGATAAACTGCTCGGCAGCACCCAGATTCAACACAGCGACAAGCATGTAACCAACCCAGATAAAAATGAGCAGCTCCAGCAGTCCGAAAGCGACGCCGAGGAGCTTATCCGCCGAATGAATCACCGGCAGCTTGGAAATCATTTTTGCCGAAAAGAACACCAGCCTCAAAATATTATGCACCACAGACAGCAGCACAAGCAATACGACCGCCGCAATGACATTGAGTATCTTACCGCTGTTATAGCTTGCGACGCCGCCGGCGATCAAAGCGGCCAGCGCCGCCAGTATGAGCATTGACACCAGGGAGATGATCTCCTTTATCATTCCCTTTTTAAACCCGTCGCATACCTTGTATATGGCCAATACAATCACAATCAATAATAAAGCATTCATTTCTACTCTCCTGTATCTCTCAACCCTATTTTAACTGAATCGTGTCTAATGTAGTGTCCGTGACAAGCATGTATCTGTATGCCTTTCCGGTGGGAATCATCAATCTCACATTTTCCTCGAAAGTGCCGTTGAATTTCTGAAATCCGGAAAGTGTTGTGATGCAGCATTCCTTATCATTATAGACAACGAAATGGTCCTTTCCGAAGAAAATGTCCGTATAATCAATGTCCAGATAGTAGCTGCCCACCATAAAGCTCTCCACCTTTTTCGCAGAAGCGTCAAATACATCCATGCGATACAGATGGTCGCCGTCCTCCGACCGGAATACCAGGCCGATATATCTGTCACCGTAAAATACAGACCGCACTTCCTCATCCAGAAGTCTCGTCACATACTCCTCCGGGATATGGCTTCCGCGATAAAGTATCAGTCTGCTGTCCCCCACCGCAAAGGCAGTGGAGTCATTGATAAACTGAATCTGCGGAATCAGCTGGTCCGAATAGGAATATGCGCTCACGGTAAAATCATTGCTGTTGGCGCCTACCGGTCCGAAATTATAGAAGACCATATTCGTCTTGACCACTCCCGCATCCACATACCAGTATGAGACACCGAGCAATTCCCCGTTCGGCGACAGGCAGACTGCGGCGGGATAACCGGAGCCGTTCATCTTCGCCCATCCCTGAAAGCTCTGTTTTCCGCTCGGGTCATAGGTATTCAGATAGGTAATATCCTCGCCCTCCAGAACCACCGTCACATACCCTTCCGAAGAGACAGTAAGATTCCGAATGGGCAGGGTCGTATTGATCTCGCTCAGCTGCCTGTCCGTATTCAGCACATAGATCCGGGTGCCGTTGTAATCGCCGACCGCGACAGTATCGCCGCAAAGCGCCATCTTGATGTCCTGTATCTCGTAAGTCTGATTCCACTTCACATTTCCCGCAGTATCCGTACAGTGCACGCCGTCCTTACTATAGGTCAAAATGTGGTTTCCCAGTCTCCTGTCGATCGTTCCGGCGTACCCCGCTCTGTCCACGCTGGACAACACATCATATCCTGTGTACACATGTCTCTGATACTGGGTATAAATCAGCATGATCACTGCGCCGACCGCCACAAGAGCCAGCAGCACGCGATAGAAATTCTTCATCTTATACCGGTAGATTTTGTCCTGATAATTACCCTCTCTCTTCCGGCGCTTTTCTTTTTCCTCTTCGTAATTCCTGATGTCCGCCATGTTGCCTCCGCATCATCTCTGTTTCGTATTCCTATTGTATCATTGTAACACACTTGTTTCCACTATGGTAACAAAATTTTTGCTCCCTCTTTGATATCGTCCGGATTTCGGATTCCGTTCATGGTGCAGACCTCCTGAAGCCTCTCATCCGTTCCGTATCTGAGCATACAAATCGAAGTCAGTGTATCTCCCTTCTGAATGACATATTTCACCGGTTCGGGCGTTGCTGCAGGTTCTGTCTGCGGCAGGCTCTCCTGATTCTGCGGTGCCGTTTCTTCCTGTGCTGCCGGAGGCGGTGTTTCGGCAGGCGGTTCCTCTTTTTCCTCCGGCTCCGCAGACGGGACCGCGACTTCCTCCGTGCCGATCTGATGTTTCTCCTCCCCGGTCCGCTCAGGTTCAGCCTCCGCAATCTCCACCTTGTCCGACAGGACCGGCTGCTGTTTGTTCTCCTCTAAGACGGCATCCGTCAGCCTGTCCTCCGCAACGAGAGTGTCCGTGCGGTTTTGTTCCGCGGACTCGTAGGCTGCGTCCGGCAGCTGCTTCTCCAGAACATCACGAAAAACAGTCGATACCGTCTGCCCGACTTTCCCCGTCCATTCATCCCTCAGGGCAAAACCAACCACACACAGGCACGCGCAGGCGACCGCCACCCGGA
The DNA here is from genome assembly GCA_016293615.1 of Acetatifactor sp. Lineage (GTDB taxonomy): Bacteria > Bacillota > Clostridia > Lachnospirales > Lachnospiraceae > Acetatifactor. The sequence goes on from JAEDDX010000055.1 coordinate 3,323, forward strand.
ATTTTCCGTCGGCGTGCCCTTCCGTACCCTTCCTCTTCTCGCCGCGATACCTCTCCCTCGCAAGTCTCGCACGGTTGTCCCACGAACCGGGCATCCGCCGCGGCGGTTCCTCCTGCCCGGCGGCCTGTGTTCTGCGCTGCTCCTGCCGCTTTCTCGCCGCCTCATATTTTTCCAGCGAAATCTCCTCCGGCTTTCTCTTCGCCCGCTCCTCCAGAAGAAAATTCAGCATGGTGTCGTTTTGCTCATAGAATCTCGCGAATCCGGGCACATATCGTCCCACGCCCTGCTCATAGATATGGATTCCTTCGATCATTTCGCCCGTCAGCATCAGATATCCCCAAAACGAATAAGCCGGGAAAAACTTTTTCCGCTGCTTCTCTGCATCCTGAAGCACAGCCTGGGACAGATGCCTGGTCTCTTTGGGCATAAAATGGATTCTGCTCGCTCCATACAGGAAAAAGTAGACGACATCTCCCTCCGTCTTTCTTTCTCCGTAGAGGGCGATCGCGATTTCCTTGTCGGCCGCCTGTTCATTGTATTGATTGATATAGGAAAACACATAATCTTCTATGTATATTTTGCAGCTATGATTTATCTCTCCGATCTGCGTGATATTCTTAGGTAATTCCATAAAAACACCTCCCCTGCCTTAGACTGATTGTAGCAAAGGCGCAGGGAGGTTTTTATCATTTTCTGTCAGCGTTGTCCCAAAACTCTTCGACATGAAGCGAGGCAGGAAAACAAGCGGCTGCGAAGCAGACATTTGTTTTCACCCTCGCGTACATGAAACAAATGCATCAGTCACGAAGTGACGACGATGCGAAGCATCGGGCATTTGTGAATGCTGCGAGGCAGGAAAACAAGCGCAGGGCGAAGCCTGCTTCGCCCGGAAGCTCTTAAACAAGGAACTGATAGACCGTCACCGAATCGTATTCCTTATCTTCGCCGAATACGCAGGAAGGGAACTGGGGTTTGTGGATGGAGTCCGGGAAGAACTGAGTCTCAAGGCACAGTCCCGAGCGCATCTGATACGAAGCGCCGTCCTTTCCTTTCTGAGGTACAATACAGTTGCCGGCATAGAACTGCACACCGGGCAGCGTGGTATACACCTTCATACTGCGTCCGCTCACGGGAGCCTTCACCTGTGCAAACAGTCTGAGCTCTCCGTCATTTTTCCAGCCGTCGATGACCCAGTTGTGGTCATAGCCCTTGCCGTAAACAAGTTGGTCATAGGCAGCGCCGATCTCCCTGCCAACGACCTTGGCTTCGGTGAAATCCATGGGAGTGCCCTTGACGGGTGCGATCTCGCCGGTGGGAATCGAACCTGCGTCCGCAGGCGTAAAGTTGGACGCAGCGATCCACATCTCATGGCCTTCGATGCTGCCGCTCTTATGTCCGTCCAGGTTGAAATAGGTATGGTTGGTCGGATTCAGGATCGTCTTCTTATCGCTGGTTGCATGATAATGAAGCTTTAAACTGTTTTCTTCATCCAGAGTATAGGTTACGACCGTTCTCTTGTTTCCGGGGAAGCCGAGATATCCGTCGGTATCCTCGAGGGAAAACGCGACGCCGTTCTCCACTTCCTTTGCCTCCCAGAACAGCTTGTGATACCCCTTTCTGATATGGCTGTGAAGGTTGTTCACGCCGTCATTGACATCGGCCTGATAGGTGACACCTTCGATCTCATAGGTTGCATTCCCGATGCGGTTCGCGCTGGGACCTACGACAACGCCAAAAAAGCTGGGGTTAACCAGATACTCTTCCGCGCTGTCAAAGCCGAGGACAACATCCTCTTTCTTCCCCTCTGCATCAGGTACCAGAATCTTTACGATTGCGGCTCCGATGTTGATCAGAGAGACTTCCATTCCGTTTTCGTTTTTCAGGGTATAGAGAATGACTTCTCTGCCGTCTGTATACTTTCCAAACACACTCTTCGTTACTGTTGTCATGATAGGTTTTCCTCTCTTCCGTCTCTGTCTAAATTTCGATACGTCCGTCCAGGGCGCGAAGCAGTGTCACCTCGTCGATGTACTCCAGATCTCCGCCCACGGGAACGCCGCTGGCGATTCTTGTCACTTTGATGCCGGTGGGCTTGATCATCTTGCTGATATACATGGCAGTTGTCTCGCCCTCCAGGCTGGAGTTGGTCGCTATGATGACTTCCTCCACATCATCGTGCAGTCTCTCGATCAGCTCCTTCAGCTTGATCTCTCCGGGTCCGATGCCGAGCATGGGCGAGATCGCTCCGTGCAATACATGATATACGCCCTCGTAACGGCCCGTCTTCTCGTAGGCCGCCAGGTCTCTTGTGTTCTCCACCACCATGATCATCCGGTGATTGCGCTTGCTGTTGGAGCAGACCGGGCAGATTTCCCTGTCCGTCAAAGTATAACATTCCTTGCAATAACGGACATTCTGTTTTGCCTCAATGATGGTATTCGCAAGCCTGTTGACCTTATCCTGCGGCATGTTGATCAGATGAAACGCCAGTCTCTGCGCTGATTTGCTGCCGATTCCGGGCAAGGCCGCCAGTTCCTCTATTAATTTATTGATATGTCCGCTGTATAAGTCCATTAGAAGGGTAAGCCTCCCAGTCCGCCTGTCATTCTGCCCATCATCTCGGAGCTTGCTTCGTCTGCCTGACGGAGCGCTTCATTGACTGCCGCAAGAATTGCATCCTGCAGGGTCTCAATATCCTCAGGATCCACGATATCCTCAGCAAGGTTCAAACGAAGCAGTTCCTTTTTGCCGTTTACGACCGCTTCCACGGCGCCGCCGCCGGTTTTTGCGGAAAACTCCTTCGTCTCGAGTGCCTTCTGTCCTTCCTCCATCTGACGCTGCATTCTCTGTGCCTGCTTCATCAGATTGCTCATATTGCCCGGCATGGCTCCTCCGGGAAATCCACCTCTTTTTGCCATTTTTATTTCCTCCGTTCTTTAATAATCAGCATCGTCCTGCCCGTCGGGTTCCTCTTCTTCTATATCCATTCCGACGAGGGCGCCGATGTCTACAAAATTCTCTTCAAACTCATTTTCATCCCGAAGCACCTGAATGTTGACGCTGACCGCCTTCTCCACATAGCGGGACAAATACTCCTCCAGCTGTTCGAGATTCTCGGGGTGCTGTAAAAAATAATCCGTCGCACTGCCGTCCGGAAGTGCCACGATCAGCCTGTCGTCATTGCCGACGCTCAGCTTTGCTTTCTTCAGGTAGATCTTCATGGGATTCTCAGTGTCAGCCGCGAGTGCCGCCCAGTTCCGTACGATCTTTTTCACATCCTCCGGTATCGCCTTTGTCAGCTGAGGCTTCGGTCTTGCCGCCCCGCCGTCGCCGGCTGGTGTCGGAATGTTTTCTAACGCAACGACCCTGACGCCGTTTTCCACCTTTTCCTCTACGCTTCGGATCCGGTCAAGCAGGGATTCCTCATCGGTTTCCATCTGCGGCTTACAGAGCTTGATCAGCGCAATTTCCACCAGAATACGCTTCTGAGAAGCGTAGCGGATCTGCCCGGCCAGCTCGGAAAAAATCCTGATATAGCGGACAATCTGCTCCAGCTCCACCTTGGATGCCTCTTCCTTCAGGCGCTTGAGGTTATCGGCAGACATATCTATGACATCCTCAAGCTTGTCGGACGCCTGCACCAGCATCAGATTTCGCAGATACCAGGTGAAGTCCGTGACAAACTGTGTGAGTTCGCGGCCCTGCATCACGATCTCCTCCAGCAGTGCCACACAGCCGAGCACATCTCTGTCAAGGATCCTGCGAAGCAGTCTGCTGAACACCTCCGTATCCACTGCCCCCAGCACATCGAGCACCTTGTCATAGGTCAGTTCCTTCCCGAGATGGAAGGCAATGCACTGATCCAGCAGACTCAGGGCATCTCTCATGGAGCCATCGGCAGTTTTGGCAATATATCTGAGTGCTTTCTCCTCGACCTGCACGCCCTCTGCCTCTGTCAGCTCCTTCAGCCTCGCGGCGATGGTATCGATGGAAATCCTCTTAAAATCATATCGCTGGCACCGGGAAAGAATCGTGATCGGAAGCTTGTGCACCTCCGTGGTCGCCAGTATGAAAATCACATAGGAGGGCGGCTCTTCCAAAGTCTTCAGCAGCGCATTGAACGCTCCTATGGAAAGCATATGCACCTCGTCAATGATGTAAACCTTGTATTTTCCCTCCGCGGGCGAATAGGACACCTCTTCCACGATCTCACGGATATTGTCGACACCGTTGTTGGAAGCGGCGTCGATCTCTATGACATTCATGCTGGCGCCCGCAGCGATCGCTTTGCAGATGCGGCATTCCCCGCAGGGCCCGCTTACCGTGGGATGCTCACAGTTGACCGTCTTGGCAAAAATCTTCGCGATGGTCGTCTTGCCGGTTCCGCGCGTTCCCGTGAACAGATAGGCGTGGCCGATACGATTGGCACTAAGCTGATTCTGCAGCGTAGTCACAATGTGGTCCTGGCCCTTCACATCATCGAAGGTGTCAGGCCGAAATTTTCGATATAAAGCAGTATATGACATGAGATCAATCTCCGAATGATATTCCCAGGAGCTTTGCCTCCTTGACGATTGTGGAATCAGGCTCTACCATTTTCAGTTTGCCTGCGACATCAGCCAGGGGCACGCGCACGATCTCCTGATTCTTCAGACCTACCATGAAGCCGTACTTTTCCTCCAGGATCAGCTTGCCGGCTTCAGCGCCCAGACGGCTCGCAAAGACACGGTCGTAAGGGCAGGGGCTTCCGCCTCTTTGCATGTGTCCCGGAACGGTCACACGCACTTCTCTTCCGGTCTTCTCCTGAATGGCTGCCGCCACCTCATAGGAAACAGAAGGATAGACCTTTTTCTCGAGTTTCTTCTTATATTCTTTCTTGGAAAGCGCTGCGTCTTCCTTGGAGATCGCGCCCTCAGCCACGGCAATGATCGTAAAGCGGCTGCCTGCCTTGTCCCTCTCTTCGATTTTAGCGATCACCTTGTCGATATCATAAGGAATCTCAGGGAGCAGAATAATATCCGCGCCGCTCGCCATACCTGCATTTAAGGTCAGCCATCCGACCTTATGTCCCATGACTTCCACGATAAAGACGCGCCCGTGAGAAGCAGCTGTCGTATGGATGCAGTCGATTGCGCCGGTCGCAATATCCACGGCGCTCTGGAAGCCGAAGGTCATATCGGTCCCCCAAAGGTCATTGTCGATCGTCTTGGGCAGGGTCACAACATTCAAGCCCTCCTCGCGAAGGAGGTTTGCGGTCTTGTGGGTTCCGTTGCCGCCTAAGATCACAAGACAGTCGAGCTGCAGCTTATGATAATTCTGCTTCATCGCAGCAACCTTGTCCAGACCGTTTGCATCCGGATCCTGTATCGTCTTAAACGGAGTACGGGAGGTGCCGAGAATCGTTCCGCCCTTCGTCAGAATCCCCGAAAAATCCTTCCCGGTAAGCATGACAAACTTGCCGTAAATCAGTCCCTTGTATCCATCCAAAAAGCCATAAATCTCAACCTCTTCCTTGCTGTGATCGAGTGTTTTCACCACGCCTCTCATAGCAGCATTCAGCGCCTGGCAGTCTCCGCCGCTGGTTAACATTCCGATTCTCTTCATGTGCCCTACCTCCGGTTCTTCTTGAATCATTGCAGTAAAAGTATTGTCATTAAAACCCTACTTGAAATTTTACCCTGTTCGGGCGGATTTTGCAACCAGAACAGTCTTTTTCACCAAAATATTGTTTCGTAAATTCTCTTGCAAAATGCTTTTCCTTGCTATAAAATAAGAAAGTGGGTTCCGAGTGAACCCACAATATCTGCAGACGTATCGAAGCGGTCATAACGGGGCGCACTCGAAATGCGTTTGCCCTTTTTGGGCACGAGGGTTCGAATCCCTCCGTCTGCGCTTTAGCGAGGAAGGACTAGCCAAGTGGCTGGTCCTTTTTGTTTTGGTAAGGATCGGAGACGCTTCTATGACATCCGCAAGAAATAAACCCGGAAATCCAGCTTTTAACTGGCATTTGTTTTGCTATTCTGGTATAATTATGGCATTATACTTAGGAAGGCTGGATTGATTTGTTGACATATACGCAAGCGGAACGATTTATAAATAAGCTAGGTGCGGAAAGATATAACGAGCGAATCAGTGTTGTAGAAAAATACAAAAATCAATGGGAATTGTCCGAAATAACATTTCAGCAATCGCTTTCCGTTAACAGTCTGATTTTCTATGCGTTTTCAAAACGGTATGGGAAAGTAATACTCAAAATTCTGATTAACAATGAATTTGATGAGGATATAAAAGAAATAGTGTCATTAATACAGTTCCAAGGAGAGAATTTCTGCAAACTTTATGAGTATTCACTTGAGGATAAGGTTTATATAATGGAACGAATTATTCCTGCTGATACTTTATATGAAAGTGCACGCCGTGAGGAACGGATAAAGATTGTAGGGGCTATATTTAAAGTACTGCACAAACCTGACTTGCCGGACAGTACATTCCCTACATATACCGAATGGTTTGAGGCGGGAAAGGAAGGAACAAAAAATCGTAAGGATTGTGAAGAACTACATCAATATCTTGAAAGCGCCGAGAGCATGCTGAAAGAGATATGTAGGAAGTATTCACGCAATGCTCTGTTACATGGCGATTTACACCACGAAAATATACTTAAAAATGAAAATGGGAGCTATACAGTTATTGACCCAAAAGGTGTAGCAGGCGACCCGGTATTTGATTTGTCGCGATTTATACTTGATGAATTCAGAGACGACTTAGTTTCAGAGCCAAAGGAGATCATCATTGATTTTGTGAAAAAGCTTGGTGAAAGCGTTGGTATTCCCTGTGAGGCTTTATTGCGCTGTTTGTATATTGAAACGGTCATTTGGCTTTTCAGAGAAGAACTGGCGAGTGGAGAAAGCCTTGAAGAATGCGAGCAGCTTATTACGAATATGAAAACTGCGTATGAATTGTGTCAGTATAGGTAAATAAATCAGATTTGCGGGGGTGATATTATGAAAGCAATGTTGACAAGCTCTCTTGGAGGGGCCTTTAAGATGAACGGGAAAAGGATACCGGATGTTCTGATTCAACAGAATGGTCTGTTGGACAAATTGAAATCCATTTGGCCACAGGATGCAAGGGTGCTGATTGTTTGTGCGAATCCGGATAACCACGAAAAGAATGACGGGGTATATGCTTGTTTAAAAGAAGCGCTTCCTATGAGTGGGCTGAGTGTTTCGTATCTTGCGCAGTGTGATGATAGAAATCCGGATATTATTGAGAACTTACCGGATATGGATGTTATCATTTTGGCGGGGGGACATGTGCCTACGCAAAACAAGTTCATGAAGCAGCTTCGTTTGAAGGAACATTTGTCAGAGTTTAAGGGGATTTTGGTTGCGTGGAGTGCAGGTTCCATGAACTGTGCAGAGGCGGTTTATGCCGGTCCGGAGCTTGCAGGAGAGGCAGTTGACCCGCTTTATGAACGCTGGATTACGGGACTTGGCATAACAAATATCAATATTTATCCGCATTTTCAAAAGCTTAGAGATGAGTATTTGGATGGGATGCGTTTAATAGAGGACATTACCTTTGAGGATAGTGTGGGTCATGAAATCATTGCTTTGAATGATGGTAGTTATATCATGATTGAGAACGGACAAACGACACTATACGGAGAAGCGTATCGTATTCAGGATAGACAACTGACACAACTGTGTAAGGATGGGGAATGTATTGTTTTGTAGATAGGATTATTTCATGCAAAAGGTATTGCTAGCAAATAATTATTTGTGCTGTACTTATATCAGAATCGAAAGGAGGGCCGGATATGCACGATACAGTTTTGAATGACAATTTAATCAATGCCGTAAAAACAGAAAGCACCTATCTAGTCCGGGACCTGATGCAGGAGGACTTGGTAGAGATGGTTCTTTACGGTTCTTGCGCAAGAGGTGATTATACGGAAGATTCGGATATTGATATTGCGCTTTTGACAAAGAGTGACCGCTTGGAAGTAAAGAAGTACGATGAAAAGCTGGCGGCGATAGCTACGGAATTGGCAATGAAACATTTTGCTATCGTGAATTTTGTCTGCCTGCCGTATGAGGAGTTTGAGGAGAAGAAGACTTGGTATCCGTATTTTAGGAGTATTGCGACAGAGGGGGAGGTTTTGTATGGATAAGGAACAGGGAATGATTTTAGCAAAGCTTCGCTTTGACCGGGCAAAAGAACTGTTAGAGGAATCAAAGGAATTATTGGAAAAAGGATCTTTTAAATCGGCCAACAACAGAGCGTTTTATGCCATAGAGAAAAGTATTAAGGCGTTGCTCGCTACGGAGCTGATAGATGTAATGACTCATAATGGTGCATTGAAGCAGTTTAATCTTACCTTTATTTATAAAGGCGATGGAACATTTACTGCAGAGGATTATCAGAAGGTGGCCCGTGCGGAGCAAATCAGAAATGCTTCCGACTATGATGATTTTTATCTTGCTAGTAAGGAAGAAACACGACAGCAGGTGGAAAACGCCGGGTATCTTGTGGCTAAGGTAGAGAATTATATTGCAGGGTTAAACGAGAAGTGTGAGGCGTAAAGGTTGTGAGGAGATTCTCGGGCACCTTCCCGACACCTCACCCTAAAAACTACATATCGACAGAAGGGGTCGAAAAACCACTTGCCGAGTCCATCCTTGCCAAGTGCAACCTTTAAAATGAGTGATTATCTCATCCCTTAAAGAATTCGAATCCCTCCGTCTGCGCTTTCAGGCACCTTTCCGGGTGCCTTTTTACTTCAGGAGGGGGAAATATGAAAAAGAAAATGACAGGAGCGGCAATCGGTCTGTTGCTACTCGTTGTGATTGCCACGGCAGTCGTGTACATTCCGAAATGGTATGAAACGATGCAGAAACAGAAGCTAAAAGAAATCTCAGGTAAGGTTGTGGTATTCGGAGACAGCATCTGGGGTCTGGACAAGGGTCCGCAGGGTATTGCTGCGCGGCTGGAGGAACTGACCTCCCTTCAGGTTACAAACTACTGTCTGCCCGGCTCTACAGCCACCCGGGTAGAAGATTCTCTGCAGGCAAAGGACAGCATGGTCTCTATGCTTCTTTATAATGAAGACAAAAAGAGCAACGAGATACGGGAGAAGGTGAAAGAGGCTGATTATGTCTTTATCGAGCACGCTGCCAACGATTATTTCCTGGGCATTCCCGTATCCGGCGAGGAGAACAGCTTCGAGGATTCCCTTCGGACCTCCATCGCCGCTGTCAGAGACTTAAATCCGAGCGCCCGCATTGTTCTGTTAGCGCCCACTGAGTGTTACCTGATTCCGTTGGATGCATTTGCAACGGAGAACGATTTTGGAGGAGGCACATTAGCGGATTATTCACAGCTGATCAAAACGGTCGCAGCCGAAGAACAGCTCCTCTGCATCGACATGATTCACGCATGGAAGCTGACCAGAGAAAATTACAAGGAGTATCTCGTAGACGGAGCACATATCACCAAAGAGGCCCGTCTGATTTACAGTGAGTATCTGGCAAAGCAGCTCTACCGGCATTTCTACAAATAAGCAACGTAAGAACGGCAGCAGCCCACTCCGGGCTTCTGCCGTTTCAAGTTTACACATTCCAATCATGGTAAGGAGCTGTTTGCCGGCCTCCTCGCCGAGAGTCTTGGTATCCTGCCTGAGGGTGGTAAGCTTTAGCTTCGCGCTTAAAAAAGGTCAGATTTTTACGAACCGTCGGTTGGTAAGGTCTGACCTTCTTTTTGTGTCTGCAAACGGAAGATATCCGTAAACTGAAAAGACATTGCAACGAATTACGCTGCAATGTCCCTTCTTAGTATATATGGGAGAATTTGTTTGAAAGCTTATTTGTTCTTCTTCCACTCGTCGTACTGCTTCTGGAACTCAGCAAGAACCTTCTGGTAGCCGGCTGCATCCAGTGCTGCCTGGTAATCAGCGATGGTCTTGTCGATGTCGCCAACTGCAACGTTACCGTTCTCAAGACCGAAACCGTACTCGTTGAATACGTTATCACATGCAGCGTACTCAGCTTCTACGGGCTTCTTGTCGAAGCGGAAACCAGCTGCGCAGGAGGTCTTAGCACCGCCGTTGAATGCCTTATACAGCTCAGCCTTGTTGTCAGGCTCGTTGGTCAGAGGAGTTACAACAGTTGCGGATGCGGACTCCCACATGGAGTGGTGATAGTTGGTGTCGGTAGCAGGCTTCTGGTTAACCTTGTTGCCTTCGTAGGTGAAGTTCTCGCCTTCAATACCGAAGGTGTAGATATCAGCAAGCTTGCTGTCGGTGTAGAGGTAGCCAAGGAACTCGATACAAGCCTTAGCCTGAGCCTCGGTGCTGTTCTTGGTGATTGCGTAGCAGGAACCAAGTGCGGAAGTGGAGTGAGCCCATCTGTCAGTTACAGCAGCCATCTCAACTTCCTGATTGTAACGGGTGTTAGCTTCTGCATTTACAGGGATGTCTGTCCACCAGGAAATACCCCAATCCTTGGTCTGAGTGGTCTGGTCGGTTGTTACCTTCTGTGCATCGTCAAGAGAAAGGTATCCCTTCTCAACCCACTGGGACATCAGAGTACAGAACTCCTTGTACTGAGAAGATGCAACAGGGTTTACAACGGAATCGGTGCTTCTGTCAACTGCAAGCCAGGAAGCCTGAGTGAAGAAATCGAAATCGTTGATGTAATATCTGAAGAACATAGCGGTTCTCTGAGTCAGGTAAGGATACTTCAGACCTTCGTTCTTGCAGTCCTCGAGCATGGGCTCGATATCCTTCAGAGACTTAACCTTGGAAAGATCCCAGCCGAACTTGTCAACCAGATCCTTACGGAACATCAGATCATAGCCTTCTACATTGTCCTTGTATACAGGAACGAAGTAGTTCTTGCCGTCATACTTGGTAGCGTCCCACTGACCCTTATCCATGGAGTTGTAAAGGTCGGTTCCGGGAAGAAGGTTGGTGATATCGTATGCAAGGTTGTTTGCAAACATCTCGTTGGTACCAACGGTCTGCTCCCAGGAAGCGGTCCAGAACAGGTTGATTTCCTTGTTCAGCAGAGAAGCATTAGCCTTCTCAGTGTAAGTACCGGAAGAAAGCTCAGTCAGAACGATGTCGAAGTTAGCTCCCTTCTCCTTCAGGTAAGCGTTGATCTTCTCCTCTACCTTCTTAACCTGAGCAGTATCAGGCTCTGCAAGGTTGAAGCAAGCTCTGGTTACATTGATTGTTACTTTGTCGCCTTCTTTGGACGCCTCATCTTTGCTGCCGCATCCAACAAGCATTCCTGCTGCCATAGCTGTTGTAAGCAATACAGCAATAAACTTTTTGAATTTCATAATTCAAAACCTCCCTAAATAATTTTATATTACGTGGCCCGGCGCTATTGCCTGCGACCAGAATATACATCACAAATATTAACCCTTTACGGAACCGACCGTCAGACCCTTGATGAAATACTTCTGGAAGAACGGATAGATTACCATGATAGGTGCGATTACGACTACTACGGTAGCCATAGTTGCCGACTTCTGAGGAATACTTCCTCCCATTGCCTGAATTGCATCTGCAGGCACGTTTGTATTGTTGAGCAGGAAATCCAGGTTCTTCTGGATGTTTACCAGAAGCATCTGCAGGGGCTGCTTCTCAGGAGAACTGATATACATCATTGCATTCTGCCAGTCATTCCAGTAAGCGGTAGCCATCATGAAACCAACCGCAGCCAGCGAAGGCTTCAACAGAGGAAGTGTGATCTGGAAGAAGGTTCTGTACTCTCCCGCGCCGTCGATCTTGGCCGCTTCCATCAGCTCTGCCGGAATACTGTTTGCGATATAAGTTCGCAGGATGATGACATTCATGGTGCTTACGCAAAGCGGCAGGATCAGAAGAAGCAGGCTGTCCTTCAGTCCGTAAATACCGCAGAATACCAGATAACCGGAAAGCATACCACCGTTGAACAGCATCGGAATCAGCAGGTAGATGGACAAAAACTTGGACAATCTGAAGTCGGGGCGGCTGATCGCATAAGCGTACATGCTCATGATCAGCAGGCCGAGCAGGGTGCCGACAACCGTGATAAAAATAGTTACCATATAGGAGTTGGCAAGTCTGCTTCCGTATTTCAGGACCGCTCTCATACCTTCCAGGGACCATGCGGACGGGAAGAAGCTGATGCCGTTTGTACGGATGGAAGCCTCGTCGGTAAATGCTACGATAAATACCAGGAGAACCGGCAGCGCACAGAATAATGTGTAAAGGAGAAGGCATGCGCCTAAAATATACTGGCCGATTCCTTTCTTGTCTGCCCTGGAGGCAGCCAGATCAGCGCTATTATTTTTGCTCTTTTTTTTGCTGGTTTCGCTCATCTTTTTGCTGGTTTCGCTCATCGTCTTCTCCTCCTTAGAACAGTGCGTCATCCGGTGCAATCTTGCGTACCAGGCCGTTGGCAAACAGCATGAGGAGCAAGCCTACAACTGACTGGAACAGGCTGGCAACACCGGTGTAACCCATGTTGGTGGTCTTCTTGATCGCATCGAGTACATAAGAGTCTACAACCTGAGTGGTCTCGTACAGTTCACCGACGTTCTTGGTTACCTGATAGAACAGACCGGTATCAGACTTCATAACACTGCCGACAGAAAGAAGAAGCATTACGGTGATCATAGGAATCAGAGCAGGAAGCGTGATGTGCCAGATTCTCTGCCATCTGCTTGCGCCGTCGATTTCAGCCGCCTCATAGAGGGAGGTGTCAACGCCGGCAAGCACGGACATATACAATACGGAGCCGTAGCCTACGCTGTTCCAGATCTTTACGATCGTTAAGATGAGCGGCCATGCGCCGGCCATGCTCTTACTGTAGAATGCATAATTGGTACCCATCAGGCTGTTGAAAATACCGTTGGGATCGAGGAAAGCAGATACAATAAACTGAACAGCCGCATAGGAGATGAAAATAGGGATGATCATCATCGTCTGCATCGTCTTGCCGAATTTCTTAAATACGAACTGGTCAAGCGCAACTGCAAGCGTTACATTTAAGAATGTTCCTACCGCTGTGAAGATAACATAGTAGATCAGGGTGTTCCTTGTCATTCTCAGAAACAAAGGTCCTGTTTTATAGATGAACTCGAAATTCTTCAGTCCTACCCAGGGGCTGCCCAGCAGACCTTCCATAAGGTCGTACTCTCTGAACGCCATGGTCAGACCATACAGAGGCACATACATGATAAAAAACAGAACCAGGAATACAGGCAGTGCCATGATGACATGGGCTCTGTGCTTCCAGGTGTTTTGAAGAAATGACTTCATAACCCAAATCCTCCCGTGTTATTTTTTTGTGATTATTTGCTTAATCGATTACTTGAGACATATTATATTGCTTTTGACACATTTTGGCAAGATGCGTTGTCCATTTTTGTCGATTTTACTTAATTTAGCCGGAGAAACACCCGAAACAGGCCTCTTCCGGCTTCAAATTCAGCGTTTTTCACAAATTCGCCCGCTATGTTCTGTTCACAGCGGGCGAATTTTAGGTAATCGTTTTCGTTAAATCTTCTTTACGCTGCCACCGGGCAAAAGCTGCCCCGGAACGATATGGTTCTGAATCAGCGTCGTCTTGGGATGCTCGATCAGTTCGATCAGCGCTTCCGCT
>JAEDDX010000124.1 GCA_016293615.1 Acetatifactor sp.
ATGACTACCAAACAAGATGAGGAGGTATGGTTATGACAGGCGCAATTTCCATCAGACCATCAAAAGACCTGCGGACGAATTATGCCCAGATATCAGCGTTATCAAGGGAGAATCCTGTGGCAATCACAGTAAATGGAAAAGAGGATACTGTTGTTCTTTGCCACGATGATTTCGTTGAGCAACAGAACTATATCATGGAGCTTGAAGCAAAACTCGCGGTTTATGCTCATTTGGCGCAGGCTGCTGATGATCTGAAACTCGGAAGGGTTCAGAACATGGATGATGCGTTCGATGACATCCTGTCAGAATTGGATGGGCTTGAGTTATGAGTTATACCGTTAGATTGACTGACACGGCAAAACAGGATTTGCGGGAGATCGCATTTTGGATCGCCGAGAAGTCCAAGGATAGGGAAATCGCCAAGCGTTTTGTAGGTGAACTGAGAGAAACGTGTAGAAAACTCGACACATTTCCGAATGCGGGAGGAATTCCCAAAGACAGGATCATCCGCAGTGCTGGGTATCGGTTTACCGTCCACAAGGAGTATCTGATCTTCTACCTGGTTGACGAAGAGGAAAAACAGGTAAACGTGATGGCGATATTCAATGCCAAAAAGGACTATATGCGCGTAATGAAAAAATATATCTGAGTCAATTTCAAGTTTGGATGAAGCATCTTAGAGAAATCTAGGGTGCTTTTTTCATGCACTTTTTTGAAAGGGAGAAAACAACAATGGGAATTTTCAGTGGTTTGTTTCGGACCCGCGACGGTCCCAAGAACGCCACATCCGGCAGTGCGTACAGTTTCTTCATGGGAACCTCCGCAGCCGGAAAAAGCGTAAACGAACGGTCTGCCATGCAGATGACAGCGGTGTATGCCTGTGTGCGTATCCTGTCGGAGTCCATTGCAGGATTACCGCTGCATATGTACCGGTACGAGGACGATGGCAGCAAGACCAAAGCGGTGGAGCATCCGCTCTACCATCTGCTCCATGACGAGCCGAATCCCGAGATGACCTCGTTCATCTTCCGGGAAACCCTCATGAGCCATCTGCTCCTGTGGGGCAATGCCTACGCACAGATCATCCGGAACGGCAAGGGTGAGATCATCGGGCTGTATCCGCTGATGCCCAACCGCATGAAGGTGGAGCGCGATACAAAGGGCCAGCTCTATTATGAGTATCAGACCATGAAAGAGGATGCGCCCACGATGAAAGGCGCTGTCTACCAGCTGGAACCAAGCGAAGTGCTCCATGTTCCGGGGCTTGGCTTTGACGGTCTGGTGGGCTACAGCCCCATCGCCATGGCAAAGAACGCCATCGGCCTTGCAATCGCAGCCGAGGAATATGGCAGTAAGTTCTACGCCAATGGTGCCGCCCCCAGCGGTGTGCTGGAGCATCCCAACGTCCTCAAAGACCCTGCAAAGGTAAGGGACAGCTGGAATGCCGCATTCGGAGGGAGCAGCAATGCCCACCGTGTGGCAGTTTTGGAGGAGGGGATGAAATACACCCCGATCTCCATCAGCCCCAACGAAGCGCAGTTCCTGGAAACCCGAAAGTTCCAGATCAATGAGATCGCTCGAATCTTCCGTGTGCCGCCCCATATGGTTGGCGACCTGGAGAAGAGCAGTTTCAGTAACATCGAACAGCAGTCTCTGGAATTTGTGAAATACACCCTCAATCCCTGGGTGTGCCGGTGGGAACAGGCACTGCAGAGAGCACTCCTTGACGATGACGAGAAGGGGAAGTACTTCTTCCGGTTCAACGTGGAAGGACTGCTGCGCGGCGATTATCAGAGCCGCATGAATGGCTACGCCACAGCAAGGCAGAACGGCTGGATGTCCGCCAACGACATCCGTGAGCTGGAAAACCTCGACCGCATCCCTGCGGAGCTGGGCGGTGATCTTTATCTGGTTAACGGCAACATGCTCCCCCTGTCTCAGGTGGAACAGAGCAATGCCTATGCCGGTGGAGATAAATCAGAAACTTTGAAGAAGGAGGAAACGACCGATGAAGAACAAGAAGTTCTGGAGGTGGACGAATCTGGCACCGGAAACCGGGCAGGAAGGCGAAGCCGAACGAGTCCTTGAGCTTTACGGCACCATTGCCGAGGATTCCTGGTTTGACGATGATGTCACCCCGCAGATGTTCCGGGAGGAGCTTTTTGCAGGGAATGGTCCGGTCACCATCTGGCTCAACAGCCCTGGTGGAGACTGCATCGCAGCCAGCCAGATCTACTCCATGCTGATGGACTACACGGGCAGTGTGACGGTCAAGATCGATGGCATTGCGGCATCCGCTGCATCTGTGATCGCCATGGCCGGTACCACGGTGCTCATGGCTCCGACTGCGCTCATGATGATTCACAATCCCATGACCGTGGCCTTTGGAGACACCGCAGAGATGCAGAAGGCCATCGACATGCTGGATGAGGTGAAGGAGTCCATCGTCAACGCCTACGAAATCAAGACCGGCATGAGCCGCGCCAAGATCTCCCACCTCATGGATTCGGAAACCTGGATGAATGCCAATAGGGCCATCGAGCTGGGTTTTGCGGATGACATTTTGGAGGACAAAAAGAAGAAGTGCGCCACAGATGATGTGGCTTTTTCTTTTGCCGCAAAGTCCTCCCAGATGCGGCTTTTGAACAAGCTGGAAGGCAAGTTCAGAACCAAGCCTGTGGCAAACCCGGAGGCAAAACCTCAGGATACCCCTGTGGTCAATCTCGAACCCGAAACCAAACCTGAAGACAAGCCGGTCACCCAGGAGTGCCCTCTGGCTCCGGCTGAAGAAGAAGTACAGGGCACAAGCATCGCTGATCTCGAAAAGAGATTGAGCCTTTTGAAATAATACGGAGGTAATGAATTATGGCAAAGAACAAGATCAATGAGCTGCGTGCGCAGCGTGCAAAGACCTGGGATTCCGCGAAGGCTTTTCTGGATTCCCATCGCAATGAAAAGGGTATCCTCTCTGCAGAGGATACTGCGACCTACGAGCAGATGGAGCAGGAGATCGTCGACCTGGGCCACGAGATCGAGCGTCAGGAGCGTCTGGATGCCATGGAACGTGAGATGGCCCTGCCTGTGAACACGCCCATCACCGCCAAGCCGGAGAATCCCCATGCCGAGGAGAAGACCGGTCGTGCTTCCGAGGAGTACAAGAAGAACTTCTGGAATGCCATGCGTTCCAAGAGTCCTGACCGTGCCATCGTGAATGCCCTT
>JAEDDX010000056.1 GCA_016293615.1 Acetatifactor sp.
CGCCCGGCGTTGAAAATGAGTACAGCATCAAAGGAATTCCCGCAGACCTGAGCATCGATGTTCCTATCTTCACATCGCGCATAAACAGTGACCTCAATGGCTCGGAGTGCGCCCTGGCCCACATCGAAAACGGGAAGATTACCTTCACCGGCAAAGGACAGGAAGGAGAATCCAAAAAATATCTCTATCGCGGCTTCATGAAGTTCTTCTATGTCAGGGAGCCTGCAAATGACCAGGGAAACAACGAAGCATCAGATTAAAAAAACCTTCACCAAGACAGAATACGCATAGCGGCCACCTCACCGGGTGACCGCTGTATTGTTATTTATTATAAATTCTGCCAGGTACAGCTATAGAATAGCGTTAAATAGCCATCCGCTGAGAACAATCAGCAGTGTCACCGCGCCGAAGAAGATGCCGATGAGTTTCCAAGTCATCACCTTCTTGAGCATTGTTGCTTCCGGAAGTGAGAGACCGACAACCGCCATCATGAACGAAATGGCCGTGCCCAAGGCAACCCCTTTCTGAACGAACGCTTCGATAAGAGGGATTATTCCGGCAGTGTTGGAGTACATAGGCACTGCCAGCACTACCGCAAGAGGAACTGTCCACCACTTTCCTGAACCCAGCGCACCGCTGAAAAAACCCTCGGGCACGAATCCGTGGATGCCGGCGCCAATGGCGATTCCGATGAACACATAGACAAGCACACCCTTGACTATGTCCCAGCTATCCTTGAGGATATTGGGCAGACGCTTCCAGAATGAAGTATTGTCCTTAATCCAGGCCTGAGTCTCGGCCATGCTCTGCTGCTGGATCTGGATTACCCATGGCGACAGGAATCGTTCCAGACGAAATCGGCCCAGGACTATTCCGCCAATCGTACCCAGAAGAATGCCCGACAGGACATATATTACAGTCACCTTGACCCCGAATGTGCCCAGAAACATTGCCACAGCCACCTCATTGACCAGCGGAGATGTGATCAGGAACGAGAATGTCACCCCCAGCGGAATGCCACCTTTGACGAAACCGATGAAAAGCGGAATGCTCGAGCACGAGCAGAATGGCGTGATGGCACCGAACAGCGACGCCAACAGGTAGTCCAGCCCATAGAGTTTGTGGCTCTGCAGAAAGTTCCTGAGCCTGTCAACGGGGAAATAGGCATTGATGATGCCCATCACTGCTGAAATCAGGAACAGTAAGATGAGAATCTTCAGTGAACCGTTGAAGAAGAAATTGACGGCCTGTCCTATCTTCGTGGCTGAATCCAGACCGAAGATTCCATATACAAGCCAGTCTGCAAATGATTGTATCATAGTATTCAGAATATATAATTAATTGAGTAGTAAGATTATAAGTTATTTCTATTGATTTCGGTCAAGTAGAAATCCTGCATCTTCAGCCTGATTTCGTCACGCACTCTGCGGAATTCTGCAATAATCTCTTCATCTGTTCCAGTGAACGCATCGGGATCATCAAAGCCAATGTGCATACGCTTCCCCACTTTACCGGAAAACATAGGACAGGACTCATTTGCTCCTCCGCAAACTGTGATTACGAAATCCCAATCCTGGTCAATAAACCTGTCTATGTGCTTTGGATAATGAGTGCTGATGTCTATGCCTATTTCAGACATTACCTTTATTCCCAGAGGATGAACCCCTTCACATCATCTGAAAAATCATTCTCCAGAACTTCTGCGACTACAGCGTCAATTGC
This sequence comes from Acetatifactor sp., assembly GCA_016293615.1. GTDB lineage: Bacteria > Bacillota > Clostridia > Lachnospirales > Lachnospiraceae > Acetatifactor. Next base: position 1,723 of record JAEDDX010000056.1, read on the forward strand.
CTTGCAGGTCGCGCAACGCTGTGCAGCGTGGAATATGAACACCTCGACTGCCGCATCCGAGTTGGTTTCAGAAGTTGATTCCGTAGATTTCTGAGCATTCCTGCTGCCGCATCCCATCAGCGAAAGCAGAACGATTCCGATTGCAAATAAGCGTTTCATGTGCTAAAGAGATTTCAGAATTGACGATATTTCCTCTACCGTGAGAACCTTGCCGACTGAGAGCACCTTCTCATCTACCACGAGGGCCGGAGTGCGCATGATTCCATACGAGATGATCTTCTCGATGTCGGTAACTTCTTCTACACTTGCATTGATACCCATAGCTTTTACAGCTTCTTCTGCGTTTTTTGTCAGTGTTGCACACGTGCTGCAACAGCCTGTTCCCAATACTTTGATTTCCATTTCTTATATTGTTTTATTTGTTTGTAGTTCGTAGAATAGCGAACATATTCTGTCAAAAAAGAGGGACCGCAGTCCCCTGTCCTAGTCGCATCCGCATTTGCACTCACAATCATCGGGTTGTCTCTTCCTGTTGCAAGGACACTTGGCAATGAACTCCTCAAACAGCAGCTTGCACTCTCTCCAATTATCCTGATCTATGCAATAACGGGTTCGAAGGCCATCTATCTCACCTTTTATCAATCCAGCCTCCTTAAGTTCCGACAGATGCTGAGAGCAGGTAGCCTTGGCAATAGGCAGTTTCTCGTGCAACTGACCGAAGAAGCATTCATCCTGTGCCGCAAGAAACTCCATTATAGCTATTCTCGCCGGATTGCCCAAGGCCTTGGCGTATCTTGCCAGACGTTCCTGTTTATATGTGTACTCTTTCTCTGACATATCAAATGTTCTTGTTCGCAAAGATACGAACATAATTTTAATAAACAATACTTCTTTAATTTTTCATATTCGAATGCGGCAGCATTAAAAGTCGACTCAAATCGGCATATCGTAATCCCCGGATTTATTATATTTCAGATTTACATATATGTATCAAGGAATGACTCATCAAGTAGGAATGGTATCACCCCAACGTACGTTATACCAGTCTCATCTGTCGTTGCTTTCTGATTACCTCCAAGGATTACGATTTTTCGGAAGAAATCTTTTGCGTGATACAGAGACGTGAGTTCCTGTTCTTTCTTTTCCGGATTACCAAGTTCAAGCGCTGATTGGATGTAAACCTTCTGAGAGCCTTTATTGACCACAAAGTCAATCTCATGAAGAGACTGGGTCTTCTTGCCATCGACCACTTTGTTAATGGCCACGACCCCCACATCGACCGAATATCCTCTAAAGATCAACTCATTGTAAATAATATTTTCAATTATGTGGGAACGCTCAATCTGTCTGAAGTTCAGTTCTGCATTACGCAGTCCGATATCTGTTGCGTAATACTTGTTCGGATATTCGAAGTACTTCTTGCCTTTCACATCATATCTGGCGACTTTGGAAAGCAGGTATGCATCCATCAGGTAATCGACATACAACTTGACAGTATGATCTGATGTATTCTTCTGGAGATTGCTTGACACGGCATTGCTCAGATTCTTCATGTTGGAAAGCGAGCCGATTGAGGAATACAGTTCGTCCAGCAAAGCTTCAAGGATTACATCGTCATTGAGTTTATACCTTTCGACAATGTCCTGAAGATACACCTTCTTATGGAGGTCCTTGAGATACTTGCGCTTTTCGGCTTCATCCGGCTCCGTTACTGCCAGGGGCATACCACCATGTTGTATATACTCTTCCAGGGCATCCGTTTTTTCCATCTCAAAAGCATTGTAGAACTCCCGGAACGACAAAGGGTACACCTTGATTTCGGAACCTCGGTCTCTGAAGTTCGTGACAATATCGGACGAAAGCATCCTTGAATTGCTGCCGGTGACATAGATATCAAGATTTTTGTAGTCTTTGAGGTCATTCAGCACATCATAGAAGGTTATGTTAAGCGACGGATCGTTCTTATCCGTGACTATACTTTCATCTATGTCGGGATTCTTGACAGAGAGGCACAACTGAATCTCATCAATGAACACATAGTATTTTCTTGCAGGGTCAGAGGCCTTGGAGAGAATATAATCCTGCAAAGCAATCGGATTCCTGTATTTGGCATTGCTCTTCTTCTCAAGACTGAGTTCTATGATGTCAGACTCGTTGACACCTTCTGACAACAACACCCCTTTGTAGAGTTCAGAAAGCAAATATGATTTGCCGCATCTTCGAAGTCCTGTGATGATTTTTACCTTACCATTCCAGCGCTTTGCGATGACTTGATTGACGTAATGATCTCGTTTGATAACCATAATCAAAATTTCTTTTCACTGCGAATTTAGTGAATTTTTCACTTTCTTCGTACTAAAATATGAATTTTCAAATTTCGTTCAATCATCAGATACATGGGAGAATGTAACTGCCATTAAGGAATCTGATAAAATTATACCTAAAGCAATACTTTATATAAAGATTTCCATATCATTATCATACAACATATTAAAATAATTTGTATATTTGTAAAGCAATAGTTTTGAAGACAATAACAAACCTTACCTTAACCTAAACTTTAACTACTATGAAGTACATTCCTTCAATCGCCTTCGAGGAGATGTCAGGCTCCGCAAAAGGTGTGACCGCAGCCAAGACTCGCGGTCGCAAGTACATCCGCAACCGCGGATACGGCGGTTCAACCAGAACCGAGTTCCAGGCTTCAGTAAAGAGCGTGTTCAAGCAGCTCTCTCAGTCTTGGAAAGCACTTACCAACGCCCAGATCCTTGCATGGAACAAGCTCGCTCAGTCTCAGGCCGGCCGCAGTGTCCTGGGCACCAGTTCAAAGATCTCCGGAGCCAACCTCTTTATGAGGCTCAACTACTGGATCGTCTTCTGCGGCGGGGATGCTCTCGCAAACCCTCCTGAGCTCGTTGGAGTCGAGTCTCCTGGCGAGGCTGTCATCTCCCTCACCGCCGAGAAGTTCACCTTCGAACTCGAGCAGGTCCCTGCAGCTGCAGCAGACCTCCGTCTGGTCGTATGCGCATCTGCTCCTCAGGGCAACGGAATCACCCGTGCCTACAGCAAGGCCGCAGTAATCGGAGGACCTTTCGCAGTCGAAGCAGCAGAGATTGACATCAAAGCTGCTTACGAGACCAAGAACGGCACTCCTACCGCTGCTGCTCCGAAGGTATTCATGAAGTACTTCTTCGTGAACACCAAGACCGGAGAGAAGTCAGGCGAGATGATGGCCATTGCAAGGCTCTAGCCGGGGCAACCATCAATCACTACCTAAACCTAACCTATGAACCAGCCCCATCCTGCAGCGATGCAAGATGGGGCTCTTTCGTAAAACTTCATCATTATGACACCCGAAAACATCATCCAACTCATATCCCTTCTTCTCGGTGGAGGAGGTCTCATCACCCTCTTTCTCATAACCGAGCGGAAGACCAAAGCCCAGATGGAGAACACCGCTCAGGCGATAGCCGAGTGGCAGAAGATTGTAGAACGCAGCCATCAGGACCTCAAAGAGGCAAAGGAACGAGCAAAGGAATTGCAGGACCTGTATCTGGTCCAGTTCGACATCAACACCAAACTCCGCAAGGAACTTGACGAGAAGAACACCAAGATTGCAGTCCTCTCGCTCCTGCGCTGCCGCAAGCTCAAATGCATAGACCGCGAGCCGCCTTACGGCTCTGAAGTGGAAAAGGAGGCGGCAAATGAACAGTAACGACCGAATCAGCCTGAACTTCTGCTACTCCGAGTTCACGGCCAGCAAGATTGCAGAAGGATTCCACATCGACAACAGCATCCCATCAGAGTATGTCAGGCTGAACATACACGCTCTTGTCACTCTTCTTCTCCAGCCGCTTCGCGCAGCTTGCGGCCACGCACTGAAGGTCAACTCAGGCTACCGCTGCAAGAAACTCAACGACCTTGTCGGAGGCGCCACAAACAGTCAGCACATAAAAGGCCAAGCGGCAGACATAGCCAGCGATGCTCCAATCCGCCTTGCACAGATTGTGATTGACAGAGGACTTGACTTTGACCAGATGATCCTGTACCCAAACTTCATCCACCTCAGCTACACCCTCGAGAGGCCGAACCGCAAACAGATACTCTATAGTAAAGACTACTACGGACCTAAACTCCAAACGCTATGAACATCAAAGACGACACAATCCAATATTTTCTCAAAATCATAACCCTCGTTTTCGGAATCCTACTGCTTTTCAACATTGTCAACGCAGTAGGTTACTTCGTTAATGAGCATAGAAACGCCCATCCCAGCGAGATGAAAGTCAAAGTGGACACCTTGTTCGTCTATGACACCATCTTCATAGAAAAGCCCGTAATCAATAAAGTGGAGATAATCGACACTCTCCTGCTACCGGTTCCAGTCACCGACACCCTGATGCTGCACGATACAGTCTTTGTCCACCTCCCAATAGAACAACGCCAATACTCAGACCCTCGCTACACCGCCTGGGTCTCCGGCTATCGGCCCCAGCTCGACAGCATCCTAATCTACCAGAGAACCGAATACATCACAAAAGAGATCAAGACGGTCACCAAGCCCAAGCGCTGGAGATTAGGACTTCAGGCAGGGTATGGAGTCTCTCTGCACAACGGTCAGCTCTTCCCTGCCCCGTATATTGGTGTGGGACTCTCCTACTCCATCATCAATTGGTAGTTTACTTCACTTGCCAAACATACCAGGAGTTTCCACAGATTTCCTGCAAGTAAGAAGCAAGAAGAACAAGAGACTGGGACTCTTCACAAGATATTTTGTATCTTTGCGCATTGAGGTCTGATGCCAGACTTCATTTGTTAACACCCGGTGCGACCAATCCGCGAGGAATGGCCGCACCTTTCGTGTTTTTGTCCCCCATCCTTAGATATTTTGTCCCCCAATCAACAACTTTTCTGAAAAATTTTGTATCCCCGAAAATTAGGGGGACAAACGGGGGACAATCGTGAAATGCCTAAAAAGGCAAATAATTATATTACAATAAGTTATAAAGTTCATCTAATTTCTGTATCGGTAAGTGATACGGAAATAGTGTTTCGCCGAGGGTTCGGCTCCGGACACACTCGATGAAACACTACCATGGATTCCGATGTAAAATCATTTGTGTTTGCGAGGACAGGAACAGCTACGATGATTGTGAGAAGTGGATGAGGAAATCCGGCCGGGTCTGCATGATGGAGTTGGAATGAGAAAGAAAGTCGAGTCAGAACGGGACAACATGATAATGGAAATCCTGTCTTCTTCCATCCAGGCGGGCCTGCGCGACTTGAACCTTTCCGCCGCTATCTCAGCCCCGGTGCTGATTGGGGAAGACAGGGTCGGTCTGATCATCTATCAAGAAGGCCGCATACCTCTGTTCTGGGACAGCCCGATAGCCGAAATGTATGAGCGAATGGCAATAATCCCCTCCCTTCTTGAAATGCAGCCTGAGATTGTCGGATCAAATGGAGTCCACGATGATGCCTCTTGTGATGAGAATGAGGCCGATGATTCCATCAAGAACATACGAATCCTTGCTGAGACCCTTGTGGATGTCCTGAACAGGTAGCACGTAGTTATTGTACGCAATCGGCGAAAGACACGATGCGCTCCATAACCTCCCATGCACCATCCACGTCAAGCATTGATGCGCCATACTCCAGATCAAGAAGATTATCCGGAAGGAATTCATCATACTTCTGCTCACATTTGATCTCCCTTGGAAGAAGCGCGGCAAGATCTTCCGCTTTGGGCTTACCTTTGGATAGGATGGCCACCATGTCGTCAATCGAAAGGCTGACCGAGACAGCGGTGGTCTTTACCGCCTTGTCCAGATAAAGATTGGCACAGAGATGAATGGTTTGATTGATCTTATCACCTCCCCAGGTCATAGTGATCACCTCCTTGAAGCCACGAACGGTCGGGTTGTCAAGATGATTTGCCCGGTAGAAAGTCCGGGCTTCCTCAAGCGCCTGTATGGCAGCGGTATTCTTGTCCAGATACGGATATATCTCATCCGCTTCCAGAACCTCCTGCATCTTCTCCGCAATAAGACGGTCAAGAGGCGCGCCTCCGCCCACATACGAGGCCCGTCCTCCGTCTTTAACAAGACTGACGATAAGACGCTTGGCCTTGATATCACTTTCCTCCACCATCCAGCGTCTGCCACCTAACAGAATCATCACGCCCACTTCCTCCATGTTCTGGACAGTCCCTATCTCCTTCCCATTCTTCCTGTTGACCACGGATATCTCCCTGTCCGCCTTGAATGCGGCATAGAAATCGGTCTGACGCACTATCCGCTCCCCTTCCTCTCCAATGACGATAAGGCCGTTATGGGTCATGGCAAGAACCTTCTTCTCTCCAAGGAACTTCAAAAGGTCCAAATACATCGTTGATGAGACATTCCTGAATGCACCATTCTTACAGAGAAGCAGCCAGCCGTCCTTAGGACTGAAGCCTCCATACTGGGTCAGGCAGGAAAGAATCTGCTGTATGAGAGTCGAGAAATGATACGCACTGATGCATGGCTTCTCATACTTCTTCTCACGAATCAGTTCAACAACGGCTATATTCTGAACAAGCGAATGCCTCAGTTCATACAGGAAGCCTTCTTCCTCCGAATCGTGGGAATAGATTCTGAGGATGGATGCCTCTCCCCTGCGGCCGGAACGTCCGAGACGTTGGCGGATGCTTGACACGGACGAACAGCTTCCTATCTGGGCGATAGATTTGACCTTGCCTATATCTATTCCCAATTCAAGGGTACAGGTACAGACGGCGGTCACAGGGTAACTGCCGTCCAGGAGTTCATGTTCAACGGATTCCCTTTCAACCTTGGAAATGCTCCCGTGATGCGTCCTGAATTCATTGGGGACATTGTTCTTTTCGCATTTCTCCGCCAGGGCAACGCTGTACGCTTCCACGTCAACCCTTGAATTGGCAAAAACGAGGTTGTTCGTTCCACGCAGCTTGTTGTAGATATCCTCGGAAATCTCATCCTCCACAGCAAGGGAATCATGCTGTTTGGTAATGATGTATTCCTTTAGAAGTATCTTTATCTCATGGTCGGACTCTCCACATTCAGGCACGGTGCACGGCATGCTTCCATCGGGACGCAGAAAGCGCTCAACAGCCTCATAATCGGACAGGGTGGCGCTCATGGCTATACGTGGCACCTTTCTGCCTGTATAGTTCTCCAGACGAGAAAGGAGCGACTGCAACTGCTTGCCTCTCTCGAAGCCGAGAAGACTGTGGAACTCGTCTATCACGACATACATCAAGCCGTCGAAGGAATTATGAAGCGTCTGCTTTCTGTTCATCAGCATGGCTTCAAGCGACTCTGGGGTTATGATCAGTATGCCAGAAGGATGCTTGAGAGAATTGGTCTTTACTGACGCGGACACATCACCATGCCACGGAGTGACCGGGATTCCCATGTCCTTGGTCATATCCCGCAACCTTCGATACTGGTCATTAATAAGAGCCTTCAGAGGACTTATATACAGGACTGCATAACCTCCGCTTGAACTGCCCGACTCCAGAATCCTGGACAATATTGGCAGGAATACGGCCTCGGTTTTTCCACCACCTGTCGATGCACTGATAACAAGGTCCCTGTCCGCCTTCAGAACATAAGGGATGGTCGATTCCTGAATAGTCTGAAGTGCTGACCAGTTCTGCCCCCAAACCCATTTCTGAACCTTGGGATGCAACAGTTCGAATGATGATGAGCGGCCCGCCATGATTACCTACATCTTGAATTCCGCGAATTCGTCCTCGGTTCCCTTGTCGAGTTCCGTCTTCTGCTCTGCAAGAATCTCCGAAACCTCTGTAGGCTCTACGTCCTTCACCACTTCAACCTTGTCAAGGATATCCGTCCACTTCACGTCAGGATACTGCTCCAATGTCGAAAGCAGATCAAGGAAACTCTTGATAGTTGTACGTGGCGTACGGAAATAGCTCTCCCCAATTCTCGTGTCACAATGATGAAGGTAAGACACCAAAGCATCATCCGGAACAAGATACTTGCTCTCATCACCGAATGCGAAGACATTGCGGAGGTTCTTTAGAAGGATAAACAGTTCCTCCTTTGTCAGGCTGGCAAGCCTGAGGACAACTGAATTATAGTCTATCAGTCCCAACTGCTTGACGAACGCATTCTCCGAGAGCCTGGTCTTCAGGGCATCGTAGCTGTACAGTCCCCTCGCAGAGTCCGTCAGGAATTCCGGCGTACCGCACATGACGAACCCGATGCTTGGGAACGTACCCTGAAGTGTGTTGTTCATCATGTACAGAATCTGTTCGTAATTGGCCTTGCGAGAAACGCTGTTGGTAATCTTGTATAGGTTCACCATTTCATCAAGGCAGACAAGAAGACCCTTGTACCCCGCCTTGCGGATAAGTACGGAATACAGTTTCAGGGAATCATAGAAAGAGTTGTCTGATATGATATCCCTAACGCCCAGTTCCCTGTATGCATCCGTCCTTGTGGTGTACTCGGCACGCAGCCACCTGAGCGCATTCCCCTTCAAGGTGTCGTTTCCGGCTTCGTATCCCTGCCAGTACTTCATGACGACAGTCGCGAAGCTGAATCCCGAGGTGTAGTCATTAAGTTCGCTCAGAGAAGTCATTATCGCCTTTTCAACATTGGTCTGTCCGGATGCCTCGGCATCGGCCTTGACCTGCATCACGAACTTGTCCAGTATGTTTGCAAGGGCGTTCCCGTCCTGCTTTGTTCGGGTTGACATACTGGCGATGAGCTCTGAAAAGAGCAGTCGAGCCTGGCCGTCAGAACCGTGAAGACGCTTGCTTGGAGACAGATCCGCATGAACCGTCACAAGACCCTTCTCCAGTGCGATGGAACGCACAAGAGACATGAAGAAAGTCTTGCCGGAGCCATACTCACCGATCACGAACCTGAACGATGTGCCGCCGTCCGCGATAGTGTCAATGTCCTTAATGAAAGACTTGAGTTCCTCATTCCTTCCGACCTGAATATGCTGCAGTCCCAGACGTGGAACCACGCCGCTTTTCAGTGACTGGATAATTGTTTCTCTCTCCTTCGGCTTGATCGGTCTTGTCATATCAGTTGCTCCTTATAATCAGTTGTTACAAATACTTGGTCTCCGTCCTGGTCAACTACGGCATCATCCACCTTCTCATATGATAAATCATTGATTTTCTCCAGAACGTAGCCTGTCATCAATCCTTTTGATTTGCAAATTTCGTCAACTTCCGCGAACTCCCAAACTTCTTTCTCAAGGAGTTGCGAAAGGATATCCCTGACAGCTTCCACTTCTCCGGACGGTTTCTTCGCCTCTGCCGGCTGCTCTTCCACGAAGATATCGGAAAGCAGTTCCTGCGCTTCCTTCGTCTGTTTCTCCATACGTTCCAGTTTGCCAGTATCGATGGAGAACTTGCGAGTCACTTCTTCCGGCTTAGGTATTGAATACCTTACAGCACCAGTCGTCTTCTCAACAGTGGCGAATTCATCTGTCGTCATGGCCTCATGTATTCCAGAATGGATCTTCTCCGGATCCTGTCCGAGATATTTACAATAACGCTTCAGGGTTTTCACCCTAGCCGTGCTCACATCGCCGCCATTGAATGTCATACGCAGCAGCAGCTTGTATATAGCCGGGACTTTCGATGAGGATAGTTCCTGAATGATTTTGGAATTGTAGAAGTTCTGCTTCAGGGATGAATAGGACCGCGCGTAAGCCACTTCATACTTGAGCGTATCACCTTCGAATCCAAGGGATGATAGGCCGGATTCGATAAGATGAATGTCATTCATCGTAATCTTGTCTGACATGGCAATCTGAGCGGCCATTTTCACGACGGCCTGTCCCTTCAGAACATCATCGGAAAGCTTGTTGCCACCGGACAACTTATACAGGCAGCAATACGCGCCATACATCAGCCGGTCACCTGCGACATTCGGATTCGGTGCGATGCCGAATCCCATCTTCCTGAGAGCTTCCACTATGACCTGCGCATAAGGCTTATAGATTCCGTTCTCCTTGCGCGGCGGATACTTGAGACGTTTCACGAACTCGTTCACTTCGAACATGGCATATCCATCACCATCCATCGCGCCTTCTATGTCAGAGGCAAGTTCAACCAGCGTCGGAAGGGATGAAGGATCGATATATGAAGCAAAGTTCATATCAGCATAAGCCGTAGGAATACCGCCATTGTCCCTAAGCAGTTCCCAATGCTTCCAGCTGTCTGAACGGACTCTGTTCGCAGTATTGGTCACCGCATAGATAACATTATCTGAGGCCAAGGACTTCGGATAGGTTACTCCATAAGTCACTTCATCGGATTCCTGGCGGAAAAGCGGGAAGTTATATGTATAGCTATCTCCAAGCCTCTCATTGACAGTTGTATTTCCACTTCGATAAGAGGAACTGGATGAAGGATAGTACTGCTCCCATGATTTCATATGCTCGATGAAACGGTTCTTCAGAGCCTCCCGGTTCGCCTCGTTATCAGGAATTCCAGACAGCAGATCAAGATAGTCAACGGAGAAATCGAAGGCCTTGGCATGAGATATCTTCTTTCCCTTGTCAACATATGCATTCAGAAGGAAACGCGAGTAGTACTTCAGCTGCCTTACAGGGAAATTCCCAACCAGTTCCCTGAAGTTGTCCGGCATAAGGGTGCACAGAGCCCGGTCAACAAGGTCGGACACCATATCCCTGGTGCCAAAGTTGTAGTCCCAATCATCATTTTCTTCCTCATCATCGAAAATGATATCCTCATCCTCATCTTCTTCATCATAAACATCATCAGAGGCAGCATTGTCTGTAATGTTCTCGACATTTACCGGTACGGACTTATGGTTGAAGTATATGTCAACAAGAAGCCTGACAAGAGACTCCTTTTCTTCTTTAGTCGTTTCCTCGTCAACAAACAGCCTGTACTCTATTCCCATGATGTAAAGGCAGAGAAGCGCTGACTCGATCTGGTCAATAGGAATGTCACCTGAAAGGAAACTCAAATACCTGTACCGTATCCCTTTCGTGAGCGTGGAATAGGAACTGAATGAAGACCATTCCGCATTGGCAACATATTTTGCCTCCAGAACCGGATTCACTACCGGGCCAAGGAATTTGAATCCCTTTCTACCTCCATAAGAGGAATACGAAACATTCTTCTCGGGAACTTCAAGATAATTTCCCAAATAGAATCCGCCTCTTGTCAGCTTCATCCCGGCGACAGTGACGGTCTCCCCGACCTTTATCCATCTTGTCTTGGTCGGCTTGACATTATCGAAAGCATTCAGGAGTTCCTTCGATTGCTGCGCAAGGAACCTGTCCTGAACTTTCTCCAATGTGGCATCTATGTAATGCTTCGTCTTCGGGTAGTGTTCTCCCAATACGGACAGATTCCTCTCAAGCTCATCCAGCTTGTCCTTGCTTGTGCAGGAATCGGCAAGGTCGAACATCAAGACGAACGCGTAGTTTGAATAACCTTCCAGATCCAAGCATTTTCCTGCAAGGAACTGCTCCTTGAAATACTTGTAGTATGACTTCTGACTGGGCGATGCCTCATCCAGTTCTCCGGTGCCATAGACATAGACATGGGCCCATGGAACGACCTTCCTTTCGGATTCGGAAAAGTTTATCGATGTTTTGGCTACATTCTCCTTTATCCATGCGATAACCACTTCATCATCGTCTGTTTCTTGGAGTTTGAGCACCAGATTCTTGAAATCGGTAAAAGTAGTTGCGATATCATTCGATGATGATTGCTTTATGCGTTTTTCGGCTTTCTCAAGGAAATACTCATAGATATCTTCATCTGCATTCCCACTGCTCTGGAATGCCCCTTTGTAGCTACCCAAATAACTGATTACCTTCTGAGCATATGGGTCTTGTATTTTCTTGAATGCCTTCAATGGGAAGGAATCAATCCTTGCCATTGCTATCCTGTTTGGTTTCATCACTGTCTTCATTCTCTCTTCCCAAAAATTCCGATAGGCACTGCCACCACTTCCATCAATGGCATCCAGAGCTTCCTGACAAACGGTTTTCTCCAGTTCCAGCCTTTTATCAAACTTTGCCGAGTCCGCTCTCTGTCTCAGGAGCACGTCCATGGCAAGGCTGTAGATCGGGTCTTGAGTCGCAACCTTATCAATATGTCGATTTGCGGTTATCCGTTTGATTATCTCTTTGTCTTCATCACCCCTTTGCAGGCTATCGACCACTTCAAGAGCAATCTCCCGCTCTGTTGTAGTAGGCTTTGACAAACCCGAACTGCCTGCGAGATTTTCTTTCAGATATTCGAAGATATTCTGTTCATTCCCGGATTTCTGGTATGAACCGCATAAAGTTTGAATGAGTTTTATCGGAGCGAATTCGGGGCTGCCGGATAAAGCGATTTTCGCTTGAAAAATAAATCTGTCAATAAAATCTATATCACGCTGGTGAAGCAGATACTGTTTATCCGTACGGCTGTACAATGGCGGCAGTTCCTCTCGGGAAACAGATACTATAGGGGTGATGTTTTCAGAAGGACTTTCTGTCTTTATCTGGCTTCGACCTTCTTCCAGCATGGATAGCCTGTTCTTCCAATACGATTCATATTTATTCCGGAAATATTCTTCGAGATCTGCAAGCTCCTGGCTGGTCAAGGCCGACTCACATATGGATTTCTCTTTCTCCGCGTTTCCCCAATGACGCTGCTCGTTGGCCTTGAGGACGAGGTCATTGTGAAATTTCAGCCATTTCTCAAAGCTTTCATCAGTTGGCATCTTTGTATCTGCAGCATTTATCTGGTCATTGGCAACACTTTCCGAGACTTTCTCGACAGCGGTCTGGACTGAAGATTGAACATGTTGTTCTATTCTGCTTGCTTTATTCTCTGATACTTGATTCTGACTTTTTGAGGAATTGCCGGAGCTGGCACTCTGCTTAGTAGTGGCATCGGATTTCTTTGTGTTGGAAATGATCCATATCAACAGCCCAATAGCCGCAATAATCAGAAGTATCCACCAATACTTCGCAACGAGGTAGATCACCAAACCTATCGCGATCAGAATTCCAGGTATACCACCGTCTTTAGCCATTCAGAAATATTTGACAACGCGCATAACTCGCAGAATACAAATTTAGGAATTTATCGTCACACTTTAAAAGAATTACAGATGTTTTGTAAAACTTGACATATAGTCTGTCAAAAATTCATAATAAGCGAATTACAAACTGACATGTAAAGAATTATCGTTAAATTTGTGTGAATTGAAGCCATGACATGAGACAGTTGGCTGGCGACTAATCGCAGGTCCTATACGTGAGTTGTTTAGTGATTTTAGATAGCACCGTATTGACTAATAAAGCTAATCCATATACTAATCCCATAATGTTGAGAATGGAGGAAACACTATGAAATAACACAATAATACCATCTAGCATCAGTCCTTAAGACATCCAATAGGCACCACATATACCCCATCCTCACGTCTATAGGCATAAGTCCCCACGCCAACCAGCACCATCATAAATGATGGGGCTTTCATTCTTTCTGTGTCAATTTTCCCGGCCAGCCTTAGGAGCGATTCCGAACCCTCATTAACTAGTTCATCACCACCCAGTTTTATCTCTACTAAACCGTACCGACCATCCCTCAAGTGAATAACCGCATCGCACTCCAAGCCGTTTTTGTCCCGGAAATGATACACTTTCCCGTTCAATGCTTCCGCATATACTCTCAAATCACGAACTGCGAGTGTCTCGAAAACCAGTCCAAAGGTATTCAAATCATTTACAAGATCCTGAGGGCCAATACCAAGAGCTGCTGTAGCTATTGATGGATCGGTGAAATACCGTGTATCACTCGTCCTAATCGCAGTCTTGCTCCTAAGATTTGGATTCCAGGCTTCACTATCTTCAACCACAAAAATCTCCTTCAATGCTTTGATGTATGAGGATATTGTATCTTCAGACAACGAATCAGACTCATTAGCTTCTAGGTCAGCTCGAATCGTTCCGAATGAAGCCTGGCTCCCTTGATTTCTTGCCAGAGAGCGTAACAGACGATGAACACGTACTGGATCACGCTCCACGCCATCAACCTTCGAAATATCTCGCTTCTCCACAGCCTCGATATAGTCAAATGCCTGATCCAGAGCAATCTCTCGATCCATGTCAACTGCAAGAGGCCATCCACCACGACAAGTCAAGAACGCTACCTGTTCGATATCCATCTTGTTTATGCCACCAACTTGATCAGGTGCTGTAAACAACTCGGCAAGAGATACCTCACCAGTCGATTCATGCGACTCCCAGAGGCTCATAGGACGCATCTTAATCCATCCTATACGTCCGGTCCCGGAATGTATTACTTTGCTCATATCTGCCGGGACAGAAGATCCGGTCAAAATAAACTGACCTAATGGTCCATGATCTGATTCAAAGCGCACACTATCCCACAATTGGGGAGCGATTTGCCACTCATCAATAAGACGCGGATTCTCTCCTCTCAACAGCAATTTCGGGTTCAACGATGCCAGCCTGATATTCTGCTCCACCATCCCTGTCTCTGACATATAAAGTATGCTCTTGGCAATCTGTTCTGCAGTAGTTGTCTTCCCACACCACTTGGCACCTTCTATGAGCACAGCACCTTTCCCGGCTAACTTGCGCTGTAGCAGACCATCTGCTATCCTATTCTTATATACTTTTTCCATATGGTGTCTTCTTTATAGCTACAACAAAGATACGAATAATCTTTCTTGTTCACCCATTTGGCCAAAAATTATTCACCCATTTGGCCAAATTTTATTCCCGAACTTGGCTGCTATTCAGGTAAAAAACAGAACAAACTGACTTTTCGGCGCGAGATTGTTGTCCTTCGGTATCTATAGTCATCACCGGCAGGGCTCGCTACTATTGCGTAAGTTCTTCGCAATCAATCTGTTATAAGTTGGCGCATCAAAAAATAAAGGTTATTCATTTCCCTGAGCATATCTTAGAAGCACTTCCTGGGCGATGGATTTGCTCTCAATCCTCATAAGGTTGTCATCCTCTC
>JAEDDX010000125.1 GCA_016293615.1 Acetatifactor sp.
GTGTCCCGCTCCATGCCCCATGGGAAGGACGATATGGGACGCACCATTTGGCAGAACGAATCCAGAACTGTCTCCAACACACAGCTTAAGGCAATGGTGGAGGCATACAAGGAACGACCCAGAGATTCCATGCTCGGTAATCTCGCAGCGAAGAAGAGTGAAAGCAGGGCTGCAACGCCCCGCTCTGCTCCCAAACCCAGCCGCGATAACGCTCGTTAATCCATGATTTTTGCCGCCTGAAATAGGGCGGCTTTTTTCATGCCCCGGCTGGGCAGCAGTGTCAGCAGACCAACTCACTGCGGTTAGCAGATATCAAATCAGGTTCTCAGGACATTACGCAGACTGGGGCATGACACACTATTTTTCGCCTTAAATGGCAAGGAGATTACAATATGGCTTTTTTCAACAGTGCAATTACCGTTCTTCAGACCCTCGTTGTAGCGCTCGGCGCAGGCCTCGGCATCTGGGGTGCCATTAACCTGCTGGAGGGCTACGGCAACGACAATCCCGGCGCAAAGAGCCAGGGCATGAAGCAGCTTATGGCTGGCGGCGGTGTCGCCCTCATCGGCACCACCCTGGTTCCTCTGCTGTCCGGTCTGTTCGGCTAATGACTGTTCCGTTCGCCAACTGATTCACCTGAACCTTAACTGAATACTGAAAATAGAATATTTGCACCAAACAATTGCCGACCGATTGTAGTCGGTTCTTTTTTTGCCCAGACGCTGGTGTGTGAGCTGTCAGGCAAACCCTTTTCGTTTCACAAATATCACACATTCCCCACTCCGGGGAAATCAGGAGGAAAACTATGGCATTTTTCAACTCTGCAATCACCGTTCTTCAGACTCTGGTCATCGCCCTTGGCGCAGGTCTTGGCATTTGGGGTGCCATCAACCTGCTGGAGGGCTATGGCAACGACAATCCCGGCGCAAAGAGCCAGGGCATGAAGCAGCTCATGGCTGGCGGCGGCGTGGCCCTCATCGGCACCACTCTGGTTCCTCTGCTCTCCGGTCTCTTCGGCTAATCGGGAGGTAACACTTGGACAGCATACTCGAACAGATTACAGACTGGCTGAAAGAAATGCTGGTCAGTGGAATCATGCAAAATCTGTCCGGGATGTTTGATTCTGTGAATCAGCGAGTTGGAGATATTGCAACCCAGGTCGGAACAACCCCGGCGGCTTTTTCGCCGGGGATTTTCGGCATGATCCGAAATGTCTCCGAATCGGTCATCGTCCCGATTGCAGGTATGATTCTCACCTTCATTGCCTGTTATGAATTGATCCAGATGATTATTGACCACAACAATCTGGCGAATTTTGAGTCCTGGATCTTCTTCAAATGGGTTTTCAAAACCTTTCTGGCCGTTACCATCATCACAAACTGCTTCAACATCACCATGGCGGTCTTCGATGTGTCGCAGCAGGTCATCGCCGGTGCGGGAGGCATCATAGCAGGTTCGACTGCTATCGATTCTGCCGCGCTGGACAGTATGCAGGCAACTGTCGAAGCCATGGACTTGGGGCCGATGCTGGGGCTGTATTTGCAGTCCTTCATCGTTCAGACCACCATGTGGGTGCTTGGCATTCTGATCTTTGTCATCGTCTATGGCCGTATGATTGAGATTTATCTCATGGTCAGCCTTGCCCCCATCCCGTTCTCCACCTTTGGCAACCGGGAGCAGTCCCAGATTGGGCAGAACTATCTGCGCTCCCTGTTTGCCATCGGCTTCCAGGGATTCCTCATTCTTGTCTGTGTTGGCATATACGCCGTCCTGATTCAGAGCGTCGCTTTCTCCCAGGACATTATTGCATCCCTGTGGGGTGTAGTGGGGTACACGGTGCTGCTGTGTTTCACTCTGTTCAAGACCGGCGGACTTGCCAAATCCGTACTCAATGCACATTAAGGAGGCCAAATGGCAGCTTATATTTCCGTACCCCGTGACCTGACACGGGTGAAATCCAAAATCCTTTTCAATCTGACGAAGCGGCAGCTGATTTGTTTCTCTGTTGCTGCCATCGTCGGTGTTCCGGTTTTCTTCCTTTTGAAGAGAACCGGAAATGTCTCTCTGGCAACGCTGGGGATGATGCTGGTCATGCTGCCCATGTTCTTTCTCGGCATGTACGAGAAAGATGGTCAGCCGCTGGAGAAGATTGCCCAGCACTTCATTCAGGCGAAAATCATCCGTCCCCAGGTGCGCCCCTACCGAACGAACAACTACTATGCAGCCCTGATTCGTCAGGACGAACTTGAGCAGGAGGTACAGCGAATTGTCCATTGATAAAAAGAAATCCAGAAAAGCAAAGGCAGCTTCTTCGGCTCCGGTTTCCACGAAAAAGCTGTCCAGAAAGCAGCAAAGGGAACTGCAAACTGCGGTGAAGAAAGCCAAGCGGGACGATGGCGTTCCCCGGACAGCGCAGCAGTCTATTCCGTTTCAGAGGATGTTCCCGGACGGTATCTGCCGTGTCACAGATCGGTACTACACCAAGACAATCCAGTTTCAGGATATCAACTACCAGCTGGCCCAGCAGGAGGACAAGACCGCCATTTTTGAGGAATGGTGCTCCTTCCTGAACTTCTTCGATTCCAGCATCCATTTCGAGCTGTCTTTTATGAATATGTCCACCGATGCGGATGCTTTTGAAAAGAGCATCCGCATTCCTTATCAGAACGACGGTTTTGATGATGTCCGCGCCGAATACGGCATGATGCTCCGGCAGCAGCTTCAGAAGGGCAACAACGGTCTGACCAAGACGAAGTACCTGACCTTCGGAATAGAAGCCAATTCCATGAAGCAGGCAAAGCCCCGTCTTGACCACATCGAAGTTGACCTGATGAACAACTTCCACCGGCTGGGTGTTGCTGCCAAGCTGCTGGACGGCAAGGAACGGCTCCAGCTGATGCACAGCATGTTCCACATGGGTGATCAGGAGAAGTTCCGGTTTGACTGGAAGTGGCTTCCCAAAAGTGGTCTTTCTGTAAAGGACTACATCGCGCCTACCTCTTTTGCCTTCCCCGGCAGCAGGATCTTCCGCATGGGAAAGCTCTACGGTGCCATGAGCTATTTGCAGATTACCGCTTCCGATATCAGCGACCAGCTGCTGAAGGACTTTCTGGACATGGATTCCAGCGA